>DASYBJ010000361.1:0-4911 GCA_036500845.1 Acidobacteriaceae bacterium
GAGGGAGAAAAGAGACTGCACGAGATGAATCGTGAGCTACAACAGCACGATGCGTTGCTGCAATCACGGGAGGAACTGCTGAAAATATTCGTCAAGAACGTACCAGCGGGAGTGGCAATGTTCGACCGCGACATGCGATATCTACAAGTGAGCGACCGCTGGTGTGCAGATTACTCAGTCGAGAGTTCCCAGATTCTGGGGCGTTCGCAGTACGACATTGTTCCAGATATGCCTGAAGGCTGGAAAGAAGTTCACCGCCGGTGCTTTGAAGGAGAAACATTGCGAGCCGACGAAGAGCGTTGGGATCGTAAAGATGGCACTACTTTGTGGGTTCGCTGGGAGGTTCGTCCGTGGAGGACCTCCAACGGGATCATAGGAGGGCTTCTGATCCTCACCGAGGATATAACCCACCGCAAACAGATGCAAGACGCGCTCTCAACACTGAGCCGAAGATTAATTGAGGCGGAGGAGCAAGAACGCGCTCGGATCGGGAGAGAGCTTCACGACGACATCAACCAACGACTGGCAATGCTGTCGCTCGAACTCGCACAATTGCAAGACAATCCTGTTGAAGTCGGGAGCCGTCTGCAAGAACTCCGAAAACAGACGACTGAAATTTCCGACGATGTCCAAGCCTTGTCTCACGAGTTGCATTCATCAAAACTGGAATATCTAGGTGCTGTTGCAGGGATAAAAAGCTGGTGCAGAGAATTCGGCGAGCGGCAGAGAATGGAGGTTGAGTTCAAGAGTGATGTCGTAAGTGTTCTGCCACTCGACGTTGGGGTTTGCTTGTTTCGAGTTTTGCAGGAAGCCCTGCACAATTCCGTCAAGTATAGCGGGACGAAACGAGTCGAAGTGCAACTAGCGGAGCACTCAAACGAACTTCGTCTCATCGTGACTGATTTAGGCAAAGGGTTCGACATCGAGGTGGCAAGACAAGGCAGAGGTTTGGGTCTGACCAGCATGCAGGAGCGAGTCAGACTGGTGAATGGAACGATTTCGATTGAATCGAAACCGATGAGCGGAACGACCATCCATGTTCGGGTGCCTATCGAGTTGGGGCGCGAGTCGCAGCGGGCGGCTGGTTGAAGATATATACCCGAATCGAGAGCGGGTGCAAAGAAGAAGCTCAGAACGTAGAAACCACGTCAGTGTGTTCTGCACAGATTGCAGCGTAAGGGTCACCTTTCGAATCTTCCTGAAATGCGCTTGCAGGATACCCACAACAAAGATAAAAGGAGTAGGTCTGGGCAAGTTCACTCCATAGCTGTTCGAGCCGAATAGCGGCATCATACTTCTTCTGCTCCCACAACACGGCACCCATTTCGCCGAATACTACGAATGGCGTCTTTTCCGCGACAGCGGCGGCTTCGGTCGTGCGAATTATGTTTGCGAGTTGCAAGAGAAAACGCTCTCGGTTCGGCTCGCCAGCTTCCATCAACCCGTTTAACAATTCCACGGCATCGAAAACAGAAAGACGAGCCTCCTTTGTTGCCTTATCCACATCAATGCCACGAGTGATCAATCTATGCTTGGCCGATATTCCTTCTCGATGCCGGAGGCAGTAGCAAAAGGCGAGTTGAGACCCTTGCGTGATCCCGCAGATCCCAACTCATAAACCCTTAACCCGATTTTCCGTTCCACTGCGCCTTGAACCCCAAATTGGTTTGGGTTAGAACGAGCGGCGCAGAAGCCTAAGGCGAGGCGGGCAGCCCACGCTTAGCAGGATCGAATTGGCGAACCTGCGGCGCGACAAGGTTAACAATTTCAGCCGACTGACGATTCCTGAGATAGTACCCACCCGTCAGATTTAGACGCGACCAAATATTCTTCAACACGTTTCATAGCAGCCTCTTTACTATCGTATCTGCGCGCGACCGCGCCCGGGCTGACGAACTCCACATCTTTCAGCTTGCCGTCAACCTCGCGCGGGGTCAAAACATCTTCCTGAAAGACCCAGAACAAATTCGGACCACCACCCTCAGCAACGTAAATGAATCGCCAATAACCAGCGCCCTCAATCGGCTTATGCAATTGACGCTTCCAAACAACTTCATACATTACGAGTTCGGTCTCCTTTGCCCACAGTTTAGATGCTCGACTGCGACAAGAGACAGCCCGCAACAGTTGCGACCAGGAGGACGCTTACCGTTCCCCGATGTCCGCCTCGACGATGTTGCCCGACGAGGTAGTGGCCGAAACGCCAAAGCTGGCCCGCAAGGCAGAGCTCCATGACAGGCCACTCTTCAAAAGGGGCATCCTAAGAACATTGCCAAATTGTGACTGTTTGAGAATATCAAATTGCCAACTGGGCCTAGCCAACGTCGATTGGGCGCCCTCCCTTCAATCTGTGAGTCAGTGGAGACTTGTGTAGAACTCTCCGGCCAAGGCGGCACGGATGGCCGGTATCAGTTGAGCCTTCATCTTGCCTTTCAGGACATAGCCGAGCGCACCTTCAGCCCTACAGGCGCTCACAAACTCTTCTTCCGAATGAATCGTCAGAAAGATTATTCGAGCGGACAAACCCATTTCTCTCATTTTTTGGACAGCAGGGAACGGGAAGGCAAGGCCCTCTCCAATTTTTCCCGAACCCTTCCGGCAGAAGATTCAGACCTGACGCAACAGATTCTCAAGGACCCCTATTCGTTCGAGTTTCTGACTTTGAGTTCAAGCGCCAGGGAAAGGGAGCTGGAGCGCGGGCTACTCAAGCACCTTCGGGACCTTTTGTTGGAGTTGGGCCGTGGCTTTGCCTTTGTGGGAAGCCAGGTGCAACTTGAAGTCGACGGGCATCCCTTTACATCGACCTGCTCTTTTACCATCTACGGTTACACTGCTACTTCGTTATAGAGTTAAAAAACGGTGCCTTTAAGCCGGAATACGCCGGCAAACTGAGTTTTTATCTGTCAGCAGTGGATGGCACGATGCGGACGCCGATCGATGGCCCAAGCATCGGTGTCCTGCTCTGCGAAAGTCGGAGCGGTCCGATCGTTGAGTACACGTTGCAGAACATCGCCCAGCCGATCGGCGTCTCGACCTATCGGGTCACCCGCGAACTTCCCGAACCGCTGCAAGCTGAGGTTCCATCCATAGAAGATTTGCAAGAGGTGGTCGAAAAGCTACGCAAGGAGCTGAACGAAGCCCGCCAAGTGCAAGACACCGATGTGGAGGAGTCATGATTGATGTTTGTGCTCCAGGTCGCACCAGGGGGGACCAATCCGAGAATTTTGTACGCTAAGACTGTAGCTTTGAGAGTAATTCTGGAAGCTAGACTCTAAGGATCGAGACCGTGATCCCGGTGGCTTATCGCGCCTCGAAAATGGACGATGTCATTCGCCGGTATCAGCGCCGTTCCGGCGACTTTACCAATTTGCGCGACAGTTTTCGGCGCGTCGCCGAAATCCGGGTCTACAAGGATTTCGCGGAATTCGAGACGGATACGCGGCCACTGTTCACGCGGCTCGAACATGCGCGGGAACCGATGTTGACCCCGCCCCATTTGGTGCTTTCGGGCGGCACAGAAAAAGATCAAGGGCGGTGACTACCGGCACGACAACGACGAGCGCGCCTCGGTAAATTAGGGTCTTCTTTCTTGGGGTTACTGTTGTTTGTTGTTTGTGGAGATATTTGTCATAGATACGTTGTCAATAAATGACGCATTGCCGTCGCGGGGATGAGGCCGCGGCTCTGGCTGCACATGGTTTGGCAGCTCAACTTTGGAGCCTTTAGGGGTCCCTACAGAATTCGGACAATAAAGTACGTTTGCGAGAATATCAGTCTTTGGACTCCGCAGTCGGGTAGAGGACTGGCGCGGTATTCCGAAGGTCGAGCCTAGCTGTTGCTCCCCGTTTCCTCTGGGAGTGCCTCAGTAGCCCAACCGTAAATCCGTTTCCAGCCCCCGCCACATCGCACCCAGCGTGCAGATTTCCCGCACTGGGCGCACCTGTTTGCTTCGTATCAAGGGTTATGTGGCCTATTGTGCTGAGGCAACTTTCGCACTGGTCCATCGACGAAGCTTGTAGTCATTGAACAAGCCCAGCCGTTCATAGAACCATGTGCTACTCCACCGCTTCCAGCCAAGGCCTTGTCGTCCCCGGGCACGCATCAGATGCCGCCTGATCTTCCGTTCTACCCATTCCTTCACCATCGTGAAGCAGGAACTCGAATGACCGACCCGAAAGTAGTTCACCCAGCCACGCAGAACCGGATTGACTTTCGCAATCACAAATTCGACAGGCCAGCTGACATGCTGCCGGAAGATGTCCCTGAGCTTCGCAAACAGCGCTGTTCGCTGCTTCAGCTTGGGCGCATAGTATGGCCGCCACTTCCGCTGAAAACTGAGAATGCGCCGGAATTCAAAACCCAGGAAGGTGAAGCTCTCTCCCTTCTTCAGATCGACCATCCGACTCTTGTCCTCGTTGATCGCAACGTGTAGCTTCGCGAACTCCTCGCGCAGTCGCTTGTTTATCGCCGTCGCCAACCAGTCGCTTTGCCGCTCTGCGTCGATCAAGATCACCAGGTCATCCGCAAATCTTGCGTATTGGACTTTGGTTGACTTGCCCCTTCGCGTGGCTTCCACCGCCTTCTCCAGCATCCGATCTACTTCGTTCAGATAGAGGTTACTGAGCAACGGTGAAATCACGCCCCTTACACAAAAGGTAATTTTGACCGTCTGCAGACTCCGATCCTCCGTTTAGGGGAGGACCCGAAGGAATTGGAATGCTGTGACGAATGGTAATGGTATCTTCGCCGACCAGAACGTCTTTAACCAGTAGTCGCACGATTCTCTGGCGTTCAATGACACTAAGCGTTTCAGCGGCGGTGCGCAACCGAGCAAGGAATGCGGTGAGGGTTTCTGCCAAGCGCAGGAATGTAGCGCGATCGTTGGTCTGGTCGGCGATCGCCTGCAGCTCA
>DASYBJ010000362.1:0-9924 GCA_036500845.1 Acidobacteriaceae bacterium
TCCGGATGGTGTATCCGGAATTGCTGAATAGCCTCGCGCCCGTTGGATGCTTCACCTACTAAGAGCATATCCGGCTGGACGCGAAGCAGACCAGCGATGCCTTGGCACACGACTGGGTGGTCGTCGGCCACGAGAATTCGAATGCGCGGAATATCGGCGCTCATGACCGGGCTCCTACTTCATGCGCTCGCCTTCCCGGCAAGCTTTCGTGACAACCAGGAAGCTTTCCGATCCGCTGTGTAGGCGCTGCTCGCGGGTACCCACAGCTCTACTTCGGTCCCCGCATCCACTTCGCTCCACACTGTCAGCTTACCTCCAACAAGCGTTGCGCGTTCCCGCATACCAGGCAAGCCGTAGTGTCCCTCACTGCCCTGCCGCGAGAGCACCGCGGGATCGATGCCTTTTCCATCGTCCCTCACGCGCAATCGAAATTGCTGATCGTCATAGCGGATTTCAACCTCAACATTATCTGCCTGGGCATGCCGAAACGCATTCCGCAGCGCTTCGGCGGCAATCCTGTAAATCTCATCGCGAAGAATGGGATGCAGATCCCGCGCCTCACCCTCAACTGCTACACGGAATGCAGGTCGGTAGCCGGTCGAGCCGGTTGCGAATTCTTCCCCAAGCGTGCTTACGGCTAGGGCCAGATCGTTGCCTTGGACTGTGGACTCGCGTAACCCTTGCACCTCATCCCGAGCTTCAGTGATGAACTCCGCAGTCTGGTTAATCGCGCTGTCGAGCTTCTGTTTCGCCTCGAGCGGGCGCGCTGGCAACAACTCGGAAACGGTCTGGAATCGCAGCAGCAAGCCGTGGGCGCTTTGCAGCAGCGTGTCGTGAAGGTCCCGTGCGATTCGTGTGCGCTCACTGACGCGCGCATCCAATGTCATCTCGAACTGATGGTGCAATTGCCGCAAACGCCAATGGTAGGCCGCCCACAGCAGCGTCAGCAAACTCGCCGCGCACAGCGCGCGAAACCACGTTGTATTCCACCAGGGGGGCGTGATGATAATAGTCAACGACACCCCTTGTTCATTCCATACGCCATTGCTGTTCGATCCCTGCACGCGAAAAACATATTTCCCAGGGTCGAGGTTCGTGTAAGTAGCCAGGCGCTGCTGGCTTCCCACCTCGTTCCAGCCAGGGTCGAAATTTTTGAGCTTATATCGGTAGCGGTTCTTCTGGGAATTTGCGTAACTCAACGCCGCAAATTCAAAGGAGAAAACATTATCCCGATAGGGGAGAGTCAGGGAATCGACGTAGGAGATGGCTTTCTTGAGTATGGACTTGGCTCCGATGGGAACGGGTTTGTTAAAGATTTTCAGGCTGGTAATCACCACCGGTGGCACGTAGGGATTGTCCCGGATACTCTCGGGGAAGAAGGCGGTGACACCATTGCTGCCGCAAAACAACATCTCTCCGTTGTGCCCTTGCTGATAGCAGGCCCTCGAGAAGTCATTGCTCAGCAGTCCGTCGGACACGTCGTAGTTCCGAAATGTCTCCGTCTTCGGAACGAACCGCGATATTCCCGTTTTGCTGGAAATCCAGAGCCTGCCGGCGCCATCTTCGAGAATGCCCATGAGGTCGTTGCTGGGCAGACCCTGGTTTTCTGTGTAGCGTGCGATTGTTCCGGTTTGCCGGTCGAACCGGTAAAGGCCCAGTCCGGAGGCCAGCCATAGTGTTCCGTCCCGGTTTTCGTGAATGGCGCCGATGCTGCCGCCCTGAAGCCGGTGAGGGTCACGCTGGTCGGGTGGGTAGTTCACAAACGTGTTTGCCTTTTCATCGAACCGGCTCAGCACGCCGCCCCAGGTCCCCAGCCAGAGTGTGCCGGAGCGATCGCGATAGAAAGCAGAGACGGTATACGCCAAGCCGGCCGATTCATCCGGACCAAGCCGGTAATTAGTGAATTGGCCCGTTGCCGGATCAAATCGGCTGACCCCGCCATACTGCCCCACCCATAGTTGCCCGCTTGGATCTCCGTAGATGTTGACCACGTTATCCGTCATCAGAGTGTGAGGATCGCCAGGGTTGTGCCCGTAATGTTTGAACTGGCCAGTGCGTTCATCGAATCGGTCAAGCCCGGCGCTCCAGCCCCCAACCCAGAGGTAGCCGCGCGCATCTTTGAAAATGCTCGTGAGATCACCGCCTTTGCTAAGGTTGTTCTTGCCTTCCGGGCCGGGAACAAAATGCGTGACCTTTCCCGTCTTTCGATCCAATCTATCCAGGGCGCGCGGGAACGAACCTACCCACAAAACGCCATGAGGCTCCTGGTAGATCGCGGTGGGCTTGCCGGCGGAGAGACTATCAGGGTCGGACGGGCGATGCGTAAAATGGCCGAATTGTTCTTGTTGGAAATTGAGGATATTCAGCCCGCCATTTTGAGTGCCCACCCAAAGCAAGCCGGCCCGATCACGGAATAGTGCAACAACGCTGTTATCGCTCAGGCTGTTCGGGTTGGTCTCATCGTGTTGAAACCGGTAGGTAAAACGTTCTGTTCGCCGATCAAAGTAAAAGAGGCCCAGGCTCGATGGCACCCATAATCCGTTCCCCCCATCATCGAGGAGCGTGCTGCTCTCCAGTCCGGCAGCGCCGGCTCCGAGCGGGTATTGCGTGAGCCGCTCTGCGTGCCGATCATATTTGACCAGCCCGACGATCGGGGAATGGGCCAGCATCCAAAAGTCGCCGGCCTTGTCTTCGTACAAGTAGTTTGCGGATAGGCCCTTGATCGCTGCGGGAGGGCGGGTAATCTGCCCTGTCTTCCCGTTCAAGTGGAAGACGCCGAGTTCGCCAACGAACCAGATCTCCCGATGGCTATCTTCGAGGACGTGAGTGATTCTCCCAACGAACTGGCCACTGGAGTCATTGCGGTAATGAGTGAAAGTTTCCGTGCGCGGGTCGAATCTGTCTACGCCGTTGTCTTCGGCAAACCACAAATACCCGCTGCTGTCGCGGGTGATCCGCCAGACCGCGTCGCTGCCAAGGCTATTCGGGTTGTTAGGGTCGTGAATGTAGCGGGTACTACGTTCGGTTGTGGGGTCGAATTTGTTTATGCCGGGATGAGCAGCAACCCACAGATAGCCATGATCGTCTTCGACCAGATCCCGAATGAAGTTGTGGCTCAGGCTTCCGGGATCGTTGGGGTTGTTTTTGTATACGACGAAGGAGTTTCCGTCGTAACGGTTGAGGCCTTCGCCGGTGGCAAACCACATGAAGCCGCGGTGATCCTGCAAAATCGCAACAACGTCGTTCTGAGCCAGGCTATCGTCGGTGGTGAGGTGGGCAAATTTGAGGTCCCTCATCCGGGCAGGGCCGCCCTCAGCTGGGATATCTTGAAGCTCGCTTGGAGCAGAGTGAGCTCCTGGTTCCGGCTCCTGGCGAAAGGCAACCTTCGTCGTCGGCTCCTGGACACGAGTCTTCCTGCCGTCGGCAGTTGCAATTGTCGCTGAGTGTGGTTCGGCTGCTATGGCATATGAAGCATGAACAACGCACACAAGCAAGAGCCGGCTCACTCCCCGCAAGCGCGACGCCGTATTTCGGCGAATGATCATCATGCCTTGCCCGCAAGGTTTTGGCGGCACCAGCAACCTTTTCGAGCTGTCGCACATGCTACCAGCAGGAACACGTATCTGGCAGGAACACGTATTTCCAGATCGGTACCCGCATCAACTTTGCTCCAGACCGTCAGGTTATCACCCGTCAGTGTGGCGCGTTTCTCGCACAGGGTGCAAGCCGCAGCGTCCCTCCTTGCCTGAGGTGAGTGATCCACTGGATCAATTCCTTTCCAGCGAACGAGTCGCATACCGTCAAATCAGGTGTTCACACACGCTGCCGGTACGAAGCCCAGCGAGCGAAAAAGCGCCGACATCCGTCGAGAGCCTAAGACACGCTCCCGCCGATATCGAAGAGAGTCGGCGCTTTCTAGACGTGCTCGCCGATCGACGCCATCTACTGGTTGTGCTGTTCCAGTTTCCGGTCTCCTTGAAATTCACCCCAAAAGACAACGAGCGTGAGCCGGTACGCTTGGAGGGCACCGGCGTGGGTGAATATCGACGAGGGACTCGGAGCTTCCCTGCACGGCACCGAGCACGTGACCGCGCCGCTCGCATATCTGCGACTCCATGGGCGCAATTACAAGAACTGGTTCAGCTCGAAGAACCACGATGAGCCTCCCGGTTGCGGGTCCGTTCCAGATTGAAACGCAGTCACTCCTAGTCCTTCGATGACTCCGCTGGGCTCACGCACGGAATCTCCAAATTCAATCTGATCAACTGGTGTCTTTCGAAAACTCGAATGCGCAGCGAACGCCGAAATAGCTTGTGGATCGCGTAAAACGTAAGTGCCAACAAAGCAAGGGCGATGAAAAGACTGCCCGCGCGATTCAGATTATGACTGAAGACATAACCCAGTCCGGCATAGGTCAATGAGTTCATTACCGGTGCCCGTTTCGCCGCAGATCAGTACCGTCGAATCCGTTGGGACAACGATCTCGATCTTTCGCAGTACAGCCCGGATCGCAGAGCTGCGCTGACACTACTTAGAATGTACAGCTTCTCCAACCCAAGTCTGCATAGCAGGGGTCATCCGAGCGCCGTCCGCGACCGAACCACTATCCTCTCGCTGCGCTTGATCTCGATTTGCGCGTGTTTGTTCCTTGAGCCACGGCCGCATGCTGAACGCGTATACGCAGATGCAAAACAGGTTCGCTGGAATAAAGCCAAGCTGTGACGTTCGCAATCCAATTACACAGACGGTCAAGCTGTTGACAATTGCGACAAGGAGTCCGATCCAAGATTTCCGTGCGAGCAGTATTGTCGCTAAGACGGTGAGGAAACAAGAAAGATAATCTAAATGGAACATAATGCTGCCATCGTTTCCGAGCGCCGGATTTTTGCCGTCGCGGTAGTAAGAAGCTGGGCGAGCTCTACATCAGGACCGATCTGGGTGGTTAGATCCAGAAGGAGCTGGAGCCTGTTCTTCTCCGCATCAAGGTCGTTTCGAGTCCGCCTCAAGCGATCGAAGTTGAAGTCGCCGTCCACCGCCGGCGCAATCGTTGTCCTTTCCCCGTTAAGAGCAGAATAATTCTCTGATCCCGGATGTAGCTGCTGGTCGTCACACTCGCTCACAAAGCTTGTTGATGCGAGACCTGCCGTGCCTGTTAAAGCAACACCCCCATGTGACATGATCTCCTCCTTATTTCGCGTTCAACCCTCTGGGTTTCAGCTTGAATTCAGAGCCTGTTGTCTAGCGATGAACGAATTGTCCAACTATTTCCGTTTGCGGACAGCCCCACTACGGGGCAAATCGCGAACTCTAGAGAGGGAAAATAACAGCCTCGCTTGAGCCAGAAATTTCGGTATTGATGAGGGAGTCTTTCAGGAGTTGGAGCTGATTTTGCGCGGCGAAAGTTCCACGCGCCTCCACCCAAACAGGCGAGCATCGACTGACCATAGACCCGGTCCTAACATAGCGAGAGAGCTGCCGATAGTGCCCAGCAATAAGGCGATCCACCGGTCTCCTGCCATCGTCATGATTTGCCAGGTTTCGAGCAACGCAACCAAAGCTCCCACGATGGGCGTCCACAGGCCGGCAATGAGAAGGAGTCCGAATCCCGCCAGAAATGCGGAAATTATCGTTGAAGTGACAGGAGGGTCGCCCCACAGCGTCGAGCTCGCGCGCACAACCAGTGAAGCGCCAAGAACGACGCGCATGAGAAGCAGACCGATTCCAGGCCAACCGCCAGCGAATGTGGAATATAGGCGTCGCAAGACGCACCTTTCTGAACTCCACCAGTCTCTAGCTTTGGAAAGGCTGATCGAAACCCCAAAAAGGGTTGTAATCGTCACCCTTTAGAGTTTTGAAGGACGTCCGCGGACCGGAAGACACCCTGCAGAAACTACAGCTCGATAATCCCTCTCTTCAAGGCGATCATTGCGGCGTGCGTCCGATCGTGGGCGCCCAATTTGGAAAGAATGCACTTGACTCGACTCTTGACGGTTTCCTCTGTGATTGAGAGCTGATCTGCAATTTGCTTGTTCGCATTCCCAGCTGCGATCAGTCGCAAGACAAGCATTTCTGCCGGCGTCAGGGCGTCGTCAGTCGCATGCTCGGCGATTTCGTACGAAACCTCAGGGGAGAGGGTCTTCTTTCCCGTATGAACGGCACGGATTGTCTCCAGTAATTCTTTGTGTAACGTATTCTTGAGCAGGTAGGCCTGAGCACCGGCCTTGAGTGCACGGAGAATCTGCACATCGCCCGCGTAGGTCGTCAGTACAATAACTTTGGCGTCCGTAAATTCGTTGCGAATGGCAATGAGCGCGTCGAGGCCGTTCATTTGCGGCATTTGCAAGTCCATCAGCGTGACATCCGGATGGTGTATCCGGAATTGCTGAATAGCCTCGCGCCCGTTGGATGCTTCACCTACTAAGAGCATATCCGGCTGGACGCGAAGCAGACCAGCGATGCCTTGGCACACGACTGGATGGTCGTCGACCACGAGAATTCGAATGCGCGGAATATCGGCGCTCATGACCGGGCTCCTACTTCATGCGCTCGCCTTCCCGGCAAACCTTCGTGAGAACCAGGAACGTCTCCGGGCTGTCGCGTAGGCGGTACTGGCAGGAACGCGCAGTTCCAGTTCGGTACCTGCATTGACTTCGCTCCACACGACTAGCTTACCTCCCATGACTGTGGCGCGTTCCCGCATGCCACGCAAGCCGTAGTGTCCCTCACTGCCTTGGCCGGAGAGAACCGCTGGATCAATTCCTCTTCCGTCGTCCCGCACACGTAATCGGAATTGCTCATCGTCATAGCGGATCTCAACCTCGACCTGTTTTGCTTGGGCGTGCCGGAAGGCGTTCCGGAGCGCTTCGGCCGCAATTTTGTAGATCTCGTCACGAAGAATGGGATGCAGGTCTCGTGCCTCGCCCTCAACTGCTACACGGAATCCAGATCGATGCTTGCTTGGGCCGACCGCAAGTTCTTCTCCGAGAGTGCTTATGGCCAGTGGGAGATCGTTGCCTTGGACGGTGGAATCACGCAATCCTTGCACAGCATCCCGGCCTTCGGTGATCGCCTCAGCAACCTGCTCAATCGTGCTGTCGAGCGTCTCCTGCGCTTCCATGGGGCGCTCTCGCAGCAAAAAGGAAACAGTTTCGAGCCGCAGCAGCACACCGTGGAAGCTTTGCAGGAGAGTGTCATGAAGGTCGCGAGCAATTCGAACTCTCTCGCCGACACGCGCCTCCACGGTCATCTCAAATTCATGATGCAATTGCCGGACACGCAACTGGTAGGTCGCCCACAGCAGTGCCAGAAAAGCCGCCACGCTCAGCAGACGGAACCACGGTGTTTGCCACCACGGCGGAAGAATCGTTATGACCACATTGGCACCGTTGACGTTCCACACTCCGCTGCTGCTGGAGCCTTGTACGCGAAACGTGTAGCGGCCCTGAGGAAGCGTCGTGTACGTTACGAATCGTTGACCGCTGCCTACTTCATTCCAGGTCTTCTCCAGCCCCTCCAATATGTACCGGTAACGATTCCTTTGCGGTGCGACATAGCTAAGGCTTGAAAATTCGAACGAGAAGATGTTCTGCTCGTGTGCCAGCGTCAAAACATCTGTGTAGGCAATCGACTTCTGCAGGACAGAGCCCTTACCGGGCCAGACCGGATCGTTGAAGAGGCGGAAGTCCGTCAGGACAATGGGCGGCACGTAAGGGTTGTCGACTACGCGGTCGGGATAGAAGGCGGTGAGCCCGTCGACCCCACCCACGAACATCTCCCCAGCACTGCTCTTGAAGCTGCATCCACTGCAACTGTTGAATTCATCGCCCGCCAAGCCGTCTTCGGCATGGTAGTGCTTGAACGTCCTGGCGCGCGGATCGAATTTGGACAAGCCGTTCCCGGTCGACAGCCACAGGTTCCCGGCGGAATCTTCCAGGATGCCCTCCACGGCATTGTTGGGCAATCCTTCCCGCTCGTTGAAGATCGCGAATTCCCCAGTCTTGCGATCCAACCGGTCCAAACCGTTTTGGGTCCCGACCCACAGCGTCCCGGAGTGGTCCACCGTTATTGCATTCACGCGGTTGTTGCTAAGGCTGCGGCTGTCGTTCGGATCATATTTGTAGGCGACGATTTTGCCCGTCCGGACATCGAGATGCTGCAAACCCTGCTCGAAGGTACCCATCCAGATCGATCCATCCATGTCCTCAGCAAGGGCCCGATAGACCCGGCTTTCGGGCGGGCCATCGAAACGAAAAACGGTAAAGCGCCCGGTGCGCATGTCCAGACGATTGAGACCGTCCTCTGTACCGGCCCAGACATTGCCATCGTGATCGAGAAGCAGTGACCAAACGAAGTCATCGCTTAGGCTCGCCGGATTCGCCGGATCGTGCCGGTATGCTCTGAACCGTCCGGTTCTGCGATCGAACCGATTCAGCCCTCCTCCCCACGTACTGAACCATAGGAATCCCGCGCGGTCCTCAACCGTCCCAAAGACGATGTCTGCGGTGATGCTTGCAGAATCTGCCGGATCGTGCCGGTACACCGTGAACCGTCCGGTTTTCCGATCGAGCCGGTTGAGTAGCCTTGTGGCCACCCAGAGAATCCCCTGGCTGTCCTCAAAGACCGATAGGATGAAGTTCGTCCCCTGAAGGCTTTTCGGATTGCCGGGTTCTTCCCGGAAAGTGGTAAACGGCGATGGCTCGCTGGAAAACCGGTTCACACCTCCGCTGTCGGTCCCCACCCAAATGCCGCCCTCGCGATCTTCCACCAGCGAAACAGCGCTGCTTCTGCTCAGGCTCGCGGGATTGCTCGGGTCATTCCGATACCGTGTGAACTGCCGGCGCTGGCGATCAAACTTAATCAAGCCCTCGGGTCTCGTGGCGAGCCACAGCATCCCGTGCCGGTCTTCTAGGATTGCGGAGCAGCCGTGCACGCCCGGTGTCGCGGGCCACTCATCAAAATACGCGTATGTCGTGAATACGCCGGTCTTTCGATCGAGCGAGGTAATGCCGCCATCTCGGTCCGAACTGAGCCACAGCGTCCCGGAACGATCTTCCAACATGCGGTTCAGGGGCGGGTACCGGGAAATCGGATAATGACGAATAATCTTCCCCGTCCGGCGGTCAAACGCGTCGGGACCGGCGCCCGTCGCAACCCAGAGTGTGCCCTGCCGATCTTCGAGCACGAACCGCACATCGCTGCTGCTCAGACTCTGGGGATCGTTTGGATCGTGGCGATAGTGGGTGAACCGTCCGGTGTCCGGATCTAGTCGATCCAGTCCGTTGCGCGTGGCAAGCCACAACATGCCGTCGCTGTCCTGGGTTATGTGCTCCACGTATCCCGACGGGCTCGCAGGATCGTTCGGATTGGAGTGGAAATGGGTGAATGTCTGCTTGACGGGGTCGAATCGGTCCAGTTCCTGCTCAACGCCGATCCACAGCGCGCCGGACCGGTCCTGAAAAAGCGAGTAGATGCGGACTCCGCCGATACTGTTGGAGTTGTTCGGTTCGGGCTTGTAAGACTTGAAGCGATAGCCGTCGTAACGGTTCAACCCGTTGAAAGTGCCAAACCACATGAACCCCTGATGATCCTGCAGCATGAATTCGACGCGGCTTTCGGAGAGTCCTTGTTCCATCGAAAAACGCGTAAAGCGGATGTCCTTCCCCTCGATCACGCGTAATCGTATCGGTGCGATCTCCCGAGATATCTGCGGGGGCTTGGCATCTGCAATCGCGCCAGCAGGAGAAGCGAGCAAGCAGGTGAGCGCGTTAATTGTAATGAGCGCCAGCGCAGCTTTCATTTACGACCTCGCGCTACTTCACAGCAAAATGCAAACAGACAAAGCTAAATGCCGAAGAGTACGTCGCCCTTTAGCGACCTAATGTAGCACTCTCGCCGGCGTGCTTGTCAGTGATTCTGCGCCGTCAA
>DASYBJ010000363.1:0-2759 GCA_036500845.1 Acidobacteriaceae bacterium
ACCTCCTCAACCGCGTTACGGATAAGTTCTGGCTGTGCACGCAACTTAGCAAGTTCTGTGGGATTCCTGAGCAGCGCCAACACACCATTTCCAATCAGGTCGGTCGTCGTGACGTTGCCTGCGACAAGCAACAATTGGCACATGCCGATGATCTCCGCCTCGGTAAGCTCTTGGCAGTCTTCTTCCGCGGATATAAGGCTGCTGATGAGGTCCGTGCCACGGTTCTTGCGACGCTCGCGGATCACCTCGGCAAAATATTGGCTCAGAGCGGTTCTTCCCTGATCAAGACTGGCCGTCTGTCCTTCGGTGCGCAGGGGATTGAGGCTATGCACCTGACTGTCTGACCAACGCTTAAAGTCCCGTTGATCCTTTTCATCGATACCTAACATCGCCGCGATGGCGATCGTCGGTAAAGGGTTCGAATAGGCTGCAACGACGTCAAAGCGTCGCGGATCCGGAATCTCATCCAAAAGCCGATTCGCGATTTCGGCGATTCGCGGCCGTATGGCCTCGACCGACTGCTGATTGAATGCCTTGGACACTGGACCGCGCAAGCGCTTATGATCCGGGTCGTCCGCAAACAACATGCTCGGCTGATAGTTTTCGTCCACCTTCTCGAAGGCGCGGATATAGGCGCCAGGGCGAGATTTACGCGGATCTTTAGCCATCGTGCGCTCGTTCAGCACGGACTCAATATCCTCAGCGCGCGTCAACACGATCCGGTCAAACTCTCGATCCTGATGCACTGGCTCCGCTGATCGAAGAAGGTCGATGTACTCATCGGGATGGTCTCGGAAGGTTGGGTCTAACGCCGATAACGCTCTGCCTGTTGGAGTCGGAGTCCTGGTTTCGCTCATGTAATAAATCCTTCTACGTAGAAAAAGTTGGGCTTGCCGATAGGGCAGACAGAGGCTGGTTCATGCTGCGAATCAGAGCGCTGCGCGCAACAAGCGACATCACTCGGTCATCGATACGAAGCAGCTCCGCTCATGACTTTGGAGTTAAAGAACCCCTATTGTTAGAACACATAAAGACGCAGACTATTCCCCGGAAACCCTCTGTCTTCGCGAGACTGGCTTAATCCTCCTGCAAGGTGCCTTCTTGCGGTGTCCGCATTGGCATAACTACTGCCGGACCTGCGCGACGCGCACTCCGATGGAGTTTGCAATAACATCATGGGTCTTCCTCCTGTCGATGCTTGGCTCATATCTACACTAGAGAGGCACTAATCTCGGCATTCGTGCAACGGAAGAAATCCGCCTTTTCCTTACGACTATAATGACATATTATGATCGTAATGCAAAGGCGAGTGAGTGCGCTTCGCATCGACGATGTGCTGATCACTCACCATCGCTTGCTCCATACTCAAGAACCTTTGGTACGCTGCCGTCACCTTTCTAAAGAACCGACCTTGCTTCGCCCCATATTCAACTGGACGAACGGCAGACTCCTCAACACGTCACTGAAGTGGGAGATGAGTGGAATGGCAAACGAAGTCTACGAGAAGCAAATAATTTCCGTCGAACACGTCACAATCCGGTCGAGCAACTCATTCGACATTGTCAGGACTAAGCTGGAGACTCTGCTCCCGCGACTTGACGATGGGATTTTCACGCTCTTGCGTTACGGACAGACCGAGCGAGCTTTGCGAGAGCTGGAGGCTTCACCAACACTGTCGATCTTCGGCTTCCGAGATTACGGCGCATTACTAACGATAGCCGGTCTTCAGCGCCGAGCGATTCAATATGACATCGGTAATCCATTCACTGCGTCCAAGATGGCCAGGCACCAGATATCCGCCGGTCTCCATGCGCCCATTCGCGTGCTTCTACGTGAGGACAGCGGCCGGGTGGTCGCGTTTGAATATGACCGGCCCGTTTCCACATTCGGCCGGTTCGGCGACAATGACGTCGACATAGTCGCGCGGCAACTGGATCAAGATCTGCAATCTGCGCTGGAAGCCGCAGCGTCGTGAAAGGTTGCGATTCGGCCGACCTGTCCACCAATTGGACCCGGCCTGAAAGCACGACATGGTTACGTTCCAATGATGGATGATACAGATCCAATGATGGATGATACCGATGCGATTTGAGAAAGGTCACAAAGAGAATACGCGAAAGCGCATTATCGACGTAGCTTCACGAAGGTTCCGGAGAGACGGTGCTTCGGCGTCGGGCTTGGCTGGAATTATGGCCGAGGCGGGGCTGACCAACGGAGCGTTCTATCTACATTTCGAATCTAAGGAGGTCCTGCTCCGAGAGGTGCTCGCCAATACATTGGCCGAGAAGGACGCTAAATTCGAGCATGACAGCCATGCTGGTCGCGGTATCGAGGGGGCCATCCGGTGGTACCTGAACAAGGAGCACCTCCTGAGCAGCGAAGACGGTTGCCCCTCTGCCGCACTGCTGCCGGAGATCGGTAGGCAATCGAAGCTGACACGAAAAGCGTACGAGGACGGGCTCCTTTCATTCATCTCGACACTCGCCCGGAAGCTCCCCAATCCCGGGTCGAAGGACGCGACCCGGCGCGCCATGGCGATCTTCAGTTTGATGGTTGGGACCCTCCAGATCGCGCGTGCCGTGCCTGATGCGTTGCTAGCCGAAGACATTCTGGAAGGCGGTGTGGAAGCCGCGCTGATATTGGCGAAGGGGGGCAGGTCGCGCGGTTGACCACTTCCGAGCGCTGGGAGGGAATGGACTCCATAGTCATCGCTCGATCATTCGATCCGTGGCTCAAGACAAAAGGAGATTCGCATGTCG
>DASYBJ010000364.1:0-22302 GCA_036500845.1 Acidobacteriaceae bacterium
GAGAGTACACCGTTGCAGACTCTGCCGTTTACTTCCTACGCCGTACCGACGTATCTGCGTTTGCAGCGGGCAGGAAGTACCTACACCGCATACTGGTCGACTGATGGAGTGAACTGGAACCAGCTGGGAAGCTTCAACGACAGTCTTGTAGTGACGGGTCTGGCGCCCTATGCCTGGAACTACAACTCCAATCCCAGCAGCGCCCCGGCTCTTACGGCTAAGTTTGACTGGTTCCACAATTTGGCTACAACCTCCACCACGGCAACGCCCACCTTCTCGCCGGCGAGCGGCACCACCTTCTCTTCTACTCTGAGTGTGTCGATTGCCGATGCAACACCGGGCGCGACCATCTACTACACCACCGACGGGTCTACGCCAACTACATCCTCCCAAGTCTATTCCGGTCCATTCACCATCAGTGCGTCTACCACGGTCAACGCGATTGCAACCGCCAGCGGCAATACGCAGAGTGCGGTTGGCTCGGCCAGCTACATCTTTTCACCTGTTACGAGCGCGGCAACGCCGACGTTCTCGCCGGCGAGCGGCACTACCTTCACTTCTACTCTGAGCGTGTCGATTGCCGATGCAACAGCGGGCGCGACCATCTACTACACCACCAACGGCTCGACGCCAACCACATCCTCCCAGGTCTATTCCGGTCCCTTCACCATCAGTGCGTCTACCACCGTCAAGGCGATTGCAACTGCCAGCGGCCATACCCAGAGCGCAGTCGGCTCCGCTTCCTACACCCTTTCGGCTACGAGCAGCGTAGTCTCCGACAACTTCGACGAGTCCAGTCTGAATACATCTTTGTGGACCGTCGAAAACCCACTCGGAGACGGCACGGTTAGCATGAATGGCTCCGGTGTGACGCTGAACGTCCCCATGGGTACAGTTCACGATCCGTGGGTAAACGGAGATGGCACGCTCCGGGTTATGCAGTCGGTAGGAAATTCGGACTTTAGTGTTGATGTCCGCTTTCAATCTGCGGTGGAAATCCCCAATCAGGACGAAGGCATCCTGGTAGAACAGGACAGCACTGACTTCCTGCGGTTCGATGTGGATTACGGGGACACGACAGGGCCGTTCCTATTTGCTGCCGGTATCAATGGCTCGAACGGTACGGTCTTCTTCAATACGCCGATTTCCCTGGCAAAGGGTCCCGTGGTACTTCGTCTCGCGCGAAGCGGAAATGTTTGGACCGGGAGCTGGTCCACAGACGGAACAAACTTTACCTCGGCAGGCAGCTTTACCTTCGGTCTGAATGTCGCGAAGGTGGGTCCCTACGCCGGAAACGCGAACTCGGTTGCAGCGAACACTCCGGCTTTCACGGCAACGGTGGATTATTTCTTCAATACTTCCACGCCTATTTCAAACCAAGACGGGCCATTACCGTACGGCTACGTCGCGGTAGACCCAACGCCTGCGGGAACCTTGGTGGAGAAGACTTTGGCCGACATTCAAGGGAATGGCCACATGGTGCCTGTAGTCGGCCTCGAGGCTCCCACGCAGTCCGGCAATACCTCGAATGGCGGCATCTATTGGTATCAATATCCAGCCTCAGGCAATGTGAACGACACCTGGATCAGGAATACGATCGTGAGCAGCGGAAATGCCTACGAAGACATGTTTGCGTTCGACGTCAACGGCGATGGAGCAGTGGACATCGTCGCCTCGTTCGACCCGACCTTCAGTGGAAACTACAGCATTGTGTGGTTCCAGAACCCCCGAGGAAACGGCGGGAACCCGGCGACGGATCCGTGGGTGATGCACACAGTCGGGCCGGGCTTCGGGGAGAACAACTTGCTTCTTCAGGACGTGGACGGAGACGGCAAGATGGACATCGTTACTCCATCATCGATCTTCTTCCAGAACACCCCTGATTCCTGGACGCAGGTTCAATACAGTACTTCTTTCCGCGGAGTTGCATTGCTCGATATCGGTACAGGCAACGGAAGTATCAACCTTGTCGGTACACAGCCGACATCACCCTTCAACTTGGTCTGGTGGGAGAATCCGCGCGAAACCGGCGGCAACGCTCGCACCGGGGCCTGGATCATGCACGCGATTGGACCCGGTTATCCATGCAGTGCCAACAACTGCGGCGACGGCGGAGAAGTGGCTGCATTCGAGGCCATGGACGTCAACGGGGATGGACGAATGGATATGATCTCTGCACAGTCAGAAGGCCCAGGAGGAGGCATAGCTCCGCCGCCTGGAGGCGTGATCTGGTGGCAAGCGCCGGCAGACCGTCGCAACGGAACCTGGATCAAGCATACGATCGACGCCAACATGGTCGATGTTCACAGGATTGCACTTGGGGATATGGATAAGAATGGCACTCTGGACATCATCGTAGGCGAGCAAGACCAGGCTCCGCTGCAGCGCGTGAACGTCTACTACAACGACGGCAAAGGCAACCTAACAGCACAGGTAATTGCGAATGCCAAGGCCCACAATGTGGTGGTTGGCAATGTGATCGGCAATCCAGGAGAGCTCGACATCCTGAACTCCGGCCACGGCTTCTTCGATGATTCACATCCCCTGCAGATCTTCTTCACGCCGTACTGATCTGCGTTGGTTTGAATCGCGCCTGGCCTTCCTTCGAGGGCCAGGCGCTCGATCAATTGAGCGGAATTCGCTCGCACGACGAGGCGGCGCGCAACAAGGAGAGCCTCCGGCCTAAGCCAACACCGAAACGGCGGGAAGCGGAGGGAACAACACCAACAATTTATTGATTTTTGGTCGGGACGGGCAGATTTGAACTGCCGACCCCTCGCACCCCAAGCGAGTGCTCTACCAGGCTGAGCCACGTCCCGACGGCAGGAATTTCCTCTCCGAGTGTACACGAGACCGGCGGTCCTATGCGAAGCTGCATTCCGGAGAAAATTTGCCCTCGCGAGTCCGCCCAGCCGCTTCCGATTTGAGCTCCTAGTGGCTAGGCGGAACGTATTCCTTGGGTAGCGCTGAACCTTCGCCGAAGAAGTATTCGTTCATCTGCTCCACAAGGAACTCCTGCGCTTCCCGCGTCCAGGGCTGCAGACGATACTCGTTCAGCAGCATCTTCTGCCGCTCGAGCCACTCGGACCAAGCCTTTTTGGAGACGTTGTGGTAAATCTTCTGGCCAAAATCGCTGTCGAACGGGGGCTCGTCGAGCCCTTCCATCTCCTGCTTGTAGCGCGCGCAAACCACCATGTGTGCCATGAACCTCTCTCCACTTACCAAAACCTTTCGCTGAGTTGATTGTAAGCCGAACGCAAGTGCGTGGACGATTTGCAGCCGCGACAAGGCTACCTGCGCTTCTGCTTTTTCGTGCCCTTCTGCTTGCTCTTGCGTAGAACCTTGTTCTTCGGCGGTTTGTAACCATGAGCTTTGGTCGTCTTCGGTTTTTGAGGGCTGCCGGATTTCTGACGAGTCTTAGTTTTTGATGGGCTTGTTTCGCGAGGAGAACTCGCAACTGAATCTTCCAAGATAGAGAACTGCAGCCGTCTTTCTATCGCATCGACCCGGTCCAGAACCACTCGCACTCGGTCACCCATCGAGTAGCGCCGCCCGAAGCGTTCACCGATGATCTGCCGGGTGTTCTCGCGATAGGTGAAGTAATCCCCTTGCAGGCTCATGATCGGGACCAGACCCTCAATGAAAAGATTGTCGAGTTCCACGAAACAGCCGTATTTCGTCACGCTTAAAATCATCGCGTCGAAATCCTCGCCGATGCGTTCCTTCATGAATTTCGCCTTTTTCCACTCCATCAGCTCGCGCTCCGCTTCGTCAGCGCGACGCTCGGCCTGACTTGATTCGAGCGCGATTCCAGCCAGCGCGACTTCACTCATGGAGTCCTCAGCGTACTCGGATTGCACGTGTGTATGGCTGCGGGATGGGCCCTTTGGTGGTCGCGCTTCCTGCCAAGGCGCTTGCTTTGCCGCTTGCACAGGCACTCCGTACCCACTCTCACCAGCGCGAAGGACAGTTTTGGCAATGCGGTGCACGATGAGATCCGGGTAGCGTCGAATCGGCGACGTGAAATGCGTGTAGCACGGGGTAGCCAACGCGAAGTGGCCCTCATTCTTTTCGCTGTAACGTGCCTGGCGAAGGGAACGCAACATCAGATGAGACAGGATTCGTTCCTCGGGTTTGCCTGCGATCTTGAGTGCCAGTTGTTGATACATTCTCGGTGTAACGGGAATGTCTTCGGGAATCTCGTGTTGGCGAGCAGGCCCTCCGCGTCCGCGGTTTCTCTGTTCGCGCCGGTCCGATTTCATCGTCACACGCTTGACCGGCAACGAGCCGAAGCCGAGTGAATACCCGAACTGCGCGGCAGTCTCTTCAAACTCGACGACACGGCGCGGCTCCGGCTTTTCGTGGATCCGGTATATCGATGGCACTCCAAGTTGCTCAAGCCACGACGCCACGCACTCGTTCGCGGAGAGCATGAACTCCTCAATCAAGCGGTTCGCCCAACTTCTCTCGGACCGAACAATATTCTGCATCACGCCGAGAGCATCGAATAGGATCACCGGTTCCGGGAGATCGAAGTCGATCGACCCACGGCGCTGGCGTTTGGCGTGGAGCAGGCGCGCAAGCTCGTACATACGCTCGAACTCGGGTACCAGAGGACCGTGGGCTTGACGCGTTTCCTCATCTCCCTCAAGTACCGCATGCACCTGGGTGTAAGTCATGCGGCGAACCGAGCGGATGACGCCTTCCGTGACCTCGTAGCTTTCGATCTCGCCCTCTCGATCGAGCCGCATGATGCAAGAGAGAACCAGACGGTCGTGGTCAGCGCGCAGGCTGCAGATATCGCTTGAGAGCTCTTGTGGCAGCATCGGAATCGCGCGGTCAGGGAAATATACGGAAGTGCCGCGTAAGCGCGCCTCAAGGTCAAGGGCTGAGTCAGGCAGGACGTATTGCGCCACATCGGCAATGTGGACTTGCAACTCCCAACCCTCCTCATGCTTGCGGACTAGCACTGCGTCATCAAAATCCTTGGCCGTTTCCCCGTCGATGGTGACAATCGGGAGGCCCCGGAAATCGCGACGCCGGGCGATCTCCTCGGGGTCAAGGCGAGCGACCGCAACAGCCTCCTCAAGTACGTTGGCTGGGAAAGTATGCGTCAGGTGGTGCTTGCGGATGACAATCTCAACGTCGACGCCAAAATCGTCTTCTGCGCCAAGAACCTCAATGACTCGTCCGCGAGCAGGGCGTGTCGGCGTAGGCCAATCGGTGATTTCGACATCGACGACCATGCCTTCGAGATCGTCGAAGTTCCGAGGACGGGCCACCGCTTCACCATCCTCTCCTCCAAACACGCGATTTGCCGAATAATATGGCGGTTCAAAACCCGGATGCCTTGGGCGCTCCATCCCAAACGGAATGAGGATCGGCTGCGTCATACGTTCGTCCAAGGGAATCACCGTATGTCCCTGAGCGGACTCACTGTGTGCGTAGTGAAAGATACCGACCACAGTCGGATTGCCCCGGGTGAGAATGCGAATAATACGGCCTGAGCGCCGCCCATCAGGACGAGCAGGAGCCAACTCCAAAAGCACCTGATCTCCCTGCATCGCGCCCCGCATCTCGCTCGGAGGAATAAAGATGTCCCCCTCGCCTTCCTGAGGACGGGGCTCCGGGCGCACGAAACCGAAGCCGTCACGATGAACGTCAAGCCGGCCGGAGACAAGATTGTCGCGCGTGGCCGTTTGGGGAAGCGCCCAGTGATCGGCATCCGGTTTTACGAGCTGGCCTCGAGCAGTCAGACGGTCGAGTTGTTCCAGCAGCAGGCGACGCTCGCGCCCCCCGCCAAGTCCGAGTTCGCGAACGAGTTGTTTGTAACCGGCACGCTGTCCGGCCGAACGCTGGATGCGGCGAAGTAGTTCACGATCGTTCAGCGCACGGTCATTCATCGAAGCATTGGGAGCACAGTGGTTATTATGGAGCAGAGCTAGGATTCGGGCCGGGCAAGAGCGCTGTCCCGATCGCGTACATCACTGTCCCGATTCCAAGCGATTCTTGTTGATCTTAACGGGTCAGGAAATGAAAAGACCCGACAAGGGGATTTCAATTTTCTGCCATCCATGGTTAAGATGCAGACAAGAGCAAGGATTGCGCGGCTTGCGGAGAGCTTTGCTTCCGCAAGTGGGTCGAGATTTGAGAAGAGCGGCTCCCCCGAAGTTGGCCTCTACGTGCGGAATTTCACTCGCAGGGTTGTCTCGGGAGCTGATAGTTCAGAAGTCAGCGAAAGGAAATACAACAAGATGTGGAAACCGAACCAGCCCGGAAGTCCATCGCCTTCCTCGAGCACGGAGCCGGCGCGTCCGGCGGTGCCTTCAACCCCTAACAGTGAACCCATGCGTCCTTCCGGCGCTTCTCCCGCATCTCAGGCGATTGCCGATCAGGCCACCATCGGTAAGAGCCTCGTGGTTAAGGGCGAGGTGACAGGTTCCGAATCGCTGTACATCGACGGCAAGGTAGAAGGCGCGATCAATCTGCCTGGCAATCGCGTGACAGTGGGCCGGAATGGCCAAGTTTCGGCGAACATCTCCGCGCGAGAAGTCGTTGTCCTCGGCAAAGTGCGTGGCAACATCAATGCAAGCGACCGTGTGGATATCCGCAGTGAGGGTTCCCTGACGGGCGATGTGATTGCACAGCGCATCAGCATTGAGGACGGCGCGTTCTTCAAAGGCGGAATCGACATCCGCAAGCCGGGCCAGACCAAAGATGGAGCCGTTGCCCCGGTGAACAGCGCCGTGGTGGAGCCGCAAAAAGTACCCGCAACTGTTTAGAACGTTCGCTCAAAAGGACGCAAGCAGAGAGCCCGGCCATGCCGGCGCTCTCCTGCGTTTTGAGATATCCATTGATCTCAATCGCCGCGGCGAAAACGTGAGAGCACCTGGCCCGGCAGAGCCGAGCCGGTGAGTTTGAGGGAAACGCCGGCAACGACTACCCATGCAAGAGTTCCAATTGCGAGCAGGATTATGTCAGAGCGGAACCGTCCTGCAACAGGGAGCACTTGCCGCAAGCCATAAATAGCCGCAAGACTGGCCTAAGGATAGCGATGAAGGCAATCGATGCGGTGCCGCCAACCAGGAAATAGGCGATCATGTCTGGCAGAGTAAATGCGGCCAGATAGGCGTCCGTCTGCGGGCCTGCCCCAAAAAGATAGGCGATGTATTTTCACGCGGACCAGGCCGATAATGCGCGAAAGCAATGTGGAAACCATCAGGACGATGGTGGCCGAGAATACGGAATGGCGATGCGAGGGCCGCAGCAGCGCAAGAGCCCGACGCCACATGGGCTCCGGTATGACAACCGGCGGTACGCTCATCGCGGGCCTTACAGG
This sequence comes from Acidobacteriaceae bacterium, assembly GCA_036500845.1. Classification (GTDB taxonomy): domain Bacteria; phylum Acidobacteriota; class Terriglobia; order Terriglobales; family Acidobacteriaceae; genus PALSA-350. Next base: position 7,340 of record DASYBJ010000364.1, read on the forward strand.
GGACTCATCCATGCGTTTGCCTGATTTTATGGCCTTTCATCAGGCGCTCGCCCGGAGTACGTATCGATCAGTGCATCCAAAAAGATGGGAATGCCCCGGAACAGAGGATTCTCATCATGACAACGGAATGCAGCTCTACGGAAGGCAGGCGGATTCTCGATTTCTATTCCGGACGCGGACGAGATGATCGGGGCCGCACTCTATTGGATATTCTTGGCTGGACCGACACGCGACTGGAAGAAGTTCATGATTATATCCAGTGGCTGTTCCCGTTGCGTGAGCGGAGTGGAGCAAATCCTGACGCTCCCGTGCTCGACGAAGAGACGATCGCGCAATTCCGCACCGACCCATCGCTCAAGGCTACGCTCCATCGATCGTTCTTGAGAATGCTCGCATTCTATGGGTTGGAGACCGGCCAAGACGGAGTGGCACGCGCTGCTTCTTTCGAAGGCAAAAGTCACAATTGGCTGCGGCCGGGGAATCACAACCACTTGCGCCTAACGCGAATGCTGCGCTCCCTCTCGGTCCTCGGACTTGAAGAGGATGCGCTCTCGCTCCTCAGCTGTTTACGCTCCATTTACGAAGCCGAGGCGACCACAAGACGGTCGCGGATCACCCCCCAGACCTTCCATTTCTGGACCGAAGCGGTTGAGAAGTAGTTCCCGCCCTTCCTCTCAGGGGATTCAGGGTCACGACAGAACGAATTGAGGCGCCACAGCCGGAGGCTGATCCCCGAGCCCTGATCTAGAATGAATGAGGCATGATCCTCCCGTTCGTTCGCGAGATGCTCGCGGACCTGGAACACACTGAATCTTTTGAGCGCGTACGACGGCACTTGGCCCTCGTTGCGGGGCGGAGACGTGTCTCCGGTCTGACAGAAACTGCCCGAACGCTCTATATCCCGCTCTTCGCGCGGGCCGCCGAGTCCCCGGTAGTCGTGATCGTTGCCGATAACAAAGCGGCTGACGCTCTCCAGCTGTCGATTCGCGCCGCTTGCAGCCTGACCGGAGCCATCGATCCAGACCGGGTGCTCCGGTTACCTGCGCACGACGTTTTGCCCTTTGAGAATTTGTCGCCTCATCCCGACGTTCAGGAGCAGCGGGCTTCGGCGCTATGGAAGATTGCCACTGGTACAGCCTCGATCGTAATCGTACCAGTCGAGGCTGCCAGCATGCGGGTATTCCCTGCGGACTACTACACCAAGCTCGCCCGGCTGCTACGCCGAGAGGAAGAAATCGACGTCGATGAACTCATCACCCACCTGGCAAGCGTGGGCTATAACGAGATGGATATCGTCGAGATGCCAGGACAGTTTACGCGCCGTGGCGGCATCCTCGACGTGTACTCGCCAGAGATGGACCGGCCGGTGCGCATCGAGTTGTTCGGCGATGAGATTGAGTCCATCCGAAAATTCGAGCCGGAGTCTCAGCGGTCTTCAACCACCCTCGATGAGGCTCTCCTGCTTCCACTGACCGAAACGCCGGTATCGGAAAACCTGCTGGCGGCGGTCCATGCCCGGCTCAGCGGCAAGCGCACCCAAGCGCGTCATGAAGCGGGAGATGAATCCGGAACGGAACCGGATGACGATTTCGGAGATGACTCGGAGCTTGTTACACAAGCGTTGGCGGCGGGCGGTGTCAGTGTCTTCCCAGGGTGGGAGTTCTTCTCGACCGTAGCGGGCGCCGATCGCACCCTGTTCGATCTGTTTCCGAGGGTACAGGTCTTTGTAGAAGAGCCGGCGATGATCCGGAACCAGGCGGAGCGTTGGTGGGGCAAGGTAGAGCAGCGGCACGACCGGAGTGGCATCGGTTCGCTGGTCACTCCAACCGATATCTATCTCTCTCCGAATGAGTTGTGGCCCAAAATCGCTTCCTTGCCGGGCCTGGATCTCGATCAGCTAGGCGCCGTCGACGTCCTCGAGGAAGATGACTACACATTGGGCGAGGTCCACTTCACCTCTCAACCTACGCTTCGTTTCCATGGCTCGATTCCCAATCTCCTTAAGGAGATCAAGGCGCTGGCCGAAGCAGGAACGAGGATGCTCCTGATCGCGCCGAATCAGGGTGAAGTGGAACGGCTGGCAAATTTGCTGCGCGAGTACGGGCAGCCTTACCGTTTGGGAAGCCGCGCCCAGCACACCGGCAGCGAGACCATCTACGACGAGAGCAGCTATCTTGCCGGAGACCTGCGTACGCCGATCATCGCGCGCAGTTCCATCGCGACCGGTGTTAGCCTGCCGGACAGTAATCTGATTCTCTTTGGCGCGAACGACTTCTCCGATGACGCCGACGTCACAGCGCGCCCGGCACCCAAGAGGGCTAAATCCAAGACCGCGGCATTCATTTCAGACTTTCGCGACCTCAGCGTGGGCGACTATGTAGTGCACGTTGAGCATGGAATTGCTCGCTATCTGGGTCTGAAAGAAATCGTTCAAGACGGCATCAAGGTCGAGTTCATGGTGCTGGAGTTTGCCGAACAGGCACGGCTCTATGTACCGCTTACCCGGCTCGATCTCATCCAGAAGTATCGTTCTACCGATTCTGGACCCGCGCCCGTGCTGAACCGAATGGGTGGCCAGCAATGGGCCAAGACGAAGGCCCGCGTGCGCAAGGCCATGCAGGACATGGCTGACGAACTGCTGAAGCTCTATGCGCAGCGCAAGGCGGCACAAGGCCATGCGTTTCCGACGGACAACGAATTCCAGCGTGAGTTCGAGGATGCCTTTGACTACAACGAGACCGAAGATCAACTCACCGCTACCGCAGACATCAAGCGCGATATGGAATCGACCATGCCGATGGATCGCCTTCTTGTCGGAGATGTCGGCTACGGTAAGACCGAGGTGGCGATGCGTGCGGCCTTCAAGGCGGTACAGGACGGAAGACAGGTGGCCGTTCTGACGCCGACTACCATCCTCAGCTTCCAGCATTTCGAGACCTTCAAAAACCGTTTCAAACAGTTCCCCATCAACATTGAGATGATCTCGCGCTTCCGCTCACCGAAAGAGCAGAAGTTGATTCTGGAGCGGCTCGAGGCGGGCAAGGTCGACATCCTGATCGGAACGCATCGCGTTTTATCAAAGGACCTCAAATTCCATGACCTTGGTCTTCTGATCGTCGATGAGGAGCAAAGGTTTGGCGTCCGTCACAAAGAACGGCTAAAGCAGATGCGCCGTGAGATTGATGTGCTCGCCATGTCTGCGACTCCGATTCCCCGCACGCTGCATATGTCTCTGGTGGGGTTGCGGGACATGAGCGTGATCGAGACTCCCCCGAAGGACCGCATGGCGATTCAGACGATCGTCGCCAAGTTCGACGAGAAGCTGATTCGCACAGCCATCGAGCTCGAGCTTGAACGAGGCGGCCAAATCTATTTCGTTCATAATCGAGTGGAGACAATTTACGAGATTGCCGCCAAAATCCGGGAGATTGTCCCTCACGCTCGCGTTGCCGTGGGCCACGGACAGATGAGCGAGGGCGAACTCGAACGGGTGATGCTGGGCTTCATGCACGATGAATACGACGTGCTGGTCGCCACAACCATCATTGAGAACGGGCTCGACATTCCTCTGGCAAACACCATCATCGTCAGTCGTGCCGATCGTCATGGACTCGCAGAGCTTTATCAGCTGCGCGGGAGGGTCGGCCGGTCGAACCGGCGCGCATATGCCTACCTCCTGATTCCTCCTGAGCAGGAATTGACGGAGATTGCCCGGCGGCGTCTTGCGGCGCTCAAGGAATTTTCCGACCTAGGCGCGGGCTTCAAGATCGCTGCGCTCGATCTCGAGCTGCGCGGCGCCGGCAATATGCTCGGGGGCGAACAGAGCGGGCATATTGAAGCCGTCGGCTTCGAGATGTACACCAGCATGTTGGAGCAGGCGGTGAATGCTCTCAAGGGCGAAGAGCATCCGCAGAGGCCGACCACGCAGCTCAACCTCGGCATCAGTCTCAGAATCGACGAGAGCTATATCGCAGAAGAAAACCAGCGTTTGCGCATTTACAAGAAGATCGCAGGAGCCTCAGATGACGCTATGCTGCACGATGTTCGGGCCGAGCTTGAAGATCGATATGGCGAGCTGCCGGCCACCGTCGGCCATTTGCTAGAAGCTGCTGTTTTGCGTTTGGAGTGCGAGCGTTTGGGCGTGGCCCAAGTGGATCGCAAACGGGATCAACTGCTCATACGTTTCATGGATCAGGCCAGCATCGATCCGGGGCGCCTGATGAAAATGGTGGCAAAGAACGCGAAGAAGGGAGCACAGTTCACACCCCAGGGTATCTTGCGTCTTCCACTCAACGCCACTGAGCCCCACGATGTCCTAATGGAAATCCGGGCCCTATTCGAACAACTGGCTCTCCACACCGATGTTGACGCGGTAGCTCGACGCTAGGGATGACGACACCGTTAGAAAACTTCATGACATCCTTACGGAGAGGGTCTTTCGCTTGAACTTGAAATGGATTGCAATCCCGCTCCTAGGGAGCGCTGTCGTAACCAGCCATCTTCTTCTGGCGAAAACCCCGGCGCAAGATTCACCAGACACTGCAGGCATACAGTTCCGAAGCCTCGCCGATCAGTATTTCGATCAGGTGTACTTTAAGTATTCGCCAACAACGGCGACTCTGGACGGTTTCCACCAGTACGATACCCAACTGGAGAACTACACGCGGGCCGGAATCAATGAAGAGATCGCCGCGCTCAAGCAATACGAAGCCAAGTTCGCGTCGATTTCGCCAGGCTCGCTTGACTTAAATACGCAAGGTGATCTGGCTCTCGTTGTGGGCAACATTCGCAGCTCGCTGCTTACGCTTGAGACGATCCGGCCCTGGGAGAAGAATCCGGACACCTATTCGAGTGGCATTACTGAGAGCGCTTTTGCGCTGATGGAACGCACATTCGCTTCTCCAGACGAGCGGCTGCGTTCCTTGATTGCGCGAGAGAGGCAGATGCCGGCTGTTTTTACCGCCGCGCGGCAGAATCTTAACAATCCACCCCGTATCTATACGGAAATCGCGCTTGAGCAATTGCCGGGAATTATCAGCTTCTTCCAGTCGGACGTGCCGCAGGCCTTCGATAAGGCCCAGAGTCTGCAACTGAGAGCGCAGTTCGCGCAAACAAACGCAAGTGTTTTGACAGCACTCGATGCCTACCAATCATGGCTGAAGGACAATCTGCTTGCCCGGTCGCATGGAGATTTTCGCTTCGGCAGCGATACGTATCGCAAAAAGCTTCTGTTCGACGAGATGGTGGATACGCCCCTGGCTAAGCTGCTCGATATCGCGAATGCGGATCTGAAAAAGAATCAAGCGGAGTTCGACCGCCTCGGCAAAGAGATCGCCCCGGACAAACAACCTCGCGAGGTCCTGGCGGAACTCGAAAAGGATCACCCCGATCCTAGCCAATTGCTGCAGACCTTTCGCGACACTTTCAAGGGCCTCATTCAGTTCATCCAGACTAAACACATCGTCGACATCCCCTCTCCTGTACAACCGATTGTCAAAGAGACGCCTCCGTTCATGCGCGCAACCACCGTAGCTTCCATGGATACACCGGGACCCTATGAGAAGGTCGCGAAGGAGGCTTACTTCAATGTCACCCTTCCCGCCCCGGGTGATACTCCCGAACAGATCGCTGGACGCATGGCAGGGTTCAATCGGGGAACGATCATTAGCACTTCCGTCCACGAAGCGTATCCCGGCCACTACATCCAGTTCCTGTGGCTTCAGCAGGCGCCGAGCAAGGTACGCAAGCTGCTCGGGGCCAGTTCAAACGCCGAGGGCTGGGCCCACTATTGCGAACAGATGATGCTCGACCAGGGATATGGGCAACAGGGAACCGGTGCGCGGGATACTCGAGACGCTAAGATGATCCGGCTGGGACAGCTCCAGGATGCACTTCTTCGTGATGCTCGCTTTGTCGTGGGCATCCAGATGCACACCGGCCACATGAGCTACGATCAGGCAGTTGATTTTTTCGCAAAGGAGGGCTATCAGTCTCACGAGAGCGGCGTAATCGAGACCAAGCGGGGAACTTCGGACGCTACGTATCTCTATTACACATTAGGAAAGCTCGAAATTTTGAAGCTTCGGGCTGACCTCGAGCAACAACAAGGCGCGAATTTCTCTCTCGAGCAGTTTCATAATGACTTTCTCAAGCAGGGGTATCCTCCAATAAAGATCGTTCGCCGGGCCTTGCTGGGAAATGATTCTCCCGCGTTGTAGAGATTCCTGCATCCAAGTATTCCGGGTGGGTTCAGGTCACTCCGCGGTCCGCTGAGCTCGCCAATTGCAGCAGAGAACCTGTGCGATTCCGTTCGGGGACTTCAGCGGATGACATAGACCGGCGATGCATACATTTTTTGCTCTGTCGTACATCCCGACTGTAAGGCTTCGGGCAGATAGAAAACTCCACTCAGAGAACGAAGGATTTCGAACAGATGAAGAGTAAGGTTCGCAAAGCAGTTTTCCCAGCCGCCGGTTTAGGAACACGCTTTTTGCCGGCAACGAAGGCGTTGCCTAAGGAAATGTTAGCGCTCGTTGATAAACCGCTCATTCAATATGGCGTGGAAGAGGCCATCGCCGCGGGTTGCGAGCAGATCATTATCGTTACAGGCAGAAACAAGGCGGAGATCGAAGATCACTTCGATATCAGCTTCGAGTTGGAGCAACTTCTCGAGGCGCGCGGCAAGACCGACCTGCTTGCGATGGCACGGCAAATCTCAAATATGGCGCGCATTGCTTATACGCGCCAAAAAGAGGCGATGGGTCTGGGCCACGCTGTGCTGATGGCACGTGATCTGGTTGGGGATGAACCCTTCGCCGTGGTCTTGCCGGATGACATCATCGACGCCGAGGTTCCCTGTCTCAAACAAATGATCGACGTCTACGAACACACCCAGTCCTCCATCCTCGCAACGCAGGTCGTCGAAGGCCCGGCAATTTCAGCCTACGGCGTGCTTGACTGCACTGAAGATAAGGACAATCCGCGCCTCTTCGATGTGCATGCCATGGTGGAGAAGCCGCAGCCCCACGAGGCTCCGTCGAAACATGCAATTATCGGTCGTTACATTCTCACCCCGCACATCTTCGAAGTTCTCGAGAAGACTCCTCTGGGCGCGGGCGGCGAACTACAACTGACCGATGGCATCAAGGGCCTGCTCCAGACAGAGAAGGTCTATGGTTACAGTTTTGAAGGAAAACGCCACGATGCCGGAGACAAATTGGGGATGCTCAAGGCCACCGTGGAATTCACACTCAAACGCAGTGATCTTGGGCCACCCTTCAGGGAATACCTTAAATCGCTCTGTCTTCGAGACTGATCCTCACGGCATATCCCGAACCAGATCAGCAGGAGTTTCCGCTGGCGGCGGAAACTCCTACTGCTTGTTTGGACAGTCTGTTCAGAACTGAAGCCGAATCTCCGATCCGGACTAATCAGATGCGCAAATGGAAGAAATCGAAGAGACGGAGGATTCGCCGCCGAGTTATTGTTTTTTTATATTCAAATTGAGCCATTCACACACAAGAGTGGCCATGGCGAGTACGGGAGCCACAAATGCCGCCCCGTCATCCTTGGTGAAGAAACAACTCATCTCTGCCCGGGTGAACATGAATCCACCATATCCTTGGTAGATCCACAAAGGGAACCAGCTAAAACCCCATCCGACAATGAACGCACTAACTAGAGGTGCGGTTACTGAGTTGTACAGTGGCTTCTCGATCACCCCAACGACCAGTGTTCCGCAGGCGCTTGCGAATATGTTCCATGCAGTACAGGCTAAGGCAAGAAGCGCGGTTGTCATGACATAGCCTTGACGATCGGATCCCAAGCAAAATGAGCTGTCGCTGAAATAGAAGAGGGTTCCAAAGGAGAAGATGAAGTAGAAAAAGGTCAGCCCTACGCGAACCTGTGTTGCGCTTGGTCGCATGGCTATCCTCCTCCAGCATTTTGCGCCAGTGGGGTCTTTGGTTGAAACCGTCGCTAGCGGCCTGTCGCGGTGAATTCATTAGCATACAGCCACGCTGGGTGCCCGGGTCTCGATTCTGAGACCTGCAATTCTCCGGACTCACAGTGTCTCGATGGGAAGGAACTTTCCGCCGAAAGAGCTACCTCAGCAACCCGTCGAGATATGCTTCAACGCTTTCTGCCCAAAGATTGCCGTGTTCCTTCAGTCCTGCGTCGTTGAAGTGAACGCCCTTGCCCTGGTTCTGGCGGTAGGCAGCAGTCAGGGTGTCGGTATCCGGACCCTCCAGAGCGATACCCTTCCGCCAAAGTTCGCGTTGCGCTGCGCGGATCGGCTCGCAGGAAGGGTCTTGAGGAGTGTGGTAAGTGGCCTCAGCAATAAACCAGGGAAAATCCCAGCCTGCCTGGGCACGTGAGGCTCGGATAATGCGTTCCTGCATGGCCTGATATTCCTGGGCCGAAATCTGGTGATCTGGCTGCTGATTCGCGTCGGACTCGCCCTGATGCCAGAGTAACGCGCGAAAGCCGTCTTTACCCAACTGATCGATCCGCGTCATCATGCCGGCAAAAAGCCTACCGTCGCTCACAAGGGTTCCAGTGGCATCGCGCTCGACAAATTTGGACATTGTCGGAGGAACCAGGACGGGTTCTCCCTTCGGCAGCCATTGCCGCACGCTGGTCGAGCCATGCCCCACATCTGCGATTCCGATCGGCACATGATACTTCCCGTAGAGCGCGTCCCCAAAAGCTGGAATGAAGCTACCTTTCGTGCTGTGGTCCTGGACCCCGGGTTGAGGATCGTCTGCGATCGCCCAGGTTAATCCGTCGAATGAAACAACCATGCGGGTTTGTGTTTTTTGCCGGACTTCCCCGTAGTTGGTTGCATTCGACTGACCAGCTACAACGAAGACCTCGCCTACCCCAACATGCCGCACCATGTAGTCAGCAACCAGGCTTGTGCGATTGTGCAGCTTTATCTCTACCTGATAGAAACCGCCTGCCGTTGTGCGTAGATCCCCATAAAAATTCTGTGTACTTCGATCGAAGGAGAGGCGTTGCCATTTGCCCTTTAAAGGGTGAGAAAGAATCGATGTACCGGTCACACGTGCTTCCGCCGTGTCAGCCTCAAGGTAAGCCCGTCCTACAACGACGATCTTGCCCTTGGTACGCGTTTCCCGCTGGAAGACCTGGTAATCCAAAGGCGAGGACAGCGTCAGAGGGGCAGCAACCGCGGCGATCGGTGAAGCGTCCTGCTGTGTCCAAGCAGAGACCTGCAAAGCTCCGAGGAGCAGAGCAATGCACGCAAGGCTCTGCCTCTTCAATCCATGTGAGCCAGATCGCCAAACAGCCATTGCAAATCTCCATGCAGGCTGAAGCGCGCAAAAAGTAAGGACGGGCCGAAGCCCGTCCCGAGGAAGTTCGAGGCCAACCCAGGGTAACTAGGGCCTGTTAACGCAGGCCCTAGAACTGAAGCTTTACGGCACCCTGTAAGATCCGGTTCGAATTTCCAAACGCCGTCGTAGTAATTTGACCGAAGCTTGAGACTGTTGTGACGGTCGAACCTGGAGTACCAAAGACCGGATGATTGAGTGCGTTGAAAGCCTCGACCTGGAATTTCACCGATAGGCTCTCCTTGATCGGGAACACCCGGTGGACTGAGGTGTCTAGGTTCCAGTAGCTTTGGTCCTGCAGGAAATTGCGTGGTGCGTTGCCCAAAGTGCCGACGGCGGGAGCTTCAAAAGCGCAAGGGTTGAACCATTGGTAGCGTGTGTGGACCTCGCCCGCGGGGGGCGTGCATGCAGGGTTTGCAGCGATGGGCCCGGTTTGGAAGGGGTTGCCGACCAGGTTTGCCCGTTCGTACGCCGTAGCAGCGTTTCCGGTGTTCGCAATATCGCCGTTTGCGGTCACGTTGAAGTTCTGCCCTGATCTGCCGGTCACGATCCCATTCACTTGCCAATTCCCGATGATGTAGTTGACCAACCGGTTGCCGGTTTGGAATGCTTTGCCGGTTCCAAATGGAAGCTCATAGAGCACGCTGGTCACCATCATCTGCGGGATGTTGAAACCGGCCGGACCACGGCTGCCTTTTGGATTATAGGGATCCTCCGGAACGCCACCTTCCACACCGAAGAAACCGTCTCCGCCCTCGTCTAGCGTCTTACTCCAGGTGTAGGAAACCAGATACTGGAGTCCAGACGCATAGCGTCCATGGAGAGACGCCTGCAAGGCATTGTAGGATGCGCTTGCCGCATTGTGGTCCCATGATTTTTGCGGAACGGTGTAGGGATAGGGCTGACCGGTGTTCGTGCCGCGGGCGGCGAAGGAAGCGGCGACGGCGGGAGTTCCGGTGTTATAGTATCCGCCGACGTCCATGCGGTGCGACGCAGACCCGACGTAATTCAGAGAGAGGATCGTGCTTCCGCCAAACTGCTGTTCGATCCCCGCGTTGTACTGCTCGGAATAGGGGTTCTTCCACTCGGGATCCACCATGTAGTTCACGTTCGATGACCCGAAGGGGGTTGCGGCTGGCAGGTTCCCTCCGTTGGACGCGAAGGGATTCTGCGCGGAAGTATAGATCGTGCCAGGCGTATTCGTGTTGTTGATTTGCAGGGTACCGGTATCCGGCCACGAACCCTGATAGTTCTGCGTCATCTGGATGATGGCTGCCCAATTGTCATAACTTATGCCGAAGCCTGCGCGGACGGAGAGGTTCTCGCGAACTCGATACGCCAAGCCTACGTGCGGACCGAAGTTGTTCTTGCTGCCGTGCATGATCTTTCCCCCCGTCGCAACTCTGACGTGCGCAGGGAGAACGGCGCTGGGCAGACATGGGGCATGGCCACGAACGCTGCAGAGCGGCGGTAACTGTTGGATGATGTAGTCGCCAGTATTGAAGTCAAAGTCGCCCGTCTCGATGCTGCCCTGTAGTCCGACTGAGGCTTGGGTGCCGTATGCGGGGATCACGCTGCGGTCATAGCGGATGCCGTAGTTCAAGGTCAATCTTGGAGTTACTTTCCAACTATCCTGCAGGTAGGCGCTCCCGATGCCGCCCGGACGCTCGGTCAAGAGGACGTTTCGCTTGTTTTCTGAGTTGGGATAATCGAGCAAAAAATCGGCCAGACCGAAGCCGGACTGTGCGCTAATCTGCGAGCTGGTCAGCCCGGGAGGTGATCCAGGATTCTTAGAAAAGTTTGCGGTGGACGCACCTGAGAACGTAACCGTCCCTTGCCGCAGCTCGGCTGTGTAATTTACTTGATCCCAGCCGCCGCCCACTTGGAGCTGATGGTTCCCGATGGTTTTCATAAAGCTACCCTCCCACCCATGAATGCTGGACAGGTTTTTGACCGGACTGTTAACTTCACCGCCGGTGAATCCTCCTGTAACAGTTTGCGTCACCAATACGGCGGCGCCCCCCACAAAGCCGTTGCACATATCCGCCGAGCAACCGTAGAGTTGCCACAGGTTGTGGTTCTGAAACTGGGTCACGACGTCATCCTCAACATGTGTGCGGAAATACTGCACCTGCATGCTGGTGGTGGCATTGAAGACATGCGTCCAGTTCACTCCGTACTGCTGCGCCGGCAATTGCGTGGTGCTGAACAAGGTAGGAAGCGTACTCGGAGAGGTTTGCGCGTACTGAAAACCCGAATAGCGGAAGAAGATGAAGTCCTTCGTGCCGATGTGCTGGTCGATCCTGCCCGTGTAGTTGTATGTGGTCTGCCGGGTCGGATCCGTGATGATTCCGTTGTATTGCGTAGGGTTCACTCCTGGAATCACGGTCGGCGGTTTGGTGAAGATAGCTTTGACGAAGGCCAGCGAATGGGGGCTGAGCTCTGAAATCGGAATCTGATTGCCGAGATACGCCGGACGACGCGGAGTTGTGGCATTGTTGGCGATGGTCGGGTCAAACAGCTGGCAGGGATAGGGTTCGACTTTCGAGTCGCCAGCAGCGCAGGTCCCGCCTTTGGTGACCCCTGTTTGTGCGCTGCTGAAGTCCATGTAAGGCCGGTCTTGCCCTCCGCCAAAAGTGCTTTCCCCCAACTGGGCAGCAGTTGGTTCCAGGTAATACGGCTGCTGGCTGCCTGATACCGCGCCTGCCTTGGAATAGCGAGTGCCCTCCATACCGAGCTCAATAAAGGTCTTGTTTCTACCGTCGTACAGCCACGGGATGCGGATGGGGCCTCCTAACTGGCCGCCGAAGGTATTCAAGTGATAGGAAGGCGGCGCGGAGAAGAAGGGATTGGCATCAAAGCTGTTGCTACGGACGAACTCCCAGGCGGATCCATGGTAGTTATTTGTGCCTGACTTGGTGGCAATATTGACCACTCCGCCCGTCACTCCTCCATATTCCGAGTCATTGTGAGAGTTGATTTTGAACTCCTCGACCGTGTCGATGATCGGGGGAACGGAGTAGGTGTTGTACCAGGCGTTGTTGTCATTCATGCCGTCCAAGAGGTACATCGTGGACCGGTTGCCAGCCCCGTTGATCGAGGGGAAAGAGTAGTTCGTAGTCGACGAAGCGACAACGTCAGTGTTGCTGGCGTTGCTGTTTTGGCCTGTGCTGATGGGTGTCACCCCGGGAGTCAGCTGCAGCAACTGCGTGAAGTTGCGTCCATCCAAGGGCAGATCGTTTACTGGCTTTTCGCCGATGACGGTACCCAGCTGGGCCGTGGAACTTTCCACCTCAGTGCCGCTGGCCTTCACTGTCACGGATTGCTCCACACCGCCAACCTTTAGAGTCGCGTTGATCGTGACCGCCTGGGCTACCTCGACCTCAAAGGCCGAGATGGTTTCGAGTTGGAAATTTGAGGCGGCGAAGGTGAGGGTGTAGCGAGCGGGCGGCACATTTGAGAAGAAATAGTTGCCGGCGCCATTGGACACCGTAGTCCGCTCGACGTTGGTGTCCGCGTTCCTCAGAGTGATGTTCGCCCCGGCAACTACGGCTCCGCTGGAATCGGTAACAACGCCATTGACTGCGGAGGAGGAACTCTGGGGAAAAGCATCGATCGGGACGAATGCAGCCGCTATCGCCAAAACGAAAGCTAAGGTCCTGCTTGCCCGCAAGAGGTTCACGATCAAGGGGCGAGCAAACGGGATCGGTGAATGGATGCGAAGTTTTTTGGAAGCACTCATATAGGCCACCTTTGAATTCAGCAAAAAGAGGTGCTGCGAGTCCGCTTCTGAACCATTCGGAATGGAAAATGATTCATGATCGGCCATGGTTCTTCATCACGCACAAGAATATTTCGAATTTATGTGAAGTGTGTCAATGAGAATCGGGGAAAATGAAGCATTATGTTCGCTGTTTTCCCGTATACAGAGACAGACCGAGACTGAAGGGGATATAAGGGTCAAACAGGGCCTGGAAAAGGACATTTCATGGACAACCAAAAAGGGGCTAAGAGCCCTGACAATCTTGGTTGCGTAAAATTCAGTACCGATGCGGCAACTCATGTATCCGCTTGCTTTCTCCTGCTTGGTCAGTGTGCTGAATGCCCCTCCACTTAGGGCGCAAGACGTTCATGTTCATGTATCGCCGCAGGGTAAAGGCACAAAGGAGAGCACCGACGATTTCCCTACGATCCAGATGGCGATGGACCACGCACCTCAGCCCGGGCCCGACGGCCGGCTTTACGTGCATATCGCTCCCGGCATTTACGACGAGCGCGTGATTGTGACGCAGAATCGTCCGCGTACGACGTTTTTAGGGACAGGGAGCGAGCCGTCAGCAGTGGTAATCAGTGCAGCGCAGAACGCGCGCACGGCGCAGGGCACATTCTTCAGTGAAACGGTCGAAATCAATGGCGAAGGCTTTGAGGCGGACAATCTCACGTTTCGAAACATTGCAGGTCCAACCGGGCAAGCCGTCGCTATCGCAGTTCGATCGGACCGCGCCGTCTTCAAACACTGCCGATTCCTTGGCGATCAAGACACCTTGTTCGCCGATTACGGGCGGCAATACTATCTGGACTCTTTCATTGCAGGAGGCGTGGATTTCATCTTTGGAAATGCGGCAGCGGTATTTGACCACGTTGAGATTCACGAGACCCGATCCGGCTACTTGACTGCACAGTCACGCACCGCTGCCAGCCAAAAGACCGGTTATGTCATCCTCAACTCAAAGGTCACGAGTGAGGATCTGGGGGAACAGCAGTTTTTCTTGGGGCGCCCCTGGAGAGAGTATTCCCGGGTGATTGTGCTGCAGACAGAGTTGCCGGCGAATTTGAATCCTCTAGGCTGGTCGCCGTGGAGTGGCGACGAAACTCCAGTCCATGCCTATTACGCCGAATGGGGAAACGTGGGCCCTGGAGCACGCCCTCGGCAACGGGCGTCCTGGTCGCATCAGATCTCTTCTACAGATGCGAAACAGTATTTCCCGGAGACATTCCTTCGGGGCGGTGACGGCTGGAACCCTCAAGAGGAAGCACGCAAGCTACCGTAACCTGCATTTGTCAACACAAGGCAGAGCAGAGACAACTCCTGTCAAAAGAATAGATCGATCAGCGGACTGACGGCGTAACTTGCGAGTCGATCTGTTCGGCATGAGGAACGCACGATAGCCGATATGCTGTCGCTGCGAGCAACAGATCCCGAGCTGCTGGCCGAATACCGCAAATCACTCGCCGCTCGAAATAGGGGACCACATGGTGCGATTGCCAGGCTTCAAAAAATACATTCGTGCAGAGCAGAAACTCGGGCGAACCCGCAAAGATGTAGACGATGAAATTGCGGCAACAACTTTGATGGCGAATTCGTTTTTTAGATCATTCGTTGAACAGTTCTTCGGGCAGCCCAGACGGTTTAAGCCATTTTGCAGACGTTTGGCGGGACAAGCAATCGCCCATGGACGAGGACTCTGAGGCCCGAACCCAGAACAGAATTCAAGGGAGGCCGAAACTCTCAAGCGGCGAGGCAGTTCTGCAGTTCTCTTACTTCGTCTCTGCTCCCGATGACCAGCGGAGTCCGTTGATGGATGGATGCCGGCTGGATGTCGAGGATCCGTC
>DASYBJ010000365.1:0-16663 GCA_036500845.1 Acidobacteriaceae bacterium
GCATTACGCCAGCTATTGTGCTGAAAGAGTGAATGCGTCCATTCCCTTGCGCTTTCGACAATTTTTGGAAACTGAGCCCATGACATTGCGCAGTGTTTGATCCAAAATGAAAGATGAAGTTCCGTGGTTACGAGCGTTACATCCAGCGGAGTCTCAACAGAACGTCATAAGTAATTGCGTGTCGAGTGCAAGGAGATATTGTGGAAGCGGCCGAATCTTTTGCTCGATACGCAAAGGTCTACGACGCTGTGTTTTAACGAAGTCACTGCGCCAGGTCACTCGCGGCTGCAGGTTACGATGCTGTGCTTCACTGTCATCGTCGCCCAGAGCCGGGCACCGGTTGGAGGAAAATAGTGCGCGAAAAGCGCGGTAAGCGCGGTAAGTCCCCCTCGGTAGCGAGCGATTTCTGCATGGAAAGCGTGGAAAGCCTCTTTTGAGGAAAACTGGCTGCTTCGGCACGGCGGTTGAACCCGCAAAAATACACCGATGTCCCCCTGCTAAGTATCCGAAGAGAAGACACGCGCATACTTTATTAGATGCATGCATATTGACCAGGTTTTAAAAACACGCCGCCATAGATAATTGCGTAGGTTGTCATGGAGCGATATTCCCCATGCTGAGGAATTCCACGCGAAGTGAAAATTCTTTACGCCGGACAAAACCGCAGATCCCTCGACTGCGCTCGGGATGACAATGTAAGGATTCGCTGCGGCCGGGATGACAATGAGGCGTTGTGAACAGATTCCAGGCGCCGTAGGCATAAATTATGCGCAATTACTTATGACGTTGTGTTTAGCTTCCAAGGAAGCGGACACCATACGCCAACAGTGCGCTTCCGAGGATGATCCGGTAAAACGCGAAGATCACGAATCCGTGGCGGCGCACCCAAAGCAGAAACCACTCCACCACCCCCAACGCCACCAGGAAAGAGACGACGAAGCCGATCGCCAGCACAATCCAGCTGTGCGAAGTCATCACCAATGGCACGATGGTCTCGCCACCCGGTACCTGCTTGGGATGCACTGTCTTTATGAACTCGTAACCCGTTGCCGCAACCATTACCGGAATCGACACCAGAAAGCTGAATTCCAGCGCGACCGTGCGTGTCATTCCTGCCGCCTGCCCGGCGGCAATCGTTGACATGGATCGCGACACGCCGGGAAACACTGCCGATGTTACTTGCCACAATCCGACCCATACTGCTTGCGCAAGCGTCATCTGCTCGACGTCCTTTGTCTTGAGCTCGCGGCGCACGCTCCAGGCATCGACCAGCCACATCACTATGCCTCCAATCAACAGCGCCAAAGCTATCAAACGCAAACTCTCCAGGTGCTTGCCGATCACCTTGATGAAAAGCAGGGCAGGGATTGAGGTGCAGACAAAAGCCACGAACGTGAGCGTCAACGGATGATTCAGGATCGTGCGATCGCCCTTCTCCCCGCGAGGAAAGGTGCGCCAAAATTCAAGAAGCCGTCCGGTAAACAGCAGGAGTAGAGCTAGAATCGCGCCCAGCTGGATTACGACGGTGTACATTTTCCAGTAGGGGTCTGCCAGGTCGATGTGGAGCACTGCTTCCGCCAGCCTCAGGTGAGCTGTCGAACTGACAGGAAGGAACTCGGTAAGCCCCTCTACTATCCCTAAGAGGACCGAGAGAATGTAATCGTTCAAGCTTCCTCCAGTTGCCTGCGGCTACTGCCGGTCAACACCGTAGATAGGAATCGAAGACTCCAATTTATATACCAGAGCGGCAGCTCGTGCCGAATAATCCGATTGCGCATATTTCCCTTGGATCACACCTGAGAGATTGACGGCCTTATCCTTGGCTTGTTGGGCCTTCTTGTCATCTCCACCGGAACGGTACATATCATTGAGAACCCCCAGGCGATAGGCTGCTTCGTAGAGGGCCTCAGGCGCTCGAGGCGAATTGGGATGATCCTCGGCATACTTTTGGTACATTCCCGATTCTTTTTCCGGACACTTCGTAGAACCCTGCCAGTCGCCGCAAATCTTGTTATCCAGCATGTCCCAGGCAGCCAAATCGGCCCACTTGGAGTTGGGATAATTCTTTTGGAGCTTCCGCATCTCGCTATCATCGATCTGCTCGCGCATGTAAGCGTCCTTCTCGGAGGCCGACGGCAAAGAGAAAACGTCTGCTTTCTGTAATTGCCAGCGAATATCGGCAGTGCGCCAGGCAGACTCTGGCGCCCACGGCGATTGAGGAAACAGATCCACCAAGCGCTGGTATAGGAGCCGCGCCGCCTGAGCCGTGCCCTGAGGCGCGTGCGGCTGGCCGGCCTCTCTTTCCTCGATTGCCCCCATGCCGAACAGAATCGAGTCTCCCTTGGGCGTTGTGCTCTCAACCACGCCCCTCGCCTCGATCCATCCGGAGATCGGAGTCGCGGCAGCCTGCGAGCCAAACACGGGCGCATCTTGTGCATGAGAGGTTTCCGCGTCTGTGTTTGCAAAAACGCGCAGCCATGGACCATTCCGCTCCACGATCACCATCTCGCGGCCCGGCGAGATCTCGGCTAATCGCGCCGCACCAGTATCCGGCGAGACATAGAGATTCGTATCGCGAATGACTGTCGCTTTGGGCCCGTTGTTCGGAACCTTCTGTGGGTCCGCCAACGCGGAGAGTGCCACAAACGTAAGGAGCGGTAACCAGGAAAGAAGTGCAGTACGCATATGAGAACTCTTTCGGGTGAGAGCATCCCCTCCGCAGCCACTTAGATAGACGGAAGTACCAGGCTTTGCGCAACCTGCCGGTAAATCATTCTTTCGGCAGAACACCACAAGTAACTTCCAGGGATAGCTCGAGATTACGGCCCTTCAACTCAAACCGCCTCTTGCAGAATGCTCACCAGGGCAGCAGGTTCCACGTTGCCCCCGCTCATGACCGCAACCGTCCTTTGCGAGCGGGGCAGTCCGGAAGTACCGAAGAGAGCTGCGGCAATAGCCACCGCTCCACTGGGTTCCGGAACCAGCCGCGCTGCGAAGATCATCCTGCGCATCGCATCCTTGATGCGGGCTTCCGACACAGTCACAATATCGTCCACGTAGGCCTTCATGTGCTCGAAATTGAGCACCCCAACGCTCTGCGTTCGTAAGCCATCGGCCAGCGTACGAGCGGTTTGTTCACCGGTCATGACCACGACTCTTCCTGATTTGAAGCTATCCGCTGCGTCGCTGGCCAACTCCGGCTCTACTCCGATAACCTTCACCTCCGGCCGGGTCAACTTGATTGCGGCGGACAAACCGCTCAGCAAACCTCCGCCCCCGACCGGAGCAAGCACAGTCTCCACATCAGGCAGATCCTCAAGAATCTCCAGCCCACAGGTTCCCTGCCCGGCAATGATCGCTGGATCATCGTAGGGAGGGATCACAACGTACCCAAAAGTGGCGGCCAGCTCCTCTGCCTTCTCTTTGCGCTCCAGGCTGGCCGGGCCAACGAACACAATCTCTGCGCCGAGTGCGGCGGTGGCTCTCTTCTTGGTGTCCGGGGCATTCGAAGGCATCACTACAATCGCCTTCGTGCCCAAGGCTCGAGCTGCGTAGGCTACGCCTTGACCGTGGTTTCCGCTCGAGTAGGTGATCACTCCGCGGGCGCGTGCCTCTGCTGAGAGCAGTGCGACTTTGTTGTAGGCGCCACGCAACTTAAAGCTGCCAATCGGCTGCAACCCTTCAGCTTTGATCCATAGCTGGCCGCCGGTTTCTGGCGTTTCCAGTCGTATGAGCGGAGTATGAAAGGCGATTCCCCGAAGTCTTTCCTGTGCTCCACGCAGCTCATCGAGCGTGATCAACTCCATCACTTTCGCACCTACGACAGTTCTAGAACGTTTTACTCTTGAGAACCGGTTCAAATCTCCAAGATCACCGGCATGATCAGCGGCCGTCGAGCGGTGTTCTTCTGGATGTATCGCTTAAGATCAATACGAATCTTTTCCTTCATCACGCCGTAGTCGGCCTTCTCTTCGGCGGACGATTCTTCAAGAGTGCGATTCACCATCTCGCGCGCCTCATCACTGAGCATGATGTCTCCGCCGACAAAGCCGCGCGTGACCACCTCGGGCGGTCGTTCCACTTTCCCGGTGCGCTTATTGATCGTGATGATCGCCAGGACGATCCCATCTTCGCTCAAATGTCTGCGGTCTCGAATTACCAGGTCTTCTACGACATCTGCCGTAGAACCCGAATCGATGCACACGCGGCCGGCAGTCACCTTGCCTGCCTTCGTCGCTGAAGTCGCATCGACCTCAAGGACATCGCCGTCTTCAAGGAGTACGGCTTGCTCGACGACGCCGAGGCTGGCGGCTAGTTGAGCGTGCTTCTGGAGATGACGGTAATCGCCGTGCACAGGCACGAAGAATTTCGGCCGTAGCAGATTGAGCATCAGTCGCAGTTCCTCCTGGCTGCTATGTCCACTGACATGGATCAACCCGGAAGCGCCATCGTCGTAGATCACATTGGCCTCGCGCCGGCACAGATGATCGATCACCCGGTAAATGCTCTTTTCATTCCCGGGAATTACCCGGGAACTCAGAACAACCGTGTCGCCGGGCCCAATCCGCGCGTGTTTGTGGTTGTCTACCGCAGCGCGAGAGAGCGCCGACATGGGCTCCCCCTGCGTTCCGCTGATCAGCACCAGAACTTCCTCGGGAGAATAATCGCGCAACTGGCCAGGATGAATCATGAGACCGGAGGGTAGATCAAGGTAGCCCAAATCTTGCGCAATCTCTGACGATTCCACCATTGAGCGCCCAACCACCGACACCTTTCGGCCATGGGCCTGAGCTAATTCGAGAGCAATGCGAATTCGGTAAATCGAAGAGGAGAAACAGCTGAAGAAGAGGCGCTTCTTGGTTCTCGAAAAGATCTCGTCCAGACGCGGGCGCACCGCCCACTCGCTTGGCGTATATCCCGGGCGGTCCACATTCGTCGAATCCTGCAAAAGTAGCAGCACGCCGCGTTTGCCGTACTCGGCAAAAGTATGTAGATCAAATGGCTTCGCGTCAGGTGGCGAGAGATCGATCTTGAAGTCGCCTGTATGTACAACGACTCCCACAGGCGTCTCGATCGCCAGAGCGACGCAATCTACAAGGCTGTGGGTCACCCGGATCGGCTCAATCGTAAAGGCGCCCAGATGAAATTTGCGCCGAGGAGCAATTTCAATCAGTTCTGTCTCTTCGAGCAGCTTGTGCTCTTCGAGCTTGCCTTCCACGTAGGCCAAAGTGAATTCCGTGGCGTAGACCGGCACGCGAAGTTCGCTCAGGATCCACGGAAGACCGCCAATGTGGTCTTCATGACCGTGTGTCAAAATGATCGCACGAACATGCTCGCGGTTCTCCGTCAGATAGGTTATGTCCGGGACGACAATGTCCACTCCTAACAGCTCTATCTCCGGGAACATCAGGCCGGCATCGATGACAATAATGTCGTCTTGCCAGCGGAGAGCGAGGCAGTTCATACCGAACTCGCCCAGTCCTCCCAGGGGGATGATTTGTAATTTGCCCAAGGACATAATTTACGGACAGGTGCGAAGGTTGATCGTATCATGTTGCGCTTTCGTGAATCGGAGCGCGCAAGAGCGTCGGCGCTGATCAAATCGTCTGATCGAGGCGCCGGGTGGTATGAGCCAGTGTGCAATGATCTGGTTCAACAGATAAATAACAGCCCACCCGGACTGCTTTCTCCTGGCTGATTTTGAATTGCGATAGATGCCCTTTAGCGGAGAACGTCTTCGAGCGTCGCACTCAGGTCGGTCTTGTCGTCCCGGTACTTGACGATAACAGGCGCATACAAGCTCAGGCCCCATTCAACCGTGTCGTCGCGGCCTAGAGCGCCGCGCTTCAGGCTCCGTGAGCCTGGAACAACAACCGCGGCTTCGGGGATCACCAAGGGCCGTTCGCCAGAGGCTCGCAAAATCTCCCCCCGCACCACATCGTATACGGGCGTTCCGCGCGTAAGAATGGTTCCCGCAGCCAGCACTGCACGCCTCCGCACCAATGTTCCCTCGTAAACCCCTGTATTCCCTCCGATGAGTACATCGTCTTCGATAATCACAGGCGTCGCATTCACCGGCTCCAGGACTCCACCAATCTGGGCAGAAGCACTGAGATGGACCCTCTTGCCGATCTGTGCACAGCTCCCTACCAACGCATGCGAATCGACCATCGTACCTTCATCGACATAGGCGCCTACATTCACGTACATGGGCGGCATGCACACTACGCCGCGGCTAAGGTAAGCCCCCTCCCGTACGGACGAGCCACCGGGCACAAGCCGAACTCCATCCGCGACCGCGAACCGCCGCGCCGGATAAGTAGCCTTGTCCACAAACGAGAACTCATCGCCACCCATTTCCTGCAGTGCGCCCAAACGGAAACCCAGCAGAATCCCTCGCTTGACCCAGGGATTCACTCGCCATCCCAACGGAGCATTCGCATCAGGTTCCGCGGCGCGCAACTCTCCCCTGCTCAAACCGGAGCGCAGTTCGAGAAAGGCATCCATTGCGGAGGAGTTGCCGGTGGCGTCAGTCCCTAACGAAAAATACTGTTCGATCTTCGCCGCAAGAGGCGTTTGCTCCATCATCATCCGTCTTTCTTTCGAGAACTATCTTTTTTTACTGAATCGCGAAGGTGTCATCAGGTAAACGTGCGGGACTCCTGAGCAACCAGCACCAGCCCACACGAATACACAGAAGCACTTCAAGAGGCAGTGAGAGCTCGCGATTCAGGCAGTCATCTTGGTCTGAGCGCTGACTTGGGCGCTGGTTTGTGTCGACGGCGCGGATAGCCCTAGCTTGTCCATAAGCTGCGCCAGCCGGGTACGTGTTGTGGCTGTTACTGGAACAATCGGCAGCCTGTAATTCTCTTCGATGAGGCCCATCATAGCCATCACACACTTCACAGGCCCAGGGCTGGACTCCCAAAAATTTGCCGCGATCAGCTCGGCGTAATGCCGGTAGAGATCTCGAGCGACCTGCCATTCGTTCTTCAACGCGGAATCGATCATGCGCGCCATCTCGGCGGGAATCTCGTTCGAGGCGACCGAAACCAACCCCGCTCCACCCAACGCAATCACGGGTAGCGCCATTCCGTCGTCGCCTGCAAAAACGGAAAAGCCACTGCCGGCCTGGTGAATCAGTTCCGTGATCTGCTGCAAATTTCCGCTCGATTCTTTCACCGCCTGGATATTAGGAACGTCGGTAGCCAAACGCAGAATCGTCGCCGGCTCCAGATTCACGCCCGTGCGGCTCGGTATGTTGTAGAGCACTACCGGGCAAGAGACGGATTCGGCGATGGCGCGGAAATGCCGGTACTGTCCCTCTTGGGTCGGCTTGTTATAGTACGGGTTCGCGGTGAGCACTCCATCGACGCCTTCGATCTCTGCTGCACGCACTGCACGATCCACTGCCTCGCGCGTTGCATTGTGCGTGCAACCGGCTAAAACCGGAACTCGCTTCCCGGCAGCGCCCGCAACCAGCCGGATTACGCGGAGCCATTCGTCATCGTTCAAAGTGGGCGTCTCCGCAGTAGTGCCGCAAGCGACAAGAAAGCGGATTCCACTTTGAATCTGCCACTCAACCAATGCGGTTAAGCTCTTCTCGTCCAGGCTCCCGTCACTCAGGAAGGGCGTCACCAATGCAGTGCCACAGCCGCTGAGTTCCATAACAGATGGAGTCTACTAGAAATCACCTCTACGCGCGGTTCTAACCTTTAGCTAACTGCGGATAGATTTCGCTGAAATCGTAGCAACCGGTGCGGCCCGCAAGCCACTCGGCAGCACGCACAGCGCCCTCGGCAAAACTCCGCCGGGAGAAGGCCTCATGCTCGATCTCAATTCGTTCATGCTCGGACCGCGCCGTGATGGTGTGCGTCCCGATCGAATCTCCCGTACGATGAGAAGTAACTTCAACATGAAGCGCGGGATTCGCGGTCTCAAGCACATTCTTGAGGACCAGAGCAGTCCCCGAAGGTGCATCCTTCTTGCCCGCATGGTGAGTTTCGCTCACCTCGATCTTGAAGCCTTGCGCGAGCCGGGCCAACTCCGCCGCCAGCCGGTATACGATCTGGACGCCAATCGAGAAGTTTGCGCCGTACACCAAACCGGCATTTCTGCGTTTACAAATCGCGCGCATTTCGTCGAGCTTCTCGTACCAACCCGTAGTGCCGACGACGACCCGCGCTCCGTTCGACAAGCAAGCTCGCAAGTTGAAGATGACAGCTTCCGGAGTGGTAAAGTCGACCACTGCATCGAACTGCGCCAGCATAGGGGCGGTGAGGGCGGAAGCGTTCTTGTTCTCCTCTTCGCCAATCACGCGCACGCTGTGGCCGCGGTCGCGCGCCACGTCCGCTACTAGCGACCCAGTTCTGCCCCGTCCAAGCACTAAGAGAAGCATCGATCCTCTCCTGCCGGCTTCGAAACCGGCGACCCCACAAATTATTGTGCAGCCACTCTGCTTTGGGCTTCGTTTCTCGCGGCGACATCAAAAACTTCCGGATCGGCATCCTTGAAAAAGGCTGCGTGCAAAGAGCACACCGCCTCATCTGCGTCATCCTCATCAATCATAAAGCTCATGTTGATTTCGGAAGCGCCCTGAGAAATCATCCGCACATTCACGTGGCGAATCGCGTGAAACACCTGCGCCGCGATTCCATTCTGCCCGCGAATGTTGCCGCCGACCATGCAAATCAGTGCCTTCCGTCCCTCATACTTCACATCCGCCAATTTGCTCAGATCCGCAGCGATTTCCGGCAGGCTCTCGTTTGAGTCCACCGTGACGGAGACGCTCACTTCTGAAGTCGATACCATGTCGACCGCGCATTTATGCCGGTCGAAGACCTCGAAGATGGCGTGGAGATATCCGTGAGACATCAGCATGCGGCTGGCGACCACATCCACAATGGTGAGGCGCCTCTTAACTGCGATCGACTTGAACGGACTGTTGCAGTGGGGTGCGAGAGCCGTGATCCGCGTCCCCTCGTTCTCCGGATTGTGCGAATTCAAAACCAGAACCGGAATATTCTTTTGCACAGCGGGAAGGATGGTGGCCGGATGCAGAACCTTGGCTCCGAAATAAGCCAACTCCGCCGCCTCTTCGAAGCTGATTGTCTTTACCCGCAAGGCGTCGGGGCAGACTCTGGGATCCGCGGTCATGATGCCGTTGACGTCGGTCCAGATTTCAATCGCGTCCGCGTGCAGAGCGCCGCCGATAAGGGCCCCCGTATAGTCTGAGCCGCCGCGGCCCAGCGTTGTCGTGGCTCCCTGGGGTGTAGAACCGATGAAGCCGCCCAACACCGCGACCTGGCCCTGATCGACGAGCGGCCTCAGATTTTGCGTGCATCGTTCCTCGATCAAGGTGCTGTTGGGAATCGCTTTGCCGTGTTGCGCATCGGTGATGACGCAGGTTCGCGCGTCGACATGAACCGCCGGTATGCCGCGATCAGCGAAGGCTTCGGCAACCATACGGCTAGATACACGCTCGCCGTTACTGACGACCAGATCATTGGTGCGAAGAGTCAGCTCGCCTACCGCTGCGAGACCACGCAAAATCTCATCGACTGAATCGAAGTGGTCGTGAATCCAGGGCTCGAACTCACCAAATCGTTGCGTAGTAAGAAGCCTCTCCGCGGTCTCGACATGGCGATGACGCAAGCGGGCGCTGATGGCCAACGCCCCAACTTTGTCTCCCCGTCCCGCAGCCGCAGCAGCGGCCAGCAACTGATCGGTCACTTTAGCCAGCGCGCTTACAACGACTACCGGCACCTGCTCGCTCGTGATCCGGCCTTGGACGATCTTGGCTGTTCGCTGAATCGCGTTAGCATCCTGGACCGAGGTACCGCCAAATTTCATGACGACGAGCTTCATGCAGGAACGGCCACCCGGCGCGGCCTTTCACCTTGAGAAACCGGTTGGCCCTCAGGCGAAGTGAGCCTGCCAAGCGAGACCAAGAGCTCGGCATTCAGAAGCGCGGCGCCCGCCGCCCCGCGAATCGTGTTGTGCGAGAGCACGGTAAATTTCCAGTCAAGTAAACTGCATGGACGCAGACGCCCTACCGTTGCCGCCATGCCCTTACCCCGCATACGATCCAGGCGCGGCTGCGGACGATCTTCGCCCGGAGCAAACTCGACTGGCTGAGTTGGCGCGGTGGGCAACGGATGCCCGTTCAGCGGCACGAAATCTCGCCATACCGCGAGAATTTCCTCTCGTGTCGTCTTGCTCGAAAGCTTCACGCTCACGCTCTCGGTATGGCCATCCTCGACAGCAACCCGGTTGCAGTGGGCAGTCACGCGTGCCTGCAGAGGCTCAACCAAGTCTCCGCGCAAAGTGCCGAGAAGTCGAAGCGTTTCCGCCTCAAGCTTCTCTTCCTCATTCTTGATGTAGGGAACGACATTTCCAAGGATGTCGAGTGACGGAACACCCGGATAGCCGGCGCCGCTCACCGCCTGCATCGTGCTTACAAAGACGCCTTCAAGGCCAAAGCGGTCCGCGAGAGGCTTGAGCGCGAGGACCAGGCCGATCGCGCTGCAATTCGGATTGGTGACGATGTACCCACCGGAGTTCTTGCGCCAGCTCTGTCTCTCGATCAGACTCAGGTGATCGCGGTTCACCTCAGGAATCACCAGCGGCACGTCAGCCTGCATGCGAAACGCGCTTGAGTTGGAGATCACGGCGCAACCGGCTGCGGCAAACTGCGGCTCCATCTCGCGCGCGATGTCCGCATCGAGCGCGGCAAAGATCACCTTTGGCGCTCCTTCGGGAACAGCAGGCGAGACCTTCAGGGCGGCAATCTCCGCCGGCAGCGCAGTGTCCAGTTTCCAACGCACTGCGTCTCCGTAGCTCTTCCCGCTCGACCGGTCGCTTGCAGCCAGCCAAGATACTTCGAACCACGGATGATTCTCGAGCAGCTGAATGAGACGCTGGCCCACTGTACCGGTGGCGCCGAGGATGCCTACTTTGTGACGGGTTTGCATGGACTTACTTGAATTTTAGACTATTTCGCTCGGTGCCTGTCCCGAGATACACCCGGCGCGCTTAACGAGAAGTGTACCTAGAGCTTGACGAGAAGTGTATTTAGAGAAAGGCGCGGTGAGAGCGCGCTACATCGTGGTCTTTCCGATGCCGAGCAGCCGCGCCGCTTCGAGCGGTCTGCGGTTCGATCGCTGATAAGCGGCCAGGATCATCGTGTGCTCCATCTCGGCCATCGTCGGAAATCCGTCTGCGTCCGCAGTCTGCATCTGGCCAAGCTGATCTTCGCCCGGATCAGCCAGGTATCGAGAATCGCCACCGGGCAGGTGATCGTCGTATCAGGCGTGTCGATTGCGGACTGTGCCACGGCCGCTCGACCAACGATGATGCAGGAGAGCGATCAAAGTCTTTGTGTGGAAGCCTCTCCCCTCGCGGGTCCGCCTTGTGACTCGCCACTACCGCACCGCGAGGTAGCGCGCCATCTCGCCATACCAATCAATCGACTGGGAGTATTTGCCCCGCGGGTAGGCGGAGATGTCCACCGGCACCGGCGACCCCACGCCGAGGAAAGCCGTGAGACGACTCTTCGGACACATCGTAAACTCCGATAGCTCCCAGTCTTTTACACCGTCCAACGGCCTCGGTGGATTCATCCCTGCTCCAACTTTCGCATTCGCGGTATGCATCAGGATATTCAGGTGTCCTCCCGAAATGCGACAGTGTACAAGACGGTAAGAACTGTTGGGGTTAAGCACCTCTTCGCTATCGCAGGTCGGGACAACGCAGCCAGTCTCTTCCTGGAACTCCCTCTTCGCCTCTTCGATAAAGTTGTTCCCATCAGCCGCGCCACCGGGGAAACACCACTGGCCGGCCTGGTTGACCAACGCAGTTGCCTTCTCCTGGCCCTGCCACCAGCTATTGGTGACTCTCTTCTTCGCAATAAGATAGTCGTTCTCGTGGTCGTACAGGGCAAGATAAACTTGCATTCTTCCACCCCCTCCTTGACTAATTTGAGCGCCCCCGCAAGGATGAGCTAGGATTGCCATCTCTACGGAGGAGAAACACCTTGGAGGCGGATTTATTCCCGTGTGGACGAAAGAAAAAGCGCGCCTTTCCAACCAGCCTAGGGCCTGTTAACGGCCCTAGACAAACGACCCACCCGGAACTCCGCATTTGGGACGACAACCGTGAGGCGCGTTAGAACGTAAAGTCTGCCCCGGTTACCTGGTGAGCTGAGACTGTAATCGACTGCCTTTTCTCCCCAAGCTTCTCATGCACCGCGGCCAGAGTATAGGTCCCCGGTGGCAGCCCATGAATTACGTAATGCCCGTTCGAGTCGCTGATGGCGAAGAAGGGGTTTGCCGTCACATTGATAAAAGCCTGCATCCACGGATGGGTGTTGCAGCGCACAGGAATCATGGTCTCGGGCTGAGGGAAGATACGGTGCTCTGGGGCGCCATTCGGCCCCTGGCTGAGATCGAAGCTAGGATTGCCGGACGACAACGGCTGCACATTGATGTCGTGCATCGTTGGGTCGCTGGTGCGAAACTCTACCGTCTGTCCGGCCATCAGGCCGATCACATGCGGCACGTAACGGCAGCCCTTCTGATCGAGCACAACAGGGGTGGCGGGTACAGCGTAGATTCGCTTGCCCAGGCCGTCCTTCACATAGACAAAAGCATTGGCCAGGTTGCCGTTGTTCACGAGATATTGCTCTGACGTGTTCGGGCTCTTTCCGCAACCTGGATCTTGTGACATGTCGATCGCAACACCCGGCGGAGCGCTCGCCGGGTAGCGAATGGTGCCTTCTACGGTGCCGGCGGTGGATGGGTCGATCTTCGCGTTGGGAGTGGGGACCGCTGAACCGGAGGGCTGAACAGGACTGCCACTCCTCTTACAGCCGGACGCCAACAAACCAGCCAACGTTAGAATCGCAATCCAGCCTTTGATCCCGCTCCCGCTCACTCTCTGTCCCCTGCATGCGATTCGACCCGCATGCCTTATCGCCGCATCAGCTAAAGCGCCGCGATGACCGCATCGGCAAAGGCCTTGGTTCCGCTCGTACCGCCCACATCTCGCGTAAGCGAGCGCTTCTCCGAGTACACCTTCTCGACCGCGGCTTGCAGCCGGTCTGCAGCGTCCGTTTCGTCGAGATAGCGCAACATCAGGATTGACGACTGCAACAGCGCCGTTGGATTCGCAATGTCTTTGCCTGCGATATCGGGTGCTGAGCCGTGTACGGCCTCGAAGATTGCGCATTCCGCACCCAGGTTCGCTCCGGGCACAAGCCCCAGACCTCCCACGAATGCCGCGCACAAGTCGCTGACAATATCGCCGTACAGGTTCTCCATGAGCAAGGTGTCGTATTGATAAGGATTCATCACCAGCTGCATGCAAGTGTTGTCGATAATGTGCTCCCCGTAAGTGATCTCCGGAAAGCCCTTGGCGATTTCGCGGGCGCAGCGCAGGAAAAGTCCATCGGACATCTTCATGATGTTGGCCTTGTGAATCGCATGAATCTTGCGCCTGCCGTGCTTGCGAGCATACTCAAATGCAAACTTCGAAATGCGCGTGGATCCCTTCTCGGTAATTACCTTCAGCGATTCGACGACGCCGGGCACCACTTCATGCTCCAGCCCCACATATTCGCCCTCGGTGTTCTCCCGCACGATAATCAGATCGACTCCCGGGTATCTGGTCTCCAGCCCTGGCAGATTCTTGATCGGACGGAAGTTCGCATAGAGCTCGAACTTCTTCCGTAGAGTGACGTTAATCGAGGGGAACCCGCCTCCAACCGGCGTGGTTACCGGCCCCTTGAGGGCGACCCGGTTTCGCTCGATGGATTCATAGAGCTCCTTCGGGATGTACTCTCCGTGTTTCTCGAATGCGCCGGCCCCCGCCGCGAAGGGCTCCCAAACGAACTTCGCCCCGCTGAGCCGCGCAACGGCCTCGAGGATGCGCACGACCGCATCGGAGACTTCCGGGCCAATGCCGTCTCCGGCAATCAATGTAACTGTGTGTGTCCTTGTCGAAGCGGGTGAGTCCACTCTCTCTCCTTGGCGGCCACGCAAGTCGCCGTGTTTTCCTTCTCATTTACTTCTTTCTGATCTTCGAGGCGTCCCTGGTGTTCAAGAGCTGCTCCAGCTCTTCTTTGAACTCGCGCACATCTTTGAAGTCTCGGTAAACGCTGGCGAATCGTATGTAGGCGACCGTGTCGATGCTCTTGAGCCGGTCCATGATCAACTCGCCGATCTCGCTGGTCGTGCGCTCCCTTTCCGGCGAGTCCATCAGATAAGTCTCAGTGTCATCGACGATGGCTGCCAGTTTGGCCGCGGAAACAGGCCGCTTCTCACAGGCGCGAACCAATCCGCTGAGCACCTTCTGGCGCTCGAATTTCTCACGGCGGCCGTCTTTCTTCACCACCATGTAGGGGATTTCGTCGATACGTTCGTAGGTTGTGAATCGCTTGTTGCAACGCTCGCATTCGCGCCGGCGGCGGATCGAGTCGGCATCTTTACTTTCACGCGAATCCACCACGCGATCCTGCGCGAATCCGCAATATGGGCATTTCATCGGGTCTAAAAAATTCTAGCAGGGTAACATCGACCGCCAGAACCGACACCAGCCCCGGCACCGGCGCCGACCCAATATCGATACGTCGACTGAAGCCAGCCCGCGCAAGCACGGAGCTTGAATAAGAAACACCGCAACCGAAGAAGTTAGGCCGAAGACGAGACTTACCCAGCAGTAGGAGCAACGCTTTCGCCGGCTTCCTCGGCGACCAGAAGCTCCGACTCTTCAGAGACCTTTTTCAGCGATACATGCTCCACCCGGGCCCAGATAAGCCCGAACGGGATGACGCACATAAAGCTCACGATGAGCAGCATCGCCCCACACCCAAGCGCCGGCTCGACCGCTACCCCGAGAAGCTTCTCCATCGCTCCCGCCGTTGCAGCAATCTGGGTAAACCATCCGATCACCGGCAGTTGAACAACCGACCCAGCCATGCTCGCAGCCATCAGCACAAGGCAGCGCCCCAACGTCATTGAAGCAAGCTGCGGAGAGAGCACAAAGGCGTGGACCGTCTCGAGATAGGCCCAGGTGATCATGGCCCACATCAACAGCGAACTCGTTCCGATCATCACGAAGTCGCCGAAGCTGCGGATCACATTCAGGCTCTCGCGGAACATGCGAATCTTGTTTCCGATCGCGTCTCCTAGTTTTGAGGAGAAAGTACCAATCCCTTTTTCGGCCAATCGGGCGGCCGCTTCGCCAAATGCCTTCACCCGGATGACGATCACGCCGAGAACGAGCGTCGCCAGTCCCGTAAGCACGAGCTTGCGTACGGCTTCGTGATGAGGCAACGTGGCCCGATCCGGGGTAAACAGCAAAATCAGGGAGAAGATAACAGCCATCGCCCCAGCATCCATAATGCGCTCGACGGTGTAAACCGCGATCTGCGAGCTCAACGACAACTGGGTACGGCGGGAGACCAGGTAGGGACGAACCAAGTCCGCCAACCGGCCGAAGATGGCCACCGCAGTGAAGCCAATAATTTGCGAGCCGAGCAGCGAGGTCCAGCGGACTGTCTTTTGCGGCTTAATCAGCATCGCCCAGCGCACAGCTCGGAGCACATATCCTGCGAAGATCAACGCTATCGCCGCCACAATGCGCCACCAGACCACGTGCTGCAGCTGCTCGCGAAAGACACTCCATTGAAAATGGACGTGGCCGGGTACCCACAGGGCTAATCCCAGCAGCAGCAGGATGCCAGCCATGTACACGATCCACTGATTATTTTTCAAGATTTCTCCCGGCCTTCGAGCGTTTTCCAGAGCCATACATATTTGGAGATTCACTCCGCCGGCGAGAGGGCTGCTTTCGCCAGAGGGGCCTTCGAAGAATGCGCCATTTCAGCTTGCTTTCTCCGATTGAACTCACGGATCACACGAGCGACATAGATCCGAGTCTCGCGGTAAGGCGGAACACCGCGATACCTGTCAACCGCGGCTGGCCCCGCATTGTAAGCCGCGAGGGCAAGCGCCAGATTTTCGTGGTACTTCGTCAGAAGCGAATCGAGATAGGCAGTGCCTCCGTCGATGTTCTGGTCCGGACGAAAGCTGTCGGCCACGCCAAGCTGAGCTGCAGTGTGAGGCATCAACTGCATCAGGCCCTGGGCTCCGGCGCGGCTGACCGCACGCGCGTTTCCTCCACTCTCCGCACCGACAACGCTCGCCAAAAGGTCCACGTCAAGGTTATGCTGGGTCCCCGCCCGAACCATCAACTCCTGCAAATTCGCTTTCGTCAGGAGAGGCGTTAGTTTCTTTTTCGGAGCGGCATCGGTCACCGGGGGCAGCACCGGGTCGGGGACAGTCTCGACCGACACAATTTCCGTGGGATCGATCTCCAGGAAATTGCTTTCGCCCGTGCCTGTGTAAAGCCGCACTTTTCCGGCAACCTCTTGCCGGTGATTGCACACGAGGTCGAACCCATTCTTCAGCGTGACATCTTCGGCCGCATGCAATGGCA
This sequence comes from Acidobacteriaceae bacterium, assembly GCA_036500845.1. Lineage (GTDB taxonomy): Bacteria > Acidobacteriota > Terriglobia > Terriglobales > Acidobacteriaceae > PALSA-350. The sequence continues at coordinate 16,498 of DASYBJ010000365.1, forward strand.
GACTGAGTGCCGCCAAGACGCCGACTGCCACCAACCCTGTCAGCGAGGGATTCATCGCACCCACCCGGCGATTGTATCCTTGCGGTCATCCTCGGAACCAGACTTGCTGCCGTTACCATTGGGGAGCGTGGCAGGCCGGATTGGGGTAGAGACAACGGCCGAATCA
>DASYBJ010000366.1:0-30735 GCA_036500845.1 Acidobacteriaceae bacterium
TACGCCGCACGAGCAAATTCATGCAATTACAGCTGGCTTTTGGCATAGTCGCGCCCTCGCGGTTGCTGTTGAGCTGGAACTTGCCGAACATCTTGCCGAAGGGCCACTTCATGTGGATGTCCTGGCCAGCCGGGCGAAGGCTCACTGTCCAAGCCTGTTTCGTTTGCTTCGGGCGCTTGAAACACTGGGCGTGTTTTCACAAGTCTCGCCCTCCGTATTCGCCAATACTCCAGCCAGCGACTGTCTGCGCAAGAATGTTCCTAACTCGCAGTGGGCATGGGTTCGGGCACAGCTTTCTGTGGGTGGAGGTGTGTACGAAGGCTGGTCGGGCCTGAGCTACAGTATCAAAACTGGTGAGACGGCCTTCGATGAAGTACTTGGCCATAGTTTCTGGGAGTTTTACCGCCGTAATCCAAAACCTGGCACCATTTTCAACGAGGCCATGCGCGTGATAGGCAAGCACAACTCCCCCGAAGTCGCGTCATCGTACGATTGGAGCCGCTTTCCGGTCATTGCTGATATCGGCGGCGGAATTGGCAGTCTGTTAGTAGACATACTTGAAGCTTATCCGGCATGTCGCGGCATTTTGTTTGATCAGCCGAAAGTGGTGCAACAGGCAATCAATCATGAACGCTTGGAGCCTGTCGGTGGCGATTTCTTCCAAACTGTGCCTGCTGGGGCCGATGCCTATATTCTGCGCTGGATCATTCACGATTGGTCCGAGGTACAGGCAGTGACGCTCCTTGCCAAGGTAGGAGAGGCGATGAAGCCTGATGCTCGCCTTATTCTCCTGGAAGAGCTTATTCCCGAGACTGCTGAGCCTGTGCCCGGCAAATGGATCGATATCCTCATGTTGGCCATTACCGGTGGCCGAGAGCGGACGAAAAAGGAATATAGCCAACTCCTGTCGGCCGCTGGGTTGGAGCTCGAAGAGGTTGTCCGGACACCCGGCTCGTTGAGTATTCTCGTTGCGCGAGCGAGCAAACCACCTTAGGGGGACTCTGAACAAAACGCGGCGAAGCATGGCCGAGCGCCAAACAATTGTTATCGTGGTACACATGAGCTCTATCTGCGGGAGCTCGTTTATCCGCAAACCCGTCCTTCATAGTCTCTCTATTTGCGTGCATCGATGTCTCAATGACGGAGCGGCGCCAATCCCGCCATTGGTCACTACCGACAACCGCAAGATCTCCAGACCTCAGGTCATACATGACCTGCGTGAAAAGGCAAAGCTCGAAATAGCGCCGGTCGACGGATTCGATAACAGCGCTCTCATCCTTTGCTCCGGTTACCAGAGGCACCAGCGGCCCTGATCCACGAGATGTCTAGCCCGGATACGCCTTCTACGGTCCCTTGTGATGTTTCCAACTCGAGAGATAAGCGTTCTTGTCGGCTCGCCTTCCTAGCCATCATGAAATCAATCGCGTTGCAAATGGAGTGGTCCTGCTGCGAATAGAACTGTCCTAAGAACGGCAGATATAATTCTTTCCCGCAACAGCCTCATGTGCGTCACAGTCAGCCAAACCCGGTCAAGGTCTTCCGGCAGTACGCTTACGATTGTCCTCAGCCTAAGTTCGCTCGAACCGTCCGTGCAATAGGCCAACAGAACCCGGCGCAAAAGGCCGAGTTCCCGATTGAGTGTACCTCCGTCATTTCATTTCCCTCCGCGTTCCAACAAACCGAGGAATAGCAACTATACGGAAGGCGTCCGTCTCCTCCCGCAAAACTACGGTGACGTCTCAACCGCACCGCTACTCCGGCGTCAAGCATCCGGAGGACATTGGAAAGTTACCTGCCAGGACCAGCGTCGCAGCCGCGAGTTTGTCCGCTTCCTGAACCATCTGGAAAAGAATCTTCCCGCCGATTAGCAAGTGCACCTGATCGTGGATAACTACTGCACCCACAAGAGCGCCGAAGTCCAACGCTGGCTGAAGCCGAAAAAGCGGCAGCGATTCCATTTCCATTTCACCCCAACCAGCAGTTCCTGGCTTAATCAGGTGGAGAGGTTCTTTGCCCTGATCACTGAGAGAATGATCCGCCGAGGGATCTTCCATAGTCCGGGCGAGTTGGAACAGGCCATCTACCAATGGCTTGCCAACTGGAATGGCGCACTGACTCCCTTCGTTTGGAAAGCCTCTGCCGACGTCATTGTCGACAAGGCCAGACGCTGTAAAGAATTAATCAGGACGGGAGACTATATAGCTGAGTTATCGAATGTCATCGCGCTTGATGTCGAAGGAAGAAGCGAACCCCTCATTGAAGAAATGAAAAATTATTATTGACCGGAACGCAGCGAGCAAGAGTGTGATGGCAGAAGGCGAGGGAGGAGATACAGTTGCTCATGCCCTGAGGCCGATGATGATCGATAGCCACGTCGGACCGACTCGGCTCAAGATTGGAAAACGTCGCCGAGAAAGTGACATCAACTTCAGCTGCGGCTTGATTAACGGATCACCTGCTGCGCCCATGAGGTGTTCGGCCATAGCGGATTTCGTATAGGTGTATCCCCCAAGCGCAGGCCGCCGGCGGGTTCATAACTGACGCGGTGCAGCAGCTTGCCATTGGCACAGCAGCTTGCCATTGGCAAGCTGCTCCTGCATGGCGTTCAGTACACCAGGTTCGTCGTGGTGCACACTGGTCAGGCCGTACCGGACGAATTTCTGCGACATGAAGGGCCACATCCTCAACAAAGGGCCTTCCTACTTTGCTTTTTAACTCTCATGAAAAGTGCAGAGCAATGTCAAAGGCGTGTGAACGAAAAATTGTTTTCCCCGGTAAAGAAATTTAGGTTATTCTTCCGCTGCTCCCAATCACCGGCCCTCGGCCCCTTCACAAATACCTTCAGCGGTTACATTCGGACCACGTCAGGGTGGCTTTGCATCACCGGGCCTTTCGTCGCGGATGAAAAACAACCATGCATTGAGAGGAACACCATGAAACGAAGAGATTTTCTCGGACCTTCGGCTGCAGTTACCGGCGCCAGCCTGATGAGCGGCTTTGACCTCAATAAATTGTGGGCTCAAAACAATCCGGGGAATTCTCGGTTACGGCGGAGAATTCCGAGGACCTCAGGGGTGGATAAAGCAGTCGAACGAATGCACACACACAATTTCTTACTGGTCGCGTTCGTCTTGTTTGCAGCAGTAAGCGCCACGGCCCAGGATGCGAGCACGAAGGTAATACCAATCCCGCAGCAACCCTTCGCAGAACCGGTACCGGAGTTTATCGGAGCGTCAGCCTTTCCAAATCCGGTCCCGGCGCTGCCGGTCCCGCAAAGTCCCTTCATGGCGGAAAACGGCCGGAGTGAGCTCCACGTCGACGCCTATCAGAGTGACACCTACTTTAGCTCCGGACCTCTAGGACACTCGCCGGAAGTGAATTCGACCTTTCTAGCTGCCGAGTGCGGTACGGTGACCTTCGACAAGCAGGGTCGAATTCTTGTTGTGTGCGTGGGGGTGGTCCAGCCGATCCTGTATCTCCTCGACCCCGTCTCACTCGAAACTCTAGCGAGGTTTCCTCTTCCTAGGCAGGGGGGCGGGAATAATTTCGGAAGCGGCGGGTATTTCTACCTCGACGAGTTGGACCGCTCCGTCATTCCCACCCGCACTCGTGACATCTTTAGGATTAAAGAGGTGAACGTTCCGGGCGGTACGACATTGATGACGGATCACACCTGCGCAAACGATCTGCCGCAAATGATTCCTGACGATCAATCCATTTTGTCCGTATTGCCGGACGCTCAAGGACTGCTCTGGTTCACCACGAGCGGCGGTACGGACGTCTCAGCCGAACCCGCCATGGTCGGCACCGCCCAGCCTGATCCTTCGAACATCAATCATTGCGCTGTTCGGCTCTATACACTTCCTTCCGGCGAAGCAATCGTCAAATCCTTCGCCGTCGATCCGGATCCGTCGCGCGGCGGCGTTTTCATAGTGTCGGACCATCGGCTTTACCGGTTCGATGCAGCGGCGGACGGAAGTCCCCTGCTGACTTGGGCAGAACAATACGATCGGGGAGTTCGCGTAAAGCCAGGCCAAATCACGCAAGGCTCGGGCACGACGCCTACGCTGATGGGCACAGAGTTTGTGACGATTGCCGACAACGCAGACCCGCGAATGCATGTTAACGTATACCGGCGAGCCGCCCAGACGAACCAGTCCCGGCTGGTCTGCTCGGAGCCGGTCTTCAAACCACTCAGGAGCGACACTTTCAATTCACTCATTGCTACCAACCGGTCCATTTCGGTCGAAAACAACTATGGGTATCGGGATCCGCTTTCAACTGCCTTCGGCGGGGTAACTCAGCCCGGAATCACACGCATTGATCTCGACGATGATCTAGATAGTTGCCACACTGTCTGGACTAACAAAGAGCGCGTGCCTAATGTGGTCTCTCAGGTTTCCCTGGTTACCGGCCTCGAGTATACCTACACGAAAGACCACGGACCGGACGCTACGGACGCATGGTACTTCACTGCTATCGATTTTCATACCGGAGAGACAGTGTACAAGGTGCTCGCGGGCACGGGCATTCTATACAACAGCAACTATTCTTCGGTGTATGTCGGCCCGGATGGTAAAACCGCCTATGTAGGTGTCATCGGCGGGTTGGTCAGAATTCACGACACGTATTAGACGAGATGAAGGTCCCAATACAATTATCCCAGCCCGCCGAACTAAATGAAGCACGGCAAAAGGGCCGAATCGATGGGGCGGCGGACATGACGACCTAGCTAGTACTGCTAACAGGTGGACTCGCTGCGGCATATCTGCCGGCGCGGCGGGCTGCGGGTGTGGACCCGATGGACGCCCTGCGCAGCGAGTGAGAGGTCGGCGTGGGCCGGCTGTTAGCGTACGATTTTTAACGTTTGGTGTAGTGACCCTCCCATGGCATACTGCCGCAAACGGCGATTCCACCTTGCGACGGTCAAAACTTGATGAGCGTCAACCACGCTTGGACTACGGGGATCTCGTCGGCCAGATCTCGCAGTGCTGTGAAGTCTCGGCGACTTGCGCATTTGAATATTTGATCTAGCCGTTTCTGCCCTCGCCAGGGTGCTTCGTCCCTCTGTTGCTGAAACGCCCAAACCCCGCCACAGTCCTCTGGCGGAGTGCGCCGGCTCCCGCCAGTGCAAACCGGCAAGATGTCTTGGCCTGTTCGCGGAAGAATTCGCTCTAGCCGGATCTGGTGCTCCCAGTGATCACCGAAGTCGTACTCGTAGAGAAATCGTTCACCAAGCCGGAAATGGAAAATCCACCAAGCGGATCCTATGGGCATCTTGATTGAAGACGGGTCCACCAATGTAATACACGCCGAAATCCTTGCCGTGGATCTGAAAACTGTTCAGATGAGAGTCGCTCCAGCCGAAGGCAATTTGGGGCGCATAATGAAGATCACCTATTGTCTGGTCGGAGCGAACCAGAAGCCGGCGCCAGATCGACGCACTCATGCCGCGCAACCGCGTATGGAATTGATAAATTTCAGGGAGCTGCATCATGCTGTGCACGCTATCAGAAGCGCAGCAGATCGTTGCAATTTCCAAAACTTCAAAGCCGCAATATCACGGCGAGTGAACCCATTGAGAGTGACCCACTTCTGCGTAGCCCCCAGGTTTGCCCTGGTCTTCGAGATCATCGCGTCAAGAACGCCACACAATGCCAATAACCACCAGCTCTCCGTCAATAGGGTTTGGATCACGTGTACCCTTGGTCTAATCCCTACTCACGCCCTAACGATAGCCCGCAGCCTGTAGTTCAAACAGCTCTGCGTAACGTCCTCCGAGAGAGAGTAGTTGCTCGTGTGTTCCTTGTTCGTGTATCCGTCCATCGGCCAGCACCAGGATCCGATCGGCCATGCGGACCGTGGGGAAACGGTGCGAGATCAACAGAGACATCCGCTCCCGGGTGAGATCCGCAAAGCGCAGAAAGACCTCGTATTCGGCCCTCGGGTCGAGACTTGAGGTGGGCTCGTCCAAAATTAGAAGCTGGGCGTCGCGCATATACGCGCGCGCCAACGCAATTTTCTGCCACTGACCCGTGGAAAGGTCGACGCCGTGTTCGAACCTGCGGCCCAGCATTTGATCATAGCCCCTTGGCAGCGTCGCAATCATCTGGTCCGCGAGGCTCTTTTGTGCTGAACCCTGGATCCGCTGTGCGTTGGATAAATCGTCAATGCGGCCAAGCCCGATATTCTCCTTAACCAGCATGTCATAGCGCCCATAGTCCTGAAAGATTACGCCAATCTCGCGCCGCAGGTCTTCGACTCTGTAATCCCGGAGATCGGTGCCGTCGAGCAGGATCGCGCCTTCGGTCGGATCGTACAAACGTGCGAGCAGCTTGGCTAGAGTTGTCTTGCCCGTCCCATTCTCGCCTACGAGCGCGATGCATTCGCCGGTGCCGAAATGAAAACTGATGTCGTGGAGTACCTTCCGGTCCGATCCGGGATACGCGAACGAGACGTTCTTAAGTTCGAAACCCTGTCGTGCGGGACGCGGCGCCGGAATCGCCCCGGGTCTCGAAACGATAGCCGGCCTGGTTTCAAAAAAGTCGAACAGGTCTTTCACATCGACAGCCTGGTCGCCGATATTGTTCACTGTCGAGAACAGGTTCTCGATAATGTTGCGTGATCGGGCAAACGCACCGGCAAGGAAAGTTAGCTCCCCGATCGTCAAACGTCCGGCGAACGCTCCAATCAGGATCAAAATGTAGGCGCCATAGTATCCAGCCAACGGAAAAAGACCGAGGAGTCCCGCATATGCGGCGCGGCGGATCGCAAGGTCCTTGTTGTCCTTGTAGAAGCGCTCGAAAAGGCGCCGGGCACGGTCGGCGAGGTACCCGCCCAGTCCGAAGATCTTGACTTCCTTTGCGTTCTCGCTGCTTGTCCCTAGCAGTCGCAGATAGTCCAGCTCCCGGCGCTCCGGTGTCCGTCGGTAAAGGATGGAATAGGCGAGCATGGCGCTTCTTGCTTCGCCCAGAAAGGGCGGAATGACGCTTACGAAGACCAACAGGAACACCCAGGGAGAAAATGCCACGGTTGCGGCAGATAGGGTCAAGAGCGTGACCAGAAGTTGGCAAGCTCCAGCCAAGGTAGCAAGCATGCCGACTCGGGCCATGGTCTGTCGGCGCGCGCGCTCAAGCCTATCGGAGAAGACCGGGTCTTCAAACGAGATGAGATCGAGGGTCACGGCATGCTCCATGAGTTCGAGGTTCATCTGGTTTGCGAACTTGTCGCCTAAGAGACTCTCGGAGAGATTACTTGCGACGGCGAGCAGATTACTGAAGATCGCCAGCGCAGCCTCAACGGCGAGGTAGAGCCAGACTAAACGAGGCGTTGCCGTATGGCGTCTAGTCGTTTCGACCACCTGGTCAATGATCAGTTTGGCAATCCATAGTTGAGACACCGGGATAAGTGCCTGAATCAGTCTTTGCATTACGCTCGAAACAGCCAGCAGAGGGCTAACTCCCCAAATTTTCCGTAGCAACGGAGGGACATTTGCAAACGCGCCGATACGCTCTCCCCAAGTGGCTGGCGAATCGGGTTTTCTGCGGTGGGATCGCATAGGAACAGTATGGCAGCACTTGACCGATAAGATTCTCTGAGCTGTAATGATATCCCCGTGTGACGACGCTGTATGATATTCCTCCCGGTGTCGAACTCGGGAGTAGAAAAACTGATAGGGAACGGGCCAGCCACTCTATGTCATTCAATGCCGGTACCAAGGCGAATCGTCCCTGGAACCAACCTGCTCCTGTGGCATTTGCCATTGTCCACCACGCCAACCAGTACATCATTTCCGACGGCTATACGAACCGATCCGGCATCGCGTCTGCTGTAGGCTCCGTTGCGGCCAAACGGGGGCTGACTTACATTCTGGAACTCCACCGCACTTATGGGATCCCGGCCAACATTCATATCAGCGGGACACTCCTGGAGGCGCTGGCATGGCACCAACCACAATGCTTAGCCTTGTTGAAAAAAATGTATCGTGAAAATTTGATCGAAATCGTGGGCAGTGCTTATAGCCAAAACATCATGAGATACTTTCGCCACGAGTACAATATCGATCAACTGAACGAACAGCTCGACCTTTGCGGGACTCTCCTTGACGTTCAACCGCGACAGATAAAATCATTCTGGCCTCCCGAACGCGTTTGGGATACGCGTCGAATGGCTCGGGTTCTCCGTGATCCGGCACTCCGCAATGAAGGCTTCGAATACGTCTTTGTAGATGATCGTTTGCTGCTCCCTATTACCGGCGGCAACTCCCCGCGACATCGCTACGATCGAAAGCCCGACTGGGACGCTCAACACTTTTATGCGTCTCGGATCGAGGGAGGGCAAGGCCTGATTGCGCTGCCTATCGCAGCAAACCTCCGGCACTCGATTCCTCCCCGCACGCGAGAGCAGCAGCAGAGCGTGGAAAAGCAGTTGCGATGGATAGGCTCTTTGAGCCCTGCTTTACATCGTTCGGATTTCATCGCGATCTACGCGGATGACATGGAGAAACCCGCGGCCATTGGTTGGGATCCCGAGGGCCCGGCGCAGTTTGAGGGATTTCTTCGATGGCTGAGTGAGGCCCCGTGGGTGCGCCCGGTCAAGGTCTCCGAATGGGCCGCCAGCGCTCGGATCGACGAGATCAAAGATGTGGAAGGCGGTACTTACGCCGAGCTCGCAACGGAGTTCGGAGCCGGCGAGTTGTACGAAAAGTGGTACTTCGATCCCCGGTGGGATCCGTATCAGGGCCATTTCGCCTGGGCTGAGCGCCGCGTCCGCCACTTGGAGACCCTTGGCGCCAATCCTGCGCTGATCGAACTCGCGAACAAACACTTGCTCGCCTCTAGTTGGGAGACTGCCTGGCACACTCCGGTCGTGGGCGCCCACGGCGACAGCAATAGCGATGGCGGTCCGAGCGGCGCAAGCCGGGCGGCGGCAAGCCACAGCCGTCACGCCGCAATGATCGCTGAAGCGGCGCACTGGCAGTTCAATAAAGATGAGAAATCGCATTGTTATTTATGCGATATCGATCATGATGGCGAAGAAGAGTTGATCCTCAAAAATCGGGAGTTGTTTGCCGTGGTGTCACCCAGCCGCGGCGGCCGGCTGGTGGCTCTCTTCGCAGTGGCGGGCGACGACGGAATGATGGTCATTGGCAATCCTACCGATGACTGGAATCTCAAGGAAGAGTTGAACGATTACATGGACATCCCGCCCAATCATCCGGGAGCCCTGGCCGACGTGGGATTTGAGCATGACTTCTATTCCGTTGGGATCGTGGACGCAAAAGGGGGCGGCGTGCAAGCCCGATTGCGCAATCAGCAGTCGACCAGCGCCGCTTTTGGCCTTGTTAAGGAGATACGCCTTGATTCTTACGAAGACCACATGGTGCGCGTCAGCTACGTTCTGCCTGAGGGTCTCTCCGGACTGGATGTGGAATTCGGCCTATCGCCAGACTATCTCAGCCTATTGAGAAAAGGCCGTTCCATCCTCGAGCAGTATGATCTCGATGGCGCTCGTTGTTGCAGTACTGACAGTGTTGTTGTTTGGGTGAAGCCCGATCGCGCCGCTTCACGCTGGGGGGAGCCGTACCAATCGGAATTTGGTCACGGGAGGGCACTCAGGCTCTCGGTCCAGGGAAGACGTTTCGGCGTTTCGATCGGGGTTCAGTTACGGGCGAATGCGTCTATCATCGAAGCAAACTCCGCGGTATCGGTGGAGATATAAGTTATGAAGAACCCATTCCTGTTTGTGGTAGGCTGCCAACGCTCGGGAACAACTTTATTGCAGCATGTATTAGACAGTCATCCAGATACCGCGATCATGCAGGAGGCCGGCTGGTTTGGAACCTGGTACGAAATGGGCATCGGGATGACTCCACAACACTGTGTGATCGCCGATTTCATTCCGATCCTGCTCCGCACTTGTAAGAACATCGACCTCGGCGTGAGTTCCCGGGAACTCCTCGAAACGATTGCGAGCGGAGGACCGTATCACTACCGGGATTTCGTCTCTACGATTTTCGACCGCTTCAGCGCGGCCCGGGGCAAACTCCTGGCGGGAAGCAAGAATCCGGATTACCTCCGGCACCTGCCCACTCTGCATCATCTCTGGCCGGACGCAAAGTTTATCCATATTATTCGCGATGGCCGGGATGTGTGCCTCTGCGCCGCTGATCGATGGAAAAACAAGCCGGGCTTCCAGGGGTTTCCATTCTTCCTCTACGAGAGTCCTGACCGGATCTTTGATGACTGGGAGGAAGATCCAGTGACGACCTCGGCGCTATGGTGGGAATGGACGGTCGGCCTGGGACGCCGCTTTGGCCGGTTATTGGGCTCCAAAATGTATTACGAAATGCGATACGAGGATCTGGTTACTCGTCCTCGGGAGGAATGTATTGCGCTGTGTGCATTCCTCGGGCTCGCCTTCGATGAGGCTATGCTGCGCCACGAAGAAAACTTCAAGCCTCGACGCGCGCCGGGTGGAAAGATTCTTCACGCCCGCGTGGGGCTTCCGATAACCTCTGGGTTGCGAAATTGGCGAACGGAAATGACCGCGGCGGAACTCGGGCGCTTCGAAGCGGCTGCCGGGTCTTTCCTGGATGAACTTCGTTATGAACGCGGAGTTCGGAATGTACAGGCAAGGGACTGCGACCGGGCGGCCAAAATCCGAGAGTTGTTTGATAAGGTCGCCCCAACTTCGCTGCCGGCGGCCGGTACTGGCAAGCCGGAGGGAATTGTTGTGTAGCCTGCCGGTGTTCGGACGTCTTCCGACCTTCATGGCGGACCGTTGCGGGCTCGGCCTGCCGAAACAATCTTGGGTTTCGAGCGGACCTGTTGCCGGAGAGCGAAAATGACGAACCCCTTCGCGTTTATCGTTGGCAATCCGCGATCCGGGACAACCTTGCTCCGGCACATAGTAGATAGCCATTCCCAAATTGCGTTTCTGCCGGAGAGCCCTTGGTTTATGAATTGGCTCGAGAAAGGCATCGGTGTTGATCCTGAGGGCTTTGTCACTCCCGATCTGGTATCAACTTTGCTCTCCAGGCGTCGTTTGTTCAGGGACCTCGATTTAGGAATCACCACACCGGAGTTTGAAGGTTGGATTGAATCTGCCGGCCGTCTCTCCTGGGCGGATCTCATTTCGATCCTTTGTAATCGCTATGGTAAGGCGCGGGGAAAACCGCTGGTCGGAAACAAGACCCCGAGCTTCGTCCGGAGGATACAAACGATGCACGGTCTCTGGCCCGAGACAAAGTTCGTTCATATCCTTCGTGATGGTCGCGACGTCTTCCTCTCCGCACGAGTCAAGTGGAAAGAGAAGTCGAACTTTCGGCAGTTCAGCACCTGGACAGAGGATCATGTAACGACTGTAGCTCTCTGGTGGGAATGGAACGTACGGCTGGGGAGAGAAGCCGGACGCTCGCTGCAGCCCGGCTTGTACTATGAGATCCGTTACGAACGTCTGGTAGCCGAACCGGAGAAAGAATGTGTTGCGCTCTGCGAATTTCTGGGTGTTCCCTTTGAACGTGCGATGCTGCGCCATCAAGAGAATTTTGACATTCGACACCGGCCGGACGGGAGAGTCGTCAATGCGCGTGTGGCTCTCCCTATCACTCCCGGACTGAGAAATTGGCGAACGGAAATGACGGCTGCGGAGCTCGAACAATTCGAAGCGGCTGCTGGGTCTCTTTTGGATGAATTAGAGTATCCGCGTGGTGTTGAGCATCTCCGCCCCGAGAGTTTGGAGCAGGCCTTCCGGACCCGCAGCCTGTTTGAAGGGCGTCCGGTCCCGCAAGGCTGGCCTGTGTAGGGGGGCCGATGCTGAATCCTAACAGTTCCGGCGAGGCGTTCGTGTGAACATGCCCTGATATTACTTGTGCCCATGTACAGAATCTCGCAACGAAACTAACAAATCAGATGGAATTTTAAGATTACCTAGGCGGCCGCTGCCCAGCTTTATGTCGGGCTTAACGGCGCCGTGAAAATCGGAGCCTCCCGTTATTCCCAAACCGTATCGCTCCGCTAGCTGGAAGAACTGTTCCGTTTGCATCGCTGTATGATCGCTGTGGTAAACCTCAATGGCGTTAAGGCCATGTCGGCATAATTCTGGCAGGATTCCATTTAAATCGCCTTTCAAGCGGCAAGGGTGAGCAAGGGATGTGATGCCTCGTTGATCGCGTACCCTTTCGATGCACGACACAAGCTGGGGTTCATCCCGATCCACGTGATAGGGGGCCGATTTGTCAAGATATTTATCGAACGCTTCCTGGATGGTCGCAACGTATCCCTTTTCCACTAGTACCTGAGCGAAGTGCGGCCGACCGGCCATTCTTCGGCCTTTAGCCCGGACCTCTTCGAGTGTGATCGCAATACCGCCTTTGCGCAGGCACTCTATCAGGCGTACATTACGCTCGTCACGCGATGCCTGCATCTCGTCGATCCAGATTCTCGACTCGGTCGGACAGCCATCGAGATAATAGGCGAGCAAATGCACGGACTGGCCTCCGAATTTGGTGGAGAGCTCGATACCGCAAATGAGCTCGATACCTTGCTCGCGTGCGTGAGGCAACGCTTGGTCATAGCCCGCGAAAGTGTCGTGGTCGGTAATCCCCAGGACGGTCACTCCGGTGTGACTCGCAGCATCAATCAACTCAACAGGCGAAAAAGTCCCGTCCGATTCATTTGTGTGGGCATGCAGATCGATCATTTGGGAATCAGGCCCCTATCTCTCAGCACGGCCCAGATCTTATCGACGCCCTGCTCCGGAGTGTCAACGGCCGTATGAACGACAACATGTGGAGAAAGAGGCGGCTCGTAGGGATCCGAGATGCCGGTGAAGTTGAGAAGTTCTCCGGCCAACGCCTTCCGATAGAGGCCTTTCATGTCCCGCTCAATAACTACCTCAAGCGGACATTCTATATAGACTTCGATAAAACACGAGATTTCTCTACGGAGCCGATCGCGCATCTCACGGTAAGGCGAGATTACGGCGGCGATGGCGATCACACCATTCCGTGAAAGCAAATCGCAAACGAACCCGATACGCCGAATGTTTTCATCACGATCTTCTTTGCTGAACCCAAGTCCCTTGGTCAGGTTCTCGCGAATCAAGTCTCCGTCGAGCATTTCGACACGCCTCCCGCACTGACGCAGACGCTGCTCCAAAAGGCGCGCAGTTGTAGTCTTTCCCGCACCCGACAGGCCGGTAAGCCAAAGCGTACACCCGTCGCAAGTCACACCTGCACTCCAAGTCATCGCTGTGAGGTTCAGTGGAAGTCTCCTACTCAACAGTTCCTGGACAGTCCTGTTTCCTTGAATAGGGTCAGATTTAGGTTAGTGAGGATTACTACATTACTACGCCTATACTATCCACGCTGACATTTCCTTCGCGCGATCAATCTCCGCCTCTCCCCTCTGCGCAAGCTGGCGCGCGAGATGGCCGATAATGGCTTGTTAGATCCAGGTCTGGCCCACGGAATCGAGAAGACCAAGGGCGTGATGCAGCGGGGAGTCCGGATAGAGAACTGGTTGCTGCGAGCAGGTCAGCGAGTTGCTCAACGCTCCGTACCCCTCCACGTTGAAAGGCAAGCGGGACCGGGCGATTTTGGCTCTCCTGATCGGCTGTGGTCTGCGCCGGGCCGAGCTCTTGTCTCTCGAGATCGACCAGATCCAACAGCGCGAGGGCCGCTGGGTGATTCCCGACCTGCTGGGTAAGCGAAGCGCATTCACGGTCTCGGTGCCAGCCGCGGTGAAAGTGCGGGTGGGGGAGTGGATCGTGGCCGCCGATCTTTTTGAAGGACAGATCTTCCGGCCGGTCAACAAAGCCGATCGCGTGGTCGGAGACGCCATTGCGGACGAGAAAGCGATCTGGCATGTGGTCCTGAAATATGCCCATGCCACCTCGCTCGGCAAGCTCTCGCCCCACGATCTGCGCCGCACCTGCGCCAAGCTCTGCCGCAAAGCGGGCGGCAAGCTCGGAGCCTGCGGAGAGACCGCCTCTACATCTTCTCCGCATCCTGCCCGCGGACGAAATGAGTGCGACGCTCGTTGAGAAATCGACCATTACCAATCAGCAATTGAGCTTGTTCGATAGTCAATAGATAGCCACAAGCCGCCGCGTGTCAGAATCTACGGTACACGCCATTTCGATCCGAAAACCGGAAAACATTAGCCGTAAGCTGGAAAAAATGGCAACGTTAGACACGGTTCCTGCACGATGCCCGAGATCTCCGAAAAGAAAAGAGTGGGCTTAACGAAACGGTTGCTTACAGTACCTACGCCGGGTGAAAGTTGGTGGGCTGTCGCGACGAAAAGTTAAGGTGCGGTCGTTGGTGTCGGGCTCAAAGCAATTCCGGCGAGCTCTTTTGCCAACGTACAGACCAACGCAAATTGACAGCCATTATCGCCCAATGATAAAACTCGATGTTCCGAAAGATGCCATGCAATCGTCTGTCGAAACGAAGGCCCGCAGCAAGGAAATCGCCCGGTCTCTTGAAACAGATGGGGATTTGAGGCTGTTTCAGCAACACCTAAGAGAAGTCATTGAAAGTGCAGCATTTCGCGGGAGCCATCGGAGCGGTCAGTTCCTCAAATATATCGTTGAACAAGCGATTGCCGGTCAATTCGACTCGCTCAAGGAACGTGCGATCGGCGTTGAATTATTCGGACGGTCTCCCACCTATGATACCGGCGAAGACGCAATCGTGCGGGTCACCGCCAGCGACGTACGTAGACGTCTTTTGCACCATTACAGTACCGGCGAGAGTGAATCAGAGTTCCATATCAGTCTTCCGCCTGGCTCTTATGCTCCGAGGATTACACGGGATGTACGGGAAGAAGTCCCTGAAGAGCCAACGTCGATTTCGGAAAGCGCTGCGCCCGAGACCTCGAAGGTTGTTCCTGCTATGCCGGGCGTCATACCGGCTGTCGCAATTTCAGTCAGGGAGCGCCGAGACCTGCGATGGCTTATACCGATTGTATGTACATTGGTGTTGGCAAACATCGCGGTCTGGGCGGTATTTGAAAGGACTTCGATTCATGCTCAACCCCATTCTTCCGAGATAAAGGTGTTGCCTTGGTCAGTATTTTTTGCAAATAACAGGTATCCCACGCTGCTGGTGACGAGCGATCCCAACATTGCGGAAATTCACGCGTTGACTGGATTATCTACATCGCTGTCGGACTATGCCAACCAGAAGTACATTCCAAATCCCGGTTCTCTCTCCCCTGAGGTAATTCGGATTTGCAACGACATTCTGCGCGGCGACAAGGCTCCAACCGTCGATACAACGATTGTGGCGAGGGTCGCCGAACTAGCTGGGCAGAATTCGAGTAGCGTCAACGTGCGTGCTGCACGCGATCTTAGGTTCTCGGATTTAGATACGGACAGCAATCTGATCTTTCTTGGAAGTCCCCGGACCGACCTGTGGACGACCTTGTTTAACGATCAATTGGATTTCAAGTTCCAGTATGATGAGGCTTCCCGCCAGGAGATTATCCAGAATCAGCATCCGAAAACCGGGGAGCCCACGGAATACATTCCGACCGCGAAGGGTTTTGGCACTGGCCAGTCCTTTGCTACAATCAGCCTGATCAGGAACCCGAATCACCACGGTTATATTCTCCTTCTGGCGGGTGCGAGTGCCGAAGGAACCAAGGCAGCAGGGAAACTGGTGACAGATATCCAGGCATTGTCACCGGTCCTCGAGCGTTGCTTCGTCACTCCTTCAGACCATGTCCAACCCTTTCAAGTCTTGCTGCGTTTGAATATGATGGCCAATTCGCCAGGAAACTTCGACGTGGCGGCCTGCCACGTTCTGTCGTAGCATTTCTCGAATCATTAGCCTGCCATTCTGGTGTACCAACCCAAGCTAAACGTTCCGGCGTCAAATTGGGTGCCGAATGAACTTTGCTCGCGAAGAAGACCTGTCGCGATTGCAAATAAATTGGCTTGCCCCTTGCGTTCAAGGGTCCCGCTCCAAATTGGCTCAGATATTTTCAACAGGTTTCCTTTCCGTTAGGCGACGTTTCTAGCGTTGCGAGAACCTCCGAAGTGTGACTTAACCTGAACTTAGTTCCGAGCCACATGACGGAAGGACAAATGCTCAGTATCCATTGTTATGCCGTAGACCGGGTTACAAGATGGACGACTTCCGTAAATGTATTCTGGGTCTCTCTGTTGGTGATCGTCGGAGCGCTGCCCAGCTATGCCCGAACGAACCGAAATGTTGGATTGGCGGGCAAAGTCCTGGTGGGGTATCAGGGATGGTTTCGATGCCCCGGAGATGGCTCTCCAAATAACGCCTGGAGTCATTGGTCCAAAGGCATTCCCGCTCCCGAGACAATGTCAGTCGATCTTTTTCCTGACACCAGCGAGTTAACACCAGCATCCCGCTGTCCTCTGCCCGCGGTGACGGTCGATGGCAGTCCAGCTTATGTGTTCTCGTCTTTCCCCAAGGATACGGTGGAAAAGCATTTCGAGTGGATGCGCACATACGAGATCGACGGCGCACTCCTGCAGCGCTTCGTGAATTCAATCCGTCCACAGCGATCTGAGGGAGACGTTGTTCTTAGAAATGTCCGTTCCGCTGCCGAAACCAACGGACGCGTCTTCGCCGTCGAATATGACCTCAGTGGAGCGCATCCCGAGACTGTGCTCCAACAGCTTCAGGAGGACT
Organism: Acidobacteriaceae bacterium; assembly: GCA_036500845.1. Taxonomy (GTDB): domain Bacteria; phylum Acidobacteriota; class Terriglobia; order Terriglobales; family Acidobacteriaceae; genus PALSA-350. Next base: position 16,673 of record DASYBJ010000366.1, read on the forward strand.
GGAAATATCTCTCGGGTGAGCTGAACATTACTTCGAGCCATTCCTATTTGCGAGACCACGGGGAACCCGTAGTAGCGATCTGGGGGCTCGGATTTGGTGATGCGCACCATCTCCAGGATGCCACACTCGCACTTGAGATCGTCCAGTGGTTCAGAACGACGGCACACGTCCGAGTGATGGGAGGCGTTCCGGCCGGATGGCGGACCTTGAGTGCCGACAGTTCTTCCGATCCCCGGTGGAGCGCGGTCTATTCCGCGCTCGATATCGTTCAGCCCTGGACAGTGGGACGGTACCGGAATCTAGATGCTGTAGATCAATGGAAAGTAACTCACCTTATTCCCGACCTTGCTCTGACCCGGAAAAACAAACAGGCCTATATGCCGGTCATTTTCCCGGGTTTCTCCTGGCACAACCTGAATCGGAATACAGCGGAGAACCAGATTCCGCGACTGGGCGGGAAGTTTCTATGGAGACAGGCGTACAGCGCGAAAACTGCTGGTGCTGCTTTTGTGAAGATTGCAATGTTTGATGAAGTGAATGAGGGAACAGCGATCCTTAAGGCGGCCTCATCCCGAAAAGACGCACCGCAACCAGGATATTGGCTGACGCTTGATGCAGACGCGGACGAGCTGCCAAGCGACTGGTATCTGAGGCTCGCCACAGCAATCTCCCAGATGTTTCATGGCGTTGTACCGGCTACCCAAGAAATGCCGTTTACATCGGCTCGGGCAGAGACCACTCCGAAATAACCGGCCGCCCGGTAAATACCTTTGAGCACAGAAGCTGACCATTAGATTGACAGGCGATTCTGCCTGAGAACGAGGAAACGAAAGGTGATTTCAAGAAGGGGTTTCGTAACGGGCGCGTCCGCAGCAATGATCTATAGTGGTCTGCCGGGGTTGCATGGCAACACCGACCACCTGCTGGCACAGGTACCGACAGAGCGAACAAGTCCAAGTGTTCTGCAATTTGTGCACCCCAGCATCGGTACGGGCGGTCACGGACATATGTATCCGGGGGCGTCGGTTCCTTTCGGTATGGTGCAGCTCAGCCCGGACACGTATAACCAAGGCTGGGATTGGTGCTCCGGTTATCACTACTCCGACGATTCCATCATGGGGTTCAGTCACACGCACTTAAGCGGCACGGGAATCGGGGATATGCTCGATTTTCTTCTGATGCCGTGCACCGGTGATGTAAAAACGATACCGGGAAGCAGGGCTAATCCCGAGGAAGGCTATCGATCGCGCTTCTCCCATGATGAGGAACATACCGTTCCCGGATACTATTCCGTGATTCTGCGGGACTATCAGATTCATGCCGAACTGAGCGCCACGGCAAGAGCCGGTATTCATCGCTACACGTTCCCGCCCAGCGACACGACTCACTTCATCCTCGATCTCGATCATGGATATGCGGACGGTCCTGGAGTGGTGCGTTGGGCAAATCTTCGGATCACTGGCAAGAACCTCATTTGCGGAGGACGCAGCACGGCCCGCTGGGCGAATGGCCGCGAACTCTACTTCGCCATGAAGCTTTCAAGGCCGGTTGAGAAGATCGAGGTTCTTGTCGATGGTCGTGTATTGACCGATCCGACTGAAGAGATAAAAGGAAAATCTCTGAAATGCGTGCTCCACTGCCCAACACAAGCGGCCGAAGTCATTCATGTGAAAACGGGGATTTCCGGAGTGAGCGCGGAGGGAGCTCTGCGAAATCTTGATGCGGAAATTCCCGACTGGAACTTCGAGAAGGTCCGTTCCCAGGCTTCCGATACTTGGGAGAGAGAATTATCTCGGATTCACGTCGAAGGAGGCACGCAAAAGCAAAAGGAGATTTTCTACACGGCACTTTATCACACACTCCTTGCTCCCACTCTCTTCGACGACGTGGATGGAAGTTATCGGGGGATGGATGGAGAGAATCACAAGTTATCACCAGGCGCAAGCAACTTCAGCTCTTACTCGCTCTGGGACACCTACAGAGCGGTGCATCCACTCTTCACGATCGCATATCCGGACCGCGTTCCTGCGTTGGTGAATTGCCTGATCCGGATGGCCAAGGAGAGCCCACTGGGCATGCCGATCTGGCCGTTACAAGCGAAAGAGACACAATGCATGACCGGGTACCACTCGGCGACGGTGATCGCGGAGGCAATCAACAAGGGTTTTCCCGGAATCGATGTCGCAGGCGCCTACGCCGCGATGAAGCGCGAGGCCAATATCAGTGAGATCCGAGGTCTGCCGCTCTACCGGCGGTACGGCTATATTCCCTGCGATCTTTATCGCCAGTCTGTCAGCACGACACTTGATTACGCCTACAACGACTGGGCCGTCTCGTGTGTCGCGAGGGCCGCGGGAGCAACGCAAGAGGCAGAGGCTTTTCGCAAGCGCTCTTTGACCTACCGGAATTTGTTCGATCAATCGACGGGCTTCATGCGGCCGAAGCTGGCCAACAGGGAATGGGCGGTCCCCTTCGCCAACAACGAGATGGGGCACTCCAGCAAATGGCGCGACTATACGGAATCGAATCCGTGGCAGGCGACCTTTGCCGTGCAGCATGACCTGGCTGGCCTGGCCGAGTTGTTCGGTGGACGCGAGAAGCTGGCGGAGAAACTGGACGGTATCTTCAGCGCCAGCTCTGTACAGCCGCCGGACGCTCCTTCAGATATCGCAGGGCTGGTGGGACAGTACGCTCACGGAAATGAGCCGAGCCACCATATCGCTTATCTTTACACCTATGTGGGGCAGGGCTATAAGGCGCAGGAGCGGGTCCGGAGCTTGATGGAGACGATGTATCGCAATGAGCCGGATGGCCTGGCGGGCAATGAGGATTGCGGACAAATGTCCGCGTGGTATGTCATGAGCGCCATCGGCTTCTATGCAGTTGACCCGATCAGCGGCAATTATGTATTCGGCACGCCATTGTTCGACAAGGTCACACTCGATCTGGGCCGAGGCAGGCAGTTCGTCCTGCAGGCCGAGCGCTCGTCGCCCTCGGACTTCTACATCCAGGCAGTCGAGTTGAACGGCAGGCAATACAACAGGATATGGTTCACGCACGAAGACCTGGCCGCCGGCGGCAGGTTTGTCATCAAGATGTCGAGCAAACCAAATCCCGCATTTGGTAGCGACGCGCAACTCGCGCCTCCCTCGGTCTCCACCTAGGTCTCTGAACGCTTGTTGTTGTATCTACCGTGGGTCGGGTGAGGGTGCCCATGTTTCGATTTTGAGACCTGGAATTCTCCGATCCTCAAATCACCGCCTATTACATACATACGACGTCACGCGGTCGGAGATCTAGCCGCAACAGAAAGCGAACTGCTGGTTTCTTTGATACGGTGCGTTATCCAAACATCCGCTAGTCCCACTCCTTTGTTCCAGTTCTCCGCGGTGACCCTCGATAACTGAACGGTCCTTATACACGTTAGCGAGCCGTTCACCAGGCGGTTCAGCCGTTAGAAACCGTAGATCGTGGGAAGTCTCGGTTTCAGTTGCGTTTACGAGGACCTTTGGAGTTCCACTAACGTTGACAGCACTCCGTCCCGAGCGCCTAGAGTGTTCGCCGGGTTCGAATCACCAGGGCTGAGCATCGACACCAAAATTGAGAACTGAAAGCCCCTGGTTCATTGAGGAGGCAATTATGAAGGGATCGGGTCTCCCGTACCAACGAGGAGCATTGTCCCATACTATGGGGAGCAATCACTCGTGGTGCAGAAATCAGAAGCTATTCCCCCTTGCACTTCTACTAGCTCTCACGGCATCGCCACAGCCGGCCTTAGGACAGGCGGAGCAAGGCACAATCACAGGTACGGTGCGCGACTCATCGGGAGCCGTCATCCCGGCGGCGAAAGTCACTGCGCAAGAAGTTTCCACACACACCGTCAGCGCCACGGTGTCGAATGGCAATGGATACTACACTATTCCGTACCTTGCGCCTGGAACATACGACGTAACCGCGGAGGCGACAGGTTTCTCAACGGCCGTAGTGTCCGGGTCCACCTGACAGTCAATCTCGAGACCAGCGTGAATCTTACCCTCAAAGTCGGCACTGTTTCGCAGAGAGTTACCGTCCAGGCGAGTGCAATTCAGCTGGAGACCGAGAACTCGGAGCTTGGACAAACATTCAACTATCAGCAGATTATTGAGTTGCCCAGCCGCGGTGGTTACAATCTGGACCTCCTGTCACCCGGTGTTCTTCCCGAGCAGAACTCTGCACTGCAGGCTCAGATCAACGGAGGCATGGCCAACACCGGCAACGTCCTCCTCGACGGCGGAACCCAGGTGAACAGTTCCACCGGAGATATCGCGCTCACGCCGCCGACAGAGTCGATAGGACAGTACAAGCTCATCACCAACAACTTCTCGGCAGAGTATGGTATGTCCGGCGGCGGGGTCATCACAGCCACCACATTGGCCGGAACCAACGACTTCCATGGAAGTGCATACGAGTACAACAGCAACCAGATCTACAACGCAAATGGCTGGTATCGCAACCACGTCCATCTGCCCAGAGCCCCAGTTCACAACAACCTTTTTGGATTCAGAATTGGTGGCCCCGTCCTGATTCCTAAACTTTATAACGGCAAGAACAGGACCTTCTTTTTCCTGAACATGGAGTGGAATCCCAGGGACGGCCCCGATGCGATCACCGGGACAGTTCCCACCGCCGCCATGCGTGCCGGAGATTTTTCGGGCTTGGTGGACCAGAAAGGCAACCAGATCAAGATCTACGATCCGAACACGACGAGGCTCGTTCCGGGAACGACAAGCACCTGGCAACGAAGCCAGTTCTCATACAACGGAGTGGCAAATGTCATTCCCCCGAGCCGCATCAACGACGTTGCGCAGAAGGTGTTCGCGTACTACCCGATGCCGAACGCCTTCGGAATTCAAGGAATCTATAACAACTACATTGCTTCTCCAACCCGGACCACAAGCCAAGACAACGTTTTCGCTCGTGTAGACCAGAACATCGGGAACAACCATAAGGCATTTATTCGTATAGGTCGTGTGTCATCGAAGGCGAGCACGCCCCAAGTAACGCTCGCCTTCCCGCAGGCAGGCGGCAATGGAGATCCCGGAACCACGTTAAATACCGCATGGACAGGAGCGATCAGCGATACCTGGACAATTCGTCCAAATCTGCTCGCAGAGTTTCGCGGCAACTTTGACCGGATATTGCTGCAGACGCAGATGTACAGTGCTGGCTTTGATGCAGGCAGTCTTGGATTGCCCAGTTCCTTTGTAGCTCGCATTGAAAAGCCCATCTTTCCCAATTTTGTCATCGCAGATGAATCCCCGCTCGGGGCAACATCCTCTGCCTCCTTTACCGATGCGGAAGGAAGTTACGAAGGGCAGGCTCATCTGACATGGCTTGAGGGTCGGCATACGGTCAAGACTGGCCTCGACTACCTGTTCGTATATTTCAATGAGTTTCGACCCACGTGGCCAGCTGGAGACTTTACCTTCGGCAGAGACTATACCCAGGGGCCCAATCCAACAGTCGCCGGAACGAATGCGGGGTTTGGCTTCGCATCGTTTCTTTTGGGTCTTCCGGATGGTGGACAGATTACGAAGGATCCATCACTCGCCGCGTCGCAGAAGAACATTGCTGCTTATTTCGAAGATGATTACAAAGCGACCGGCAAGCTGACCTTAAATCTTGGTCTGCGGTATGACGTCCTCACAGGGTTCACCGACCGCCACAATCAATTCGCATGGTTCGATCCCAAAAAACCAGACCCTGTGCTCGGATTGCCAGGAGCGCTTCAATTTGCCGGCTCAAACGGGAATTCCAGGAATCAGACGGGCACGGATTTGGCAAATTTCTCACCTCGCCTCGGGTTCGCCTGGCAGATCGACGGAAAAACCGTGATCCGCGGAGGCTATGGAATCATTTACACGACAAATACAGGTGGCACGGTAACCGGCTCAGGGCCGCAAACCGGAACCAGCGTATATCTTGGCCCCCCGTCTGCCGCGCCCAGCACACCCCCTCCAGGCGGCACCTTGGACAATCCATTCGTATCCGGTTATCTCAATCCTCCGAACTATCTTGTGGGTCAAGGTATCGGCGATCCATTCCGGCCCGGGACCCTCCCGTATCTGCAGGACCGGACCCTGAGTGTCGAGAGATCGATCACCGGAGCCACAGTTGTCACTGTGGCATATGCAGGATCACGTGGAGAACATCTGTGGTATACCCTTGCCCGGAATGTGGCTCCGATTACCGCGCTGAGTTATGGTCCAAAGTTATATCAGCAGGTACCGAATCCATACGCAGGTAAGCTACCTGGGTCACTGGGAGCGCCGACGATTGCGTTCAGCCAGACGCTTCTGCCTTTCCCTCAGTACACTGGCGTCAACTGGAATCGCGATCCGGTTGGCGACTCGTATTATGATGCCCTGACCGCACAGCTCCAGCACCAAGATACGCACGGTCTGTTCTTCCAGATTGCCTATACATTGAGCAAAGAAATCGACGATATCAATGAGCGATACAACGGACGCAGCGGCACGATCATTGACCCGAATGACCTGGGCAGAAGCCGGGGCCTTGCCGAATATGACCGGCCGCAGTTTCTCGTCGCGAACTATATCTATCAGCTGCCTTTTGGACCGGGTCACAGCGTTCTGGGGCACGGGATTACGTCTCGTATCGTAGGCAACTGGCAGATTGCGGGTGTCACCGCCTACGGAAGTGGCGTGCCCATCGTTATTACTGCTCCAGGCAGTACTAACCTTCCTGGAATCGGCGCGGTCGCGGACAGACTGCACGATCCCCATCTCAAACAGGGGCAAAATCCGGAACACTGGTTTGACACTACTGCCTATGGAGTTCCTGCTCCCTTTACGGTTGGAACAGGAAATCGAATTGAGCCAGACCTCCGCGGTCCTGCGTATGGCCAGTGGGATATGGGTCTCACCAGACGCCAGACATTCGAACACGGCGTCGCTCTTGAATTGCGCTTCGACACTCTCAACCTTTTCAACAATCGACAACTCACCCTCAACACAGCGAACGGCACGCGTACCGGCGGGACCTTCGGCCAGATCACATCAAGCGGCCAGGCGCGCGCCGGGCAGGTCAAGGCGAGATTGACATGGTAAAGCCAGGTAGAAGCTAAAGTATTTCTCCTGATGGTGTAAAGGGAAGAGCAGAACTAAACGGAAGCCCCCTGGTCGAATTACGTGCAGGCAATGGCATGATTCTCTCGAGCGAGATGTTTCTGGTCGCGAGCCGGTTGCTATCGAACTTGATTCATCATCTGCGTGATGGAGGCACTCACTCCGAAGTCTGAACTAAAGATGGGCAGCCAGCAGATAGCGAAGGCAGGCAAGAAGGGAAGAAGGAAACAAGAAAGAAGGAGGCGTGACTATGATTTCAATCGTGCTTGGTATCAGCAAGGCGTCGGCGAGAAGGGGAGTTCTTTACCACGCAAGCAACAGCACAGGTGCGCAGGATAATCTGCTCCAGGTAAAGAAGAATGCTGGGCAGCGCCGTATTTATCGGGGCATCCCGGTCGGTATCTCGCTGCTGGCATTCGGTCTTTTGCTTGGAGCATTGCACGCGCAGGGCGTCGAGAGTCAGGCTGGCGCGGTGGCTGGAGCGAATACGCCGTTTGTGACGCTGGAAGCAGAAGCAGGGAAGCTTGGCGGCGGCGCTACAATCCGCGCCATTACCCCCGGCATGCCGGTACCAAACGAAGCCACGTTGGAGTTGGAAGCCTCCGGCCACAGCTTGGTCGAGTTGAAGAATGATGGTGAGTCGGTGTCGTGGTTGAACAACACCGGAGTCAATGCCAATTCGATCGTTATCCGCGCCTCGATTCCGGATGCTCCGACGGGCGGGGGCATAACGGCCACAATCGATCTATACGTTGACGGAGTGTTTCGTCAGACGATTACACTCAGCTCTCGGCAGTCGTGGACCTACCAGAATCCAGCGGGAACCAACCTCGACGATCCGACTCTCGGTGGCAAACCCTACAAGTTCTACAATGAGGATCGGGCCTGGATCACTGGGGAGCCGATCGCGCCAGGAAGCACCATCACACTTCAAGTGGATTCGGCCAATACTGCATCTGTCTACGACATCGATTGCATTGATCTGCAGAGCGTGCCGTCTCCGCTGACGCAACCTACTAATTCACTTTCCATTGTGGCCTACGGGGCGGACCCCACGTTCACAACCGATTCGACGAGCGCCATCCAAAAATCTGTGAATGACGCGCGAACTCAGGGAAAATCCGTGTGGATCCCGGCGGGCAAATACCTGACAAACAGCTTAGCCTCCGGCCCACTGGACTTCACCGGGGTCACCGTGAACGGCGCCGGCATGTGGTATTCGATGATCTACCGTAAAGTTCCTCTCCCGCCGCCAAGTACGCCGTGGCGCTCCTATATCAATGTGGGTTCGGGTACGACCTTACGGGACATTTCCATTGATTCGAATGCGATTTACAGATCAATCGGCAGGGCGGGCGGCGACGATTATGGGATTCAAGCCAGTGGCGCCGGCGGTTGGCTCATCGAGCGCGTGTGGGTACAGCACTGCGATGCCAATTGGCTGAGCGGTAGTAACGGGACGATTCGGGATAGTCGAGTCGCGGATAGTTGGGGGGATGGCATAAACCTCAATAACGGAAACACACCGAATCCTGACAAATTAGGTTTCAACCTCACAGTACAAAATTCCTTCGTGCGAGGAGCTGGTGACGATGGGATTGCAACCTACTCGGATTCTGGCAGTAGTGGAACCAATTCCCAAATGGACGGCACCGAGATTCTAAACAATACTTCAGTCGCACCTTGGTGGGCGAATGGCATGCGCATAGCAGGCGGAAGAAACGTTGTGCTGGCCAATAATCTTGTGAATAGTGTCTCCGCGAACAATGCTCTGGAGATTAGCGTCTTCGGTAACACGGGCCAACCGTTGGAGTCTGCAATTGTGGAGGGAAATGTCCTGATCGGAGGCGGTGGTTGGAATGGTACCGATCGTCATGGCGTGCACGTCGGTTCTCCATCGAGTACTTCTCGGTATCCGAGCGCCTACACGGCTGCCGCGATTATTAACAACTTCATCCGCGATTCTCTTCGAGCAGGCCTAAAGATAGGCACTACTTACGAAAACCTAATAATCATCAACAATACGATCGATCATCCCGCAGCTCAGGGCATTTGGATTTCTTCGGGGGTTACTGGCACCGGCAGGTTTGCAATAAACACCGTAACGAATCTTCTTTCGGGTCGGGTCGCATTTCAGAACGACTCGCCGAACACGTTCACTGTGGTGGGACAAGACCCAACCGAAGCTTCACCGTTCCCGATGACATCATCGCTGAGGCGGCGAGTGCCCAAGTCGCCGTGGTTATTCTCCAAGTGAGTGCCGTTGATACTAGAACCGTGAACATCCGTCAGCGAGCCGGTCAGCGCTGCTTAAATGCCCCGGTTGGCATTCGTCACTGCTTCGGCGCAAATGCGCTCGATATTGTTGAGAGTGGGAAGCAGGACCTGCACCCGGCGTAATTCTTCGACGGAAGCCAGCACAATGCCTTTGTCGGTTTGCCAGGCGAGTTCCTCGAGACTTCTAACGCCAGCACGATGGTGCCGCATCGTGAAAGACTTGAAGCCGAAGATGGCCTGCAGTTCGAGCGCATGCTCCCGGCGCGTCTCCGCGCGCTGCCCATACTCAGCCCAGCGTTCAACCGGCACCTTGAGCTGCGCGGCGACTATATTCAGCAAGGGAGCGAAAGGCTCGCCTCTGGCTTCAAGCGCCACGCCGGGGTAGCGCATGGAACAGAGCTGCACAGCGTAGCCCAGCCGGTTCGCGGCGCCTCGGTGCTGCCGGGTGATCGAGCCTGGGACGAAGCGTCAAGAGCCTGGTCGATCTGGTCGGCGAAATCCACAAGCAGGAGTTCAGTTCAAGAGCCTCACCGACTCAATTGATACGGGCACGCCGTCCGGCCGCTTCTTCTTCCATGTGATGGCAAGTCTCTCTGAGATGGAGCGGGAACTCACGATCGAGCGAACTCGTGAAGGCCTCGAAGTCGCCCGCAAGCTAGGCCGAAAAGGCGGGCGCAAGCGGCAGATGACCGACAGCAAAATCAAGTCCGCGAAAAAGCTTCTCTCCAGCGGCATGCCTCCTCGGGACGTGGCTAGCACCCTCGGCGTATCCGTTCCCACCCTCTATCGCTGGATTCCGGCCTCCACCGCCCCAGCATAACGTACGATATCGTCCGTTTTCTGAAGGGACCCCTGAGTCTACAGGTTAAGTACAGCGCGACACCGGAGATGAAGCCCGCGCGGAAAGATGCCTGGTGGAAGAAGCGTCCCCCTCCATGCGTCTGATGATCTCTCACTGGACTCTAGCTTATCTGTTAGCGTGCTGTATGCCACTGATCTCGCCCACCTGCTCAGGAGTCCGCCTGCTTCCTCTGCCCCAGATCGGGGTCTTCGTCGCGCCCGGCGAAACAAGTTAACCCCGGATACAACGCGGCGAAAGATCTGCCGCCATCGAACGCGCAAGCGCCCGCACACCGGCCTTCGAAGCCGCATAGCTCGCCTGACCCAGCGTCCCATTGCCGCGTGATTGTAATCTGCGTGCGAGCGCAGTCATGGGGTTCAAATGCCCTGATAAGGGCATACTGATGAAACCAATTTTCATCTTTGGACCTCCTCTTTTGAAACGGCGACTTAACTTTCGATGACCCGGTGCCCGCTCTGATTAGCGATCTGGCATGTAGATTGCTTTTGTTTCGAGGTATGAGTGCAGTCCTTCAACACCCCCTACTCGTCCGTGACCGACCGCTTAACCCCGCCGTATGGGATTGGTGCCTGGAGATTGAAACCATTCACCGTGATGTTTCCGGTGCGAATCTTTCGCACGAAATTAGCGGCACGCTCGGAGTCCTTCGAATGAACCGAACCATTCAACCCCTAGCTGGAGGCATTCGCAAGGCGGACAGCATCCTCTTCGTCGTCATACGGGATGACGCAGACGACGGGACCGAAGACCTCCTCCTGTGCGATCAACATGTCGTATCGGACATAGTCGAATATGGTCGGCTCAATGTAGTAACCCTTCGCGAATCTGGTCTCGACCACCACGACGTACCATTTATTGCCATTCAACGCGCTCACCTCCGGCTCAGTTGCAGATACCACTGAACGATTCCCCAATAATTCTGTGCCCGCCAGCTATCCCCCATAATCCCGAACCCATCGACATAACTGACCTTCTCGCTTTTCTCGTCTTGTCCTCTCCTGCAATTCGGCAGAAAGCTCGACAGTAGTAATATCCTCTTCATCTATGAATTTCTGTCGTCCCCATTCAGTGATTACTTGTGTATGGCGTCTTCTACCACGATCTGGAAATGACGTAGCGACACGCCGCGCCTAGCTTCAAGAGTAGGGATGCAAATGGCGTAGGTCTTCTGAAATAGTGTGATGTTTCGGAAATTGTGATGTCGCTACTCTGATCTGAACCCACCTACTGGCGACTGTTGGGACCCACCCGGCGGCTCTCGTCCTAGTTGGGAATAAGAATGCGTTGCAATTGTTCTCTCAACAGTAGACACAAGCTAGGCGGGTAGACTCTCGTGATAGCGCGACTAATTAAGAGGCAAATCAGAACCAAGTGACACCTACATGGTGTGAGTTTTGAGAAATTAGCACCAAAACGGAAGTCATCGAATCAATTGAACAGTATGTATCCATGTGGAAGGTACTTGGGGGCGATCTATACCGCTTTCAGCCTTACGCTGCAGCTAATCTCAGCTCGCACCTTAGGATCAGGTCACTTTTCTCCGGTCGAAGTACCTGATCAAATCAATGCCATGATCGCCCAATCTATTAGGGTTCGATGAAAGGCACCAGAACGTGCGTTCGTAGCTACTCTAGAGCTGATTAGCTGATGGTACGCATTGTGCTGGAACACATGCCCCGCACAGATTGATCCGAACTGGGCGCTGCATTCAAGATGAGAGCGGCGACAATCTAAACTACATCTTGTCTGGGGAACCGAGCAGAGCTTGCTGAACCTTTGGGGTTCAAACTGCCTGTGAGCACGGCCGGTGGCGGATACAGACTCTCGCTCCAGAGCGAGTTTCCAATCGAGCGCTGATGTCGTTTTCCATTGGCGCCACTCTTGCATTTGAGCGGTTTGTCCGCGATTTAACTACGCCAGTCCACGATTTAAGGGCAGCGCGACACCAACTCAAAGATCAAGCTGCGCCGGAGATCTGGAACGCCGGCGTTGCTTCATAAATCTCATTTCTCTTCACTGCCTTAATGCGACCACTTTACCTATCTGCACGAGAGCCAGCTATCTCTTGTATTAAGGCGTTCTCTATGAGAATCGTCGGCCTTTCAATTCATAGTGTTGCCATGACGGTTTCTATGAGTCAAGCGGCGTCGGGAATAAAAGCAGCCCTTGACTGTTACCTATTAGAATAGAGAAAGTTTCCAAGTTCGCAGGAGCCCATTGTCTATGTCAAATCAAACCGCAAAACAAAAGCCAAACATTCTCGCCGGGATTAAGACGTACAAAGTCAAATACATGAGCCTGCTGAGCGGCTAATTGCTCTGGGGGCGATAAACGATCACTTTGTTCCCGAGTGCTAATCTGCTCACTTCCAATGCGCATGATTACATCTCTTCGGCTTATGGAAGCAACTCGTCCCGGCCGAAAGCAATAGATAAGCAGGTTGATCATATATCGGGGTGGAGACACCAAACATCAGAAATCGTTAGAGTGACGTAACGGAAGATAAAATGCACAGATCTAACTCAATAGAAACCCTATGTTTTTAGACGGTATTCCCAGTGCGTTTTCCCTTCAACGGGCCTAAGGGCCTGAGTATCTGGAATAAGAGACGGTTGGACGCCAGTAAACCAATATGAAGTGCGTTGTGACTTCAGATTGGAGGGTATGTGCGGGTTGCGTTTTAGGGCTTCGCAAGATGGGTTGCGCTCTTGTTCCGCATCTGTTGAATACAAGTCATGTCGTAAGCGTATGGAACATAAATACCGTAATAGCAGAGAAGTTTTCCCACGCAAGTGCCGAGGTGGCAGCGAAGCGCTGCGGATGCAGATCACCGAGATCCACAATCATGTGTACCTAGCTAACAAACAAACTAACTATTTATCTATCCATCTATCGCTTGGTGAGATGGCCCACTGTGCAGTAAATGGAAAGGTAAGGAAATGAATTCGTCAAAGCGCTCGCCAATTCTCGATATACCTCGTGAAGTACGCGAACAGGAGGGAGAAATTGAGGCGATATTCCGGGACCTCATGCGGTTTGATGATGGTACTGCCTCAAGCTACTTACAAGACCGGCCAGACGATAAGTCAAAACAAGAGGTAGCTGCGTGGATCGTCGTTGCCGTTCTCGGAGTTGCTAACGCTATCAGCTTTTATCTTCTGTGGCTCAAGACTAACGGGGGCTGAGGGCAATATCGAGCAATAGGTACTGCAATCGACCAATGCCAGGCGAGCGGTCTGGATCCAGAGTTGAAAAGCCTTGCTGAGCAACTGGCGATGAGGTCTGCTGAGAGCAGATGTCGGCGCAGGCGAAAGGGAGCTGTCGAGCCGCACTAAATTCCCGGAATCTTTTGCAGAGTGATGAATTGCTGCAGTTAAATCGAGGCCATAAAGAGGCATGGGTGAGGGAATAAGGTCGATTCCTGCGTGTTACCCAGATAGATGTTGCGCATGGATCCCTCTTGTGACAAACGTCTGAAGATAGAACAACGGAGAATGATGCAAAACACACCTGCACCCGCCCCCCATGAACAAATTCTTGCGCTTACGTTGGGATTTTGGCAGAGCCGAGCTCTCGCGGTCGCCGCTGAATTGGAGCTAGCCGATCTGCTTGCCAAACGCCCACTTCATGTCGATGATCTGGCGGCCGAAACAAAAACACACGCTCCCAGTTTATTTCGCCTGCTTCGGGCACTAGAAAGTATTGGCATATTTTCGCAAGTCTCCCCAAAGGTCTTCGCTAACAGCTCGGCCAGCGAATGCCTCCGCAAGCAGGGCGCCTATTCACTATGGGCATTT
>DASYBJ010000367.1:0-2921 GCA_036500845.1 Acidobacteriaceae bacterium
GGTCCTGACCCACTTTCAGCGGGTGCTCCGTTCCCGAATATGCCTTTCATCTCTGACATCGTGGAATAAAACCAGCTCAGCCGACCTCTTATAGCAGGAGACAATTTCGTCCCTGCACCTGAGGTAAGAATTATTGTCGAAGTCACGCTATGCTGCGGCTCGTGTGAGCGAAAAAACAAGGAGCAACGAAGAGATGAGTAGCGAAACTATCAGTCTGAAGCCGTTTAAACATGCACCATCCATCGAGATATCTACCTGGCACAAGGGCATCCTGAGTACCCAACTGGCAACAGACGAAGACACAGGGGGAGCCTTCGATTTCGTGCTCGCTAACATGAGAAGCGGGACCGAGCCTCCTCCTCATGTTCACACGCGTGAACATGAGTTCCTCTACGTTCTTGATGGGAAACTCGACGTATATGTTGGTAATAACGTATTCCAGGTTGGACCAGGGGAATGCGCATTCCTCCCTCTGGGCAGACCGCATGCGTTCATCGTCAGGTCGCCCAAGATCCGCATGCTGGCTTTGATCACGCCGGGCGGATTCATGAAATCCGTCGCATCCTTGTTGGCACCTGCCGAGAAGCTGGAAATACCCTCCGACTCGGTTACCTATGCGACGGCCGACATGGAAGAAACCATCAAGATCTTCCTGAAGCACGGAGTTCGTTTTCTTTCACCAGAAGAGATCGCAGATGAGATGCCGGCATTTCCGTCACGCTCAGCAGCATAATTGCCCATTTTTCACACTTGAGGAGACATCATAATGGGAAGGCGGACCTGCAATGGCAACTGTCGCTGAGCGTACTTAGCACTTGCCTTACAAAACAGGTCAGGGACACGCGTTACAACGGAGAGGAACGCTGATGGTTCCCCAGCTTTGGCCCTTCGCACGATGACGATTCGGCCCCGGCATCGAGGAAATAAATCCGACTTCTGCGTGTTTACCATATAAACGGAATCCGATGCTTTCTATTGCCAATCGGTTTCGCGGCCATGGTTTCCTAGCACTCAGGTTACGGATTGAGACAAATCTGACAAGACCTACACCGCTCAATGATGTCAACTAAAGTCAGAACTGTTGTCACGATTGTAATCGCAAGGCAAGACCACAGAGAGACTTCCATGCATACCACGACAACAAAGTCGTCACATGAATTATCAGTTTCGGAAGCTTGAATCCTCGCGCTCGCATCGATTGGGGCCGCGCTGGAATTTTACGACTTCATCATCTTTGTGTTCTTTGCCAACGTGATTGGAAAATTGTTCTTCGCTGCGAGCCTACCCGACTGGGTTCGCCAGACTCAGACCTTCGGTATCTTCGCTGCTGGTTATCTGGTGAGGCCGATCGACGGCATCGTAATGGCGCATTTTGGGGTTCTTCCGCACTTTCGGTGCAATCAAAAGCAGAAGTACCCTTCTATCAATACTCTGTACGATTTAGGCAATCAAACTTTCGGCTTTTGCCGAAAAGCATCCAAGTTATTGACTGGCAACGGTTAGTTCAAATCCTTTTGTTTGAAGCTGCACCGAAAGTGCGGAAGAACCGATTTGAGTGCAGCGTGACAATTGCGACCGGTTGTCGGCCAAAACGCGGCCGTACTCTGCGCTCGCTAGCGTACGATTTTTTACTTTTGGTGTAGTGACCCCAGCTTGTCTCGAAAACTGTCGGGTGAAGCCGGCGGAAAATGCCGAATACTGATTGAAGATTAGTGGTCGTACTCCAGCTAAAGTATTAAAGATCTCGCCGGTATAGACTTGGCAAAACTCCAAGCTTAGAGCGAAATGCTTTCGTAAAATGCGTGTGGCTAGAGAATCCACAAGCGACGGCGATATCAGTGAGCGGCGTGGATCGCTCCTTCATCATTCGCACAGCATTCTCTAGCCTCAGGCTTAACAAGTATTGGTGTGGTGTTTGCGCCGTTGCATCGCGGAACATCCGCAGGAAATGTGCTCGGCTATATCCGCTTTCAGCGGCGAGTGTTGCGAGGCTGAGATCTGTAGAGAACTCGGAATGGATGCGCTCCAAAACACGCCGAAGGGCATGGCCTGGAAGTCCGAACTTCATCGATTGTTCCGGAGGCTTTGTTGCTGTTCCCAACTGGACAAATTTAACTGCAAGAGCATGGGCCAAGGAGTCACCATATAGTCGGCCAGAGGGTCCGCCCGCTTCCGACTCAGTAATCAGAAGCGACAGAAGCGTACGTAGGCGATTGTCCCGGAAATTGGGCTTATCATGGAGTGACTCCATCGGGCGCCAATCCAGCTCCTGTTCAACCTCATTGACCAGGGAGGGACTCAGTGCGCCAACGATTACTTCCATTTCGTTAAGGTTGCGTACCGCCCCAATGATTCCTGACGTAAACAAGCTGATCGCACCCGGGCGTCTTGTATATGGAACAAACCGACCGTTCTGATCTGCACGTTCTCCATGGCACGAAAGCGCCTCCCATAGGACTATAAAATGGTGGTCTGAGGAGTTTTCACACCTTTCCCCAGGTGGGAGACGGTGACGTTCTATCGCAAAACCATTCCATCCAAGGTGTACGCTAGATCGGCTACGTAACGTCGAGCCCCGGACAAATTTATCGATCTCCGGGCTCTTCTGTTGATCCCGAGCCTGTTCCGTGATGTGTTGGTCGCTAATCGCGCTCATCTCCCGTTCATACCTCCTCGCACATAATGCTGCCCACATGAAGGATCAATAGATATCGCCGAGCGCAGAGAAGTGCCATATTCGTTTCTTGCATAATCGGCTTGCCATGATCAGAAACTGCGGCCGAGCAAGAAGCTACCTTCTTTGCGTTCGGGTCTAATAGATGACTCTCTAGATAAGACACGGCCCGCAGAGTTCTATTCCATTTCGTTGAGGGTTCGTCAGACAAATTCTAAAGCCCACGATTTCCGAGTTTTATCTCACA
>DASYBJ010000368.1:0-4488 GCA_036500845.1 Acidobacteriaceae bacterium
TTCCCGGACACGTTCGCCGAGAAATTGCAGGACATATTTGGCGGTGGTGCCTGTGCCCAGACCGACGACCATGCCGTCCTGAACGTATTCGATGCTCTTCCGTGCCGCTTCGGCCTTCTCAACTTCTCGCGTGCTCATCCCTGCTCATTCTATCTTGCTGGCCTGCACTGGAGGCAACCGGATGCCTCCAGTGCTAGCGCGTCAGACGGCAGGAAACAGGAACGAGATGCCAGACTGGAAGCCGATCAAGATGGCGTGCGGCGTGTGTCGCCGCGTACAACCAGCCTTTGGCGCGGGCAATTCGCGCGGCTTCCACCCGATTGGCTGCGCCTAGGATTTGTTAGCGATCCACTGATCCCGATGCACGCCACCGTGGTTTCCCACTCTTGCCCAAAGACAGGGCAAGAATGGGGCACCCGTTTTCGCGGTGCTTCTCGCTTTGCCAAAAACACAAGTTGTGACTCACTCCTCAAACCTTGTGAGAAACGCAGGATAAGCCGGCGCCTGGAGGCCGGGATGACTAGGGGCCGCGTGTGTCGCCGCTACAACCAGCCTTTGGCGCGGGCAATTCGCGCGGCTTCCACCCGATTGGCTGCGCCCAGCTTGCTGATGGCTTCCGATAGATAGTTCCGTACCGTTCCTTCGGAGAGATGGAGCTCCTGCGCTATCTCCCCTCCGCTCTTGCCCTCTCCCGCACGCCACAGTACCTGCCGTTCGCGTTCTGTCAGTGGATCTTGTTCTCCGGACCATGCTTCCGCGGCAAGCTCCGGATCAATGACACGCAGGCCCCGGCTGACTCGGCGAATACAGTCGGAGAGCTCCGAAGCAGGGCGGTCTTTCAGCAGATAGCCTTGGGCTCCCGCATCCATGGCGCGCCGCAGGTAGCCGGCGCGCGCGAATGTGGTCAGAATCACGGTGCGCACACGTGGGAAATGCTGGTGTACTTCAGCAGCGAGCGTCAAGCCGCTCATCTCCGGCATCTCGATATCAGTCACGAGCACATCGGGCATGTGTGTCGCGATACACCTCAGAGCTTCGCGGCCGTTGTTGGCACGGCCCACGACGGAGATGTCCGGCTCGGTCTCGAGCAAAGCTGCCAGCGCGCCCAGAATCATGCTCTGATCCTCGGCCAGAATCACACGAAGCTTCTGGTTCATGAGGGTTGCTCGAGGGGGAGGAGGATCTTGAGTTGGGTCCCGTTTTCAGAGCTCAGCATGAACTTGCCTCCGCGCGCCTCCACACGTTCACGCATCCCCCGCAAGCCGTTGCCCTCCTGCCGTACTCCGCCACGCCCATCGTCGGAGATTACGAGCAGCGCGTGATCGCCTTGGTTCTCGATGGAGAGCCGGCACTCGCGTGCGTTGGCATGACGCACAATGTTCGTCACGGCTTCGCGCACGATCAGGGAGAGAACAGTTTCGTCGGCGGGTCTGAGAGGCAGTGGGTCAGCGTTGCAGACCAAGTGCAGCCCCGCTGTACTCAAAGTGCGTTGCGTTCGCTCGAGCTCCGCGGCCAGACTCTCGGCGCGATAGCCGCCAATCGCCTGCCGTACTTCTGAAAGAGCGTGCCGGGCTGTCCGCTCGATGTCGCCGATCTCTTTGGATGCTTTCGCCGGAGCCCCATGGATCAACCGCCCGGCCAACTCGCTCTTGAGCACGATCATCGACAGGGTGTGACCAAGCACGTCGTGCATGTCTCGCGCGATGCGCTCCCGCTCAGCTCGCTTGGCTAAATGCTCAATCTCCTCATGCGCGAGGCGGAGCCGCGCATCCGATCTCCTCTGTTGTGCCTCGCTGAAAACCGTCACTCCTACGATGAGAGGGATGAGGATGCCCGTGCTTAGGATCCAGGGATCAAGATGAAAGTGAAAACGTTCAAACGCCACACAAAAACACTGGAAGGAAAGAATCAAAGCGAGAAGCCGGCTGGAGCGAACAGCAGCAGCGGCCGCAGCGGCAAAGTAAATGAAAATGCCGATCGATCCCTCATTGATTGGTAAGTAGCAAATGCCCAGCAGTAGCATGCAGACCAGGCTGGCTGTATGTTTCAATCCCCGTTGGGTGTGGGCTCCAATGTAGAGCAGGAGAAAGAGCAGCCATGCTGATAGGGCAAGTGCCCAAGCACGAAAAGAGTGCAGAACGTAGGGTTGGGCAAAAAAGAAAAGACTGAAGAGCAGCCAAAGATGGTGGCTGAAGAGCAGGCGGGCCCAAAGCGGCCTGGCACTGCCAGCCGCGCTCCTGGACGGCAGCGCGCATTCTACTTCCTCCCCCCACTCTATTGTTTCGGCCTGCTCATCCATTGAGTTGCCCTTTGTTCGTCCTTAGAATATCTCTTGCGACGCCGATGCCGAGCGGAGTCAGCCAGTCCGTACAATCATATGCACCAGTGTCGCGCCTCGCCTCCATATCGGGTCCTGCAGGAACTGCCCAGGCCATTGGACAAGGATCGATTAAGTGAGGACCAAGCGCTAGTGCCAAACCTCAGGCATTCCGCATGACAACTGTCATCTTTTGGTAGTGCTGTCATGGTCCAGCGGATGACGCCCTGTAAGAGGCGACCTTTCGCGAGAACTCGGGGTGCCGCGGATAGTGGACTTTAAAGACGGTCCGACTCTGAAGAGAGTAACTTATTGATTCTTTGGACAAGGAAGGCCCAAGAGTCTCCAACCCTTCGCGCCGAACGACGGCGCGAAAGAATGGGCACTCCCTGGCTGTGGCGCCTCATACCTTGCCAAATGCAGAAGTCATCCCTTCGATTCAAACGGGATGATGCGGGAGATGCTGCTGCTTTCGTTGCTGCACTCCTTGAGTTCGTCTGTCCGCTCTGTCGACGATGGGGACCAGCGAGCAAAGGCAGAAACTGAACGGAGATTAAGGTGGAGCTGAAATACCTGAGATCGTTTGTCGTCGTGGCGGAACAGCTGAGTTTTACCCGCGCCGCTCATCTGCTGCACCTATCTCAATCCGCGTTAACTGAGCAAATACAGAGACTCGAACAGGAACTCGGCGTTCAGCTGTTACATCGGAATCGACGCGCCGTGAGGCTTACGGAGCCGGGAACAGTGTTTCTGGCCGAAGCGAGAGCTACTCTAACCAGAGCCAGGCAAGCGGTTGAACGTGTGCAGAGAGCGGCACGCGGAGAGACTGGAAAACTGCGTATCGGGTTTGTCTCGTCCGCGGCCCTGGAGGTTGTACCCATGATTGTCGTGGCTTTCCGAGATCAGTTTCCAGGAGTCACACTCGACCTGACAAATCTCAGAACAAGAACCCAAATCAAAGGGCTCATCGGTAAATCCATCGACATTGGATTTGTCCGTCTGCCGTTATCTCACGAGCAGCTAACGATGACGGTAATCCATCGTGAGCCCTTTGTAGTCGTTCTTCCGCACAAGCACGTTTTGGCAAACGAGGAGCAGGTACGTCCTGTGCAGCTCCAGAACGAGAGCTTCGTGGCCTATGGCCGCCGATGGGCGCCTGGGTTCTATGATGCTGTCGTTCAAATGTGCACCAAAGAAGGATTCAGCCCGGAGATCGTTCAAGAGACGGGTGAAATGTACACTGCGATCGCGCTCGTGGCAGCGGGAGTTGGCATCGCCATTTTGCCAAAATCCGTTGTCCTTGCTCAGTCACGGAACGTTGTTATGAAGCCGCTCGCGTGTGCCACAGCAGTATCAGAGATTGCGATCGCTGTAAGAAAGAGTGAGAACTCCTCTCTTGTCGATTCCTTCGTGCAAGTGGCCAAGGCAGTCTGCGAGCAGCACTCGATGCCCAGTGCTGCCCATTTCCATCCTTAGCGAATGCGAGTTATATTCGGCGGGGCCAATCACTGAATGCGGAACATACGATTCAACATCTTGCACTGTCTGATCGTCCAGATAGAAGGGAAAAATGGCGAACTGCCGAACTACTGGAAATTGCTCGCCAAAAGAAGGAGATCAGTCAAATGAAGGGGCAAACGAATGGCGAAATGTCTACCGACGGAGTGTCAAGAAGAGATTTTTTGGGAGTGAGTTCTGCCGCTCTGGCCGCGGCGGCCTTTGAGGGGTTGACGGCCAGAGCTCAGCTACGCGAGGACACAGCCAAAGCAGAAACCGATAACGCTTCCAGCGATCCAGGTCCAGAAAATCGAGTGCTGCTGAATGAGAACCGCGATACTAATACACCTCCTCCCACAGATCACGGTGATATCGGTCCGGTCTGGTATTCATTCGACCTGGCACGCAAGCGGCTGGAAGAAGGCGGTTGGACGCACCAGGTCACGCAGCGAGAATTGCCGCCTTCGAGAGATCTTGCTGGCGTGAACATGCGGTTGACGGCAGGCAGCTTCCGCGAGTTGCATTGGCACACAGCCGACGAATGGGCCTTCATGGAATATGGGACTGCGCGTGTCTCGGTGCTCAATCCTGATGGGACAATGTTCATCGACGACGTGAAAGAAGGAGATCTTTGGTTCTTTCCAGCCGGCTTTCCCCACTCGATTCAGGGCCTG
>DASYBJ010000369.1:0-23275 GCA_036500845.1 Acidobacteriaceae bacterium
CCGTAGACTCAGCCAGGCTTCTCTCAAGACTGCTCAGCTTTGGAGCCGAGGAGCGAACAAGCTTGAATCAAGGAGTTTCATTCAACACTTACGTGCGTAGGTGTCGATGACCGTTTTGACCATCTGAGGGAATAGCACCTGACATATAGAATTGGGAAGCGAAAACGTGCAACAAACTTGTGTGTGACCGGTTACATCGCTCGCGAGTGCTGATATCTCAGCAGGATCCTATGGTTTTCGAGAGGCAAAGAAGGGCACGACAGTTCCCACACCCACTGCGACTGAGTTCTCTGATTGAGTGTCTCTGGAACGAAAGGCCGGAGAGGATTCGGCCGGGAAGGTCCTCAGCGGGATAACCAGGAGTTCGATGCTCCAGGTTGGGAGTTCAGGTTGGGAATTCAGGTTGGGAATTCAGCAGATTGGGCATGCAAACCGTTGCCCGTGTTTCTTGCCGGTGCGGTGAGTGATCCACTGATCCCGATGCACGCCACTGGGGTTTCCCATTTTTGCCCAAAGGCGGGGGCATTTTCGCGGTGCTTCATGCTTTGCCAAAACCACAAGTTGTGGCTCATTTCTCAAACGTTGTGAGAGATGCACAGGTTAGAGGTAGCCCGGTCACTCCAAATTCGTGTGCTTTATTGCAGAGCGATCGGTTGGACGTAAGCTCCATCTCCGGCTGAATCCCAAACGGCGAAGCGAACCCACTTCTTACCTGTTGCGTCGAAGGGTATTTTGAAATCCTTCGTACCAAAGGGAGTTGTGTCGGTCAGTTTGATGATTTGCCGGTCGACCTTGGTGCCGTCGCTCCAGACCAGCTCAGCAAATTGAAGGGGGAAGGTGTACTCAATGTTTGCGGTATATGTTCTCTTGGCGCCGGAGCCTTCCACCGCCCAATTGTGAAAGAGCACTTCACCTGTTGTGCCATAGAAATTACCCGCCCGGATACCCTCAACGATCGGAGCCCAGCTTTCGTTGTAGAGTGGAACCCGATCCAACTTGAGATAGTTTATGGTCAACTGCGGATAGGTTTCATCATCGGGCCACTTGGTGTAAGTATCGCCCTCCGCGATCAGGTACTTCGGTTTCGGAGCCCAATTGCTCATGTCGTCTCCCGTCCCGAAGCAGCGCACCTCGCAAAGCCGTTGCTCGGAGAGGTCTACGGGCAACGACTCCCAGGACGCACCGATAAACCGGTCACTTTGGAAGAAATCTTTGTCTTTGTAAGCTTCCGGATAGCCTTCGGAGCTCTTGGTCCGCGGGTGGGCAGTCCACATAATTCCCTGTTCTTGATTCACCATGTTCAAGACGTCTTCCGGTGAGCCGAGATGGTACACCTTGCCATAAACCGGGTCGGTCTCGGTAAATTGCTGGCCCTCGGGCCGTGGCTCTGCGTGCGAGAAGTAGACAGGCTTCGGAGTCATCAGATACCAGTGTCCTCCAAGAAACGCGTTCGGCTCCTCGGCCGGAATGATGAGGAAGTTTTTATCGGAGACACGCCGGGAGCCCTCGAAATAAACCTTCTCCTGGGCAAAGCGCTTCGGACCGGGATCGCGAGGATCCGAATCGTCATGGAAGTCGCCTAGATAGACAATGTTGATGCCCAGCCCGCGAAATACCGGAGCCCAGGTTGGCATGTAGTCCAGGTTATTGCGGTCACGGAGCTGCTCGTTGAAGTCGAAATGGAAGTGGCCGGTAAGAACTTTGAACCCTGGAATTGGCTTGAATACATCATCGTGGGTATAAGCCAGGACCCCTTGCTGGGTTGCATGGTCGCCCTGCGGGCTCAAGTAGTAATAGACTGCCATGTGCTGCGAAGTGCCTGGAGGCGCATTGTAGAGGGCAAAGTTATCCCACTCTCCGCGGGAGGTCCCGGTGCGACGTTTCCACTCCGAGTCCGTGATACCCCAGGGATGGTACCCTTCCCCTTTTTCCGGTTGCATCGCCCCCAAGGAGAATGAGGTGTTTGTGTCTTTGCGGTAGTAGACATAACCGAGGTTGACCTCGTTCTCTCGAGCAAAGAAGAATTTGTGCGGCGGAGGGAATACGGCTAATGATCCCGCGCCTGAGTCGAGAATCAGCAGGCGATTCCGAGCGCGCAGGTTTACCGGCTCGGTATTGCAGGTTCCTCCAAGCTCCGATTGCTGCCACAGCCGCGCCGTGTCCCGCCAAACCAGCTTGGTGTCTGCTCCGATCGCAAAGCCTTTCAGGCCAGCCTTGTAGATGAAAGCAACGGAAGGCTCGTCGGTTTTGGCGATGGCCTCCTGGCGGAGCAAGTTCGACCCCTTATACACAGTGAACTTCACGCTGCCGGAGAAAACGCCCAGTTCCAGGCCGTCGAAAGAGACGCTGACTTGGTCGCCGTCTGTCCCGACCTGGCAAGAGCTGGATTTGTAGGTGACAGACGCCCGCCGGATCTCGTTCTCGGACCGAGGCAGGTCCGTTGTGTCTCCTCCACCCGGAACCTGCAAGGGAGCATCCCAAAACGTATTCCATTTCCGGATATTTTCTTGTTCGGGGCTGTCGAGTCCTAGCTGCTTGATCAACTCGAGCTGGGTATGAGAGATGCGCCTTTTTCCGGTCGTCACCTGAAAGTCCGGCGTCAGGTTTTTACCCAGGACAATCCAGGGACCGGCTCCCCGAGCCGCGAGCTCCTGTACAACCGGTTGACCGTCGCGTATGGCGAACTGAGCCCGAAGCTGCTGTCTCGATTCTCCCTGCCAAGTCAGGACTACAGCTTGTCCGTTTGCCTCAGCCTTTACGCCATCGACCGGCTTGTATCCTTGGAGATCACAGTTAAGCGTTTGACCCACAGCTGCAGCCGACACCAGGCTCAAACACAACAGCATGCTACGAGCTTTCATCTCTTCAATCCTCCAGCCAAACACTCTATCCGCTTCTTTGTCGATTGTCCCGGCACGTTTCGCAGGCCGCTCGGGACCGGCATCACAGTTCAAAAGTGCGCACGCTTCGCACGCCGTTCCTTGGTATCCGAATTCGATCCGGATGGGAAGCAGAAACAGGTGACAAACGCGTTGCTGACCGGTTACACGGAAGAAAAGAAGAGAGATAGACGACTGTGGCTGCGTATCAAAACAGCTTCATCGGCGGAGTGTTGGATTGACAGACGCTATCGGAAAATGATATTCCCGCTGCTGCCATGCTTATTGTCGAAGATAAGGTTCTTCAATCGCAGGTCGACCGTATCCTTCAGAGCGATGAGTTGCGCAGCTCCGAAGTTCTGCGCCGTCTGTTGAAGTTTTTGGCCGAAAAGTCGGTTTCGGGCGAGGCGGATCATTTAAAGGAATATGCCGTCGCCATCGACGGTTTGGGAAAACCGCCTTCTTACGACCCACGCCACAATTCCGCTGTCCGAATTCAGGTCGGGAGACTCAGGCAAAAGTTGGCGGAGTATTATCGCGCCGAAGGCAGAGAAGACACGGTTCTGATCGACCTTCCGAAGGGGCGCTTCAAATTAACTTGCGAACAACGCTTTCCTGCCGAGGTTCATCCGCCGCCCTCTTTCGATCATCAAGCAGGTTTTCTTCCGAGTGCCCCGCCACCTGCGCCCGTTGTGACGCGGGGAGTGCCTATCCGCCCACTGGGTATCCTGATGTGGTTGGGCTTGAGTATAGCGATCAGTCTTAGCGCCTATTCCGGGATACATGCTTGGCGTACAGCCGGGAAGGCTGCTCTCGTCCTCCCGGGATGGACTTCCGACTTGCAGGAGCTGTGGGGCCCTTTCGTCGATTCGGGGCGGCCTCTAATCCTGGCAATCGAAGATCCCCTTTTCGTGGAGTTGAAGTCGGACCCTGGAATCTACTACCGGGATAAGTCTCTCAATCAATGGAAAGACGTTGTTAATTCTCCGTCGGTGGCATCGCTCCGCAAGGCAGTGAAAGATGCAGACATCCAACCCAGCAGGTACTACACCGCATATGGAGAGGTCGACGTCTCCTTTCTGCTGGGAAAGTTGCTTGGACCGCGTGTACAGAATTTTTCCGTAGTGAAGACAACTCAAATCTCGTGGCAGCAGCTTGCCGACAATAACGTGTTGTTTGTGGGCGTCCAAAATCTCTTCTTCGATGAGCAGTTGCACGGGATGCCGCTCGAGCCGCAGTTCCTTCCTTTTATGGACGGCATCCGGAATGTCCATCCTGAAGCCGGTGAGCCCGCGATATTCACGGACCGCTATTCGACCGCTCCTGCAGAAGAAGGTATTGCCTACGCACTCGTTACGCGTATCCCTGGACCGCTGCGAAATAACGACGTCGTAAGTTTTACCAGCAGCCGGTCTGCCGGATACGTGGGCGCAGTCCAGTCGTTCTCGGATCCGAACTTTGCGAAAGTTCTGGTTGCCAGACTGAAGAAAACAGCCGGAGGAGAAGTACCCCGCTATTACCAGGTAATTCTAAAGGTTAAATTCAGAGACGACGTCCCGACAGAGACAACTTATGTACTCAGCCGCGAATTGCACTAGCGGCAAATGACTTCGAACAATCTGTCTGCTGAAATTGGTTTTCTTTCTTAAATCTCAACTCACACCGTTGTGATTTCCCGCCCTTCAGCTGAAAAGCGCAGCCGAAGATAGAACCCGCTCTCGCTACGCTCCATATACTTCCAAGAATAGAGCGGGCGAGCTGAGTATCGTTCAGGGAGCAGCTTTTGGGAATCTTGATGCGCACTGTTGTGGTTTCCCACCCTTGGCTGAAAAGCGCAGCCGAAGAGTGGGGCACCCATTTTCGCTGCGCTCCATATACTGCCAAACATTTATCGCATTTGGGGAAAGTCAGCGCCAGTTCAGTCCGTAGTCATCCTTCGACGCATCCTTACGGCCGGACTATCGTGCCATCGAGCATGCGGTCATTTCCCCGACCTTCGAAATCGGTCTTATATGGATATCGAGCGGCAGCCTTCTCATCGATATCGATGCCGAAGCCCGGTTTGTCATTCGCGTAGATATACCCTTTGCGGATGTCGGGGGTTCCAGGAAATACCTCCCGCGTTTTCTCGTCGAAGAATGTTTCTTCCTGAATTCCGAAGTTTGGAGTGGCCAGGTCGAGGTGGAGATTGTAGCAATGGCCCACCGGATCGACGTTGTTTGGCCCGTGCCACGCTGTGCGCACGTCGAAGAACTCGCAGCAATGCGCTATTTTTCTACACATGTTCAGGCCGCCCATCGCCGATTGATGGCAACGGATGAAGTCAATCCAGCGATTGGCAACCAGGGGCAGCCACTCGTTGCGATTGGTAAAGAGTTCTCCCATCGCCAAGGGCGCCGATGTCTCCTGGCGGAAGATCTGGAACCAGCCCACATCTTCCGGCGAAAGCGGATCTTCCATATAGAATGGCCGGTATTCCTGCACTGCTCTGCACAATTCGATGGACTGATTGGGAGCAGGCCGCTCGTGGATGTCGTGGACCAAACCGATATCGTATCCGAACTTAGCGCGAACTGCTTCGAACATTTTGATTGTGACAGTAAGATAGCGGCCCGCATCGAAGACCGGGGAAGGCGCAACACCATCCGGCCGCAAGGCCTGCGTAGCCTCGGAGGTTTTTGCACCGCCAACGCCATACCCCGACCATCCGGGAACAGCTAACTGTACACGTACGACCTGATAACCCTTTTCGATATAAGCTTGCACCTGGTCTTGCAACTGATCGATCGTAAGAGCCGCGGCGTGGCCGTAGAGGGGCACAGCCGCCCGGACCTTGCCGCCGAGCAACTGATAGACAGGCACACCGAGCCGTTTGCCGAGGATGTCCCACAGAGCGCCATCAATTCCGCTCAATGCGTTGTTGCCTTCCGGCCCCGAGCGGAAGTATTCCTGCACATAAGCGGATTGCCAGATGTCGTCAATCTCGTCGCAGTTTTTGCCGATGACGAAGGGCTTCAGGCGCTTTTCGATGTATGCCTGCGCAGCTTGAGGGACCTCCTGGTGCGTAGCCGAACCGAGACCATAGAGCCCAGGTTCACTGGTCTCCACCTTGACGATGGTCCAGTTCGAGTTGGAGGGAGCTGTGGCGATGATCTTGACATCGGTGATCTTCAGAGGAGGCATGCCTTTGCGCGCCCCATCTCTTGCGTCGGCCAGCGGTCCTCCAGCTCCGATGGTGTTGACGATACCGGAAGCGGCTTCCGCAGAGAGTAAAGGCCCACGCCCAAGGTTGGTGACCGCGCCTACCGCGGCGGCAGCAGAGAGGGTTTTGAGCAAGCTACGACGTTCCATGAGTTCTCCCCTTTCCCGTTTCAGAAACTGAACACGCCGCCGATGCGGAATACTCGTGCGGAGACGATGCTGGTAACAGCGCCGAACGTCGACGCCAAATAACTGGTGTTTACTGCGGCATTGCTATTCAAAGTGTTGAAGACCTGGAAGTTTGCTTCGAAGTTGTACTTTTCTCTTACGGTGAAGACCTTGGCCATCTTCAGATTGAGCACTTCGATCATAGGACCCTGGTATTGGCCGAAGGGGCCGAGGCGCATCGTGACCGAACCTTGGTTCAGCCTTTGGTTGTTTCCTCCGCTCGCCACGGGTACAGGATTGGGCCCAAAGGCCCCGATTAGCTGCCCGTGGGTGCCAGAGGTTGCACGAAAGAAAGAAGACGCGTTCAATCCCCACGGCATTTTGTAATAGACATTCGCGCGTGCCTCCCAGTTCCAGGTGTCATCGATTGGAAATGGATCGTCATTCGGGCTGCCAACGCCTGTTCCCGCCAAGCCGTTAATCCATCGGTGGTTTTTGGTCAACCAGAACGAAGTACTCCCATTCCAACTCCTGGTGTAATTCTTGGTCAATGCAACCTCGAGCGTGTTATAGGTGTCTGGCCGACCTGAAGGATTGTTCAGGAACTGATTCTGTGTGCTTCCACTTCCAACGGGATAGGTATAAACGGTGACGGGATGTTTCTGGCCGTTCAAAGTGTAGGAATAACCAGTTGCAGGCAGGGTGTAACTGCTGTATGGGTGCCCGACTAAGATTCCATTTGCCGTATACGAAGTTGTGGGGGCGGTAGACCCGCCATTCGTTGCCGCGTTGAACAGGTTATAGATGGAATGGCGGATGTATCCAGCGCTGAGGGATACATTCGGAACAAGCTGCCGTTCCACTCGCGCCACATACTCGTAGGTCTTGTCCTGCTTCAGGTTGAGATTGAGAAGCTGGTTGGTTCCGCCCGTCCGTGAAACGGGTTTCAAGGACGGCAAAGTCGACAAGAAGGCCGGGGTGACGTCGCAAGGGAACTCAACAGGTGCAAGCGGATCAGTCGGTGCGCAAGGGCCGCCCCACGTATAGGTGGCAGACTGGATGCTTTCCGGATTGTAGAGATTCGCATAAAGGAAGCCCATCGTATCGCCAAACATGCCAAACGAAGCTTTCACAACAGTCTTGCCATTGCCCCGGACGTCCCATGCGGCGCCCGCACGAGGTACGACGTCTGTCCAGGTCAACACTGTGGTGCCAGGATACTTTTGGGACGGAAAAACTGAGGCGAATTGTCCAGGATTCGTCGTTTGATCCGGATAGAAGGAGTGGTACCGCTCCCATCGGACGCCGAGATTTAGGACCACGCGTTTGAGCGACCAGGTATCCGTTCCATACACGGATTGGGTGTGGACGCGGTTCTGAGGGGTAAGGGGATAATTGAAGACCGTGATCTGGGCAGGGGTGGGTGTATTGGTTTGAGCGTTTGGACTGTTGAAGAGCAACAAGTAGTTGCCGCTTGGATACTCCTTCAGCACCTGCGTGTCACCTTCCTCGAAGGTCCAGTTGGTTCCGATTTTGAATTGGTGGGTGCCACCTAACATCGGACTGGACGGCAGATAGCTATAGTCACCGCCAAGCTGATGGCGATCATAAATGTGATAGTAAACCTGGTAATTCGTACCGGTGTAAAGCTGATTGAAGAGATCCTCCTGCGGAGGGGCTCCAGCAAATCCCGTTCCCTTGGTAAAGCCGTATTTGCCTATCTGGCTGGCGGGTTGCGGAATGTAGTGGGGGTGCGCATTGCCCGCTCCTCCCAGGATGTCGAGCAGCCAATGTGGGCGAACAATTTGCATCTCACCCTTCCATGTCCAGGATGGAAGATCTTCGTAGCGGCTGGCAGGCAGCGACGTGAAGGGTGTACCGCCGTCGTTCGGGATATACTTCACGTCGTACATCCACGACCCGATGAATTTTACAGTTGGGCGGAACTGATAAGAGACCTTAGCGTTGTATTCCGGCAAATGGGAGAAGATTTCCGCCAATTGAGCTGTCGGGCATTGGGAGGCGATCCAGGCGGTGACTGCCGAGCATCCCTTGCCAGGTCCGCCTACATAACCAACGCTTCCCGTATTCAAGGATTGTTTGCTATAGCCACCATAGAACCATAGTTTGTCCGTAATTATGCGTCCCCCGAGATCAAAGGCGTAGTCGTAATAGCCAGGGTCGGCAAGAGGGTTGGTGAATTTTAGATTGCTTGGCGGCCCGGCTAGTTGGGCGTTGAGGTTGTTGCTCTGAAAAGACGGGTTCTCATAGTCCCCTCGTGCGCTGCCGTGGAACGAGTTAGAGCCGGATTTTATTACAACGACCTGATCTACTCCGGGAAAGGCGACATCGGCGTTGTTGCCGCTGGTCTTGAAATTTGCCTCTTGCACGGCATAGAAATCGAGATAGATACTAGAATTCGCGAAATGATCGTCCGTGGTGTCGATCCCCTCTACTCCCAAGGTCGTCTCCAGCGGAATACCGTATGTATAAGTAGTTGCGCGAGACGCAAGGTTGCTGTCTCCGACATCCGGCTTACCTGCCAAATTCAGGCCGGCGACCATCGGTTCCATCTCCTGGAGGTTCGCCCCACGCGGGATGTTGACCAATTGATCTAGCGGGATAGTCGTCTGTACAGCGGTATTCACCGTATCGACTACCGGAGTAGCGCCGGTCACCTGGACGGTCTGTGTCACCGCGCCAATCTTCATCGCCGCATCTACTCGGCCTGCGAAACCCACACTTAAATTTAAGCCATCCCGTACAAAGGTTTGGAATCCGGGCAAGGAAAAGACGACGTGGTAGACACCAGGGGCCGGCAAATCCAGAATTTTGTAATTGCCATCTTCGTCGGAGCTAGTGGATACTCTCGGAACCTGAAGAGCCGGGCTGGTGACCTCGATGGCGACGCCGGGCATCGGACTTCCCTTCTCGTCAGTAACCTTGCCGACGATACTGGCAGATTGCGCCGACTGCGCGCGCGAAGGCATCGGAGTCATTCCCAGCCCCAAGAGAACAGTAAATAACAGGCAACGACGCCTAAAGTACATATCCCCTCCTACAGAGTGCGCCTCACTGGACACGTGCACCGATCACCCAGATAAAAACCGCAACAACCCTAGCAAGTCCTTCGCGGCATCGAGAAGCGGATGGATGTGAGCAACAGGCGTGTAACAGGTCGCAGTCACGGTCATGTGCCGCTATGACACGTAACTAACATGTTGATTCGACTCATCTCGTTGCCGCCTGCAGTTTTCCTGC
Organism: Acidobacteriaceae bacterium; assembly: GCA_036500845.1. Lineage (GTDB taxonomy): Bacteria > Acidobacteriota > Terriglobia > Terriglobales > Acidobacteriaceae > PALSA-350. The sequence goes on from DASYBJ010000369.1 coordinate 9,510, forward strand.
TATTCTTGGCGAGTTTTCATCGCTGGAGTCCGAGGTTCGTTTATGCCAACCGGTAACATTTTCTCGGATGGGAAGCTGGATGTGCTGTCGATTGAGGAGGAGGGCAACATCGGGAGCGGTCATCGGGCGGCCATGGTGGCCGGATTTTCAGGCTGGCTCCTCGATGCCTTCGACTTCTTTCTGGTGACGTTTTGCTTGACGGCGATCGCGCGCGATTTCCACAAATCCGACTCCGCCGTTGCGCTAGTCATTACGATGACCTTGGCTTTTCGACCGGTCGGGGGATTCGTGTTCGGGATGTTGGCGGACCGGTATGGCCGGCGCATTCCCTTGATGATCAACATCGGATTCTTTGCCGTGGCTGAGATTCTTACCGGACTAGCCCCCAGCTATCGGACTCTACTCGTGGTGCGGGCCCTCTTTGGCGTTGTGATGGGCGGTCAATGGGGGGTAGGAGCATCGCTGGTTATGGAGAAGGCACCAGCCGGAAGGCGTGGGATGCTCTCCGGATTGCTTCAAGAAGGCTATGCCGCGGGAAACGTGCTGGCAGCCGTTTGCTTTTTCCTCCTATACGGGCGCCTGGGCTGGCGCCCGCTCTTTTTTCTGGGGAGCTTGCCCGCCTTCGCTCTGGTCCTTTTTATCCGATTTCGCGTTAAGGAATCGGAAGTATGGGAACGGGCTAAAACGACGAGCTGGGGTGAGCAATGCCGCGAAGTTGTTTCTCATTGGAGGCTGTTCTTATATCTGCTGGCGTTTATGACAATGATGCTCTTTGCATCGCATGGTACCCAGGATATGTACCCCACGTTTCTACAGCGCCAGTGGCACTTCAGCCCCGAGAGGCGGTCGGCGATCACTGCCTTCTCTGGGATCGGCGCAATCATCGGCGGCATCATTGTCGGCCACCTCTCCGACGCGTGGGGACGACGGCGCGCGATTATCACTGCGTTTGTCATTGGCATTCTGATGGTTCCGCTCTGGGCCTTTGCTCCGAACCAGATTCTGCTGATCCTGGGCGCATTCCTGATGCAGTTCATGGTTCAGGGCGCGTGGGGCGTGATTCCTGCGCACCTGGCGGAGTTGTCGCCGAACTCTGTACGAGCGTTTCTTCCGGGATTCGCCTACCAAAGCGCCGGGGTACTGGCCAGTTCGGTCGTGTACATCGAAGCGGTTTACGCGCAACGAACCAGCTACGCTTCCGCGATGGCGCTTACAGCGCTCAGTGTTTTTATTCTCGCCTCCATCATGGCCGCTGTAGGGCGTGAGCGCCGCGGACATACATTCGGCTCATAGGCCATCGAGGACTGTATATGCACAAGCGACAACAGCTCCTCGGCCCCTCTGAAAGGACACAATGAGACCTCTATCGAGAAAATCTGTGAGGCCGGCTTTCGCCGCCGTGGCCTTCGTATTGCTCGCACCCAGCGTTCAAGCAAGCTCTTCTTTTTGTAATCTTGACGGATATAAACCCGTCCCAGGACTCAGCGCGGTCAATAGCGGCGATAGCCTGGCGGTCACCTGGAGCGCAGAGAAGGATCAGGAACTACGACTCGAATTCACAATTGCGAGTGGGACTCCCACGATCGAGGGGATTTCGGTTCGCCACCATGGTAGGACGTGGAAAACATTGGCGACGAATCTGACTCCCGAGTTTCGCGTGATCTCCGGCTACCGTCGCTTGGACCAGGAAGCGTATCCCGCCCTGAAGGCAAGTATGGGCGAAGTAACTCAGAAGACTCTTGATCACTATAAGTGGGATGCCTTCTGGGACGCACCACTAAGAGTCCCAGGAGACGAGATCGCCCATGGAAACTCGACACCACCGCCGAACGGGATTCCGAACACGAATCAGCCTGGTCTCCCGCGTAAGCCGGAGGAGATCAAGCGGGCAACCGCAAGCTATCACGCGGCCAACTGCGAGGTGAAAAGCAATGGAAGGCGCCTGGAGATTTCATTCCCTGGAGTGGAGATGGGGATTTTCTCCGGCCGTCTGCAGTACACCGTGTATGAAGGAACAGCTCTGATCCGGCAAGAAGTCATCGCGAAGACCGACCAGGAGTCAGTGGCATACAAATACGATGCAGGCCTGGACGGAATCCAAATTCAGCCAGGATCACGGGCGGTCTGGCGCGACACGGCGAATGCATGGCAGGACCATCATTTCGCGAGTCCGGTCAACCGGAAAGTAGCCGCTGTGCGGGCAGCCAACCGGGTCTTGGCGGTGGAGAGCACGGGTGGATCGATCGCGACATTTCCTCCACCGCACAATTTTTTCTGGACGCGAGAGATTTCTGTAAATCTTGGGTACAACTGGTTCCGCAAAGACAGCGACTCGTCATTTTCCTTCGGCGTGCGGCAGGCCGAGAGCGAAGAGGATCCCGCTTACGCCGGCCGGGGTCCGGAAGACCGGCGGCAAAACTTTGCACTCTACAATGCCCGGCCCGGAACCTGGCAGCGGATGCCGGTATATTTCTTGATCGATGCCGGCGATGGCGCAGCGGCGATTCAATCTGCACTTGCCTATACTCGCAACGATCATTACCAGGCGTTGTCCGGCTACTGGGTGATGGCGAGGCATTTCCATACCAATCCGGTGCCGAGATTGCTCGGGGTCGGCGGCCTGGATAATGTGCTTCCCGATTTTGAATTGGCGCGCGCGACTGGGATTAACATCTTCGGGCCAGTCGGGGCTGGGGGTATTGCGCCTACTGGAACCACGAGGATCGGGCCGCGGCAAAATCCGGCAGGAGCGACAACCCGCAGTCTGTTCGACGTGCCCGATGATGTGCGCTTGAAAACCCAAGCGCTTTACTACGAGATGGCAAGACTTCAATCGCGCAGAGATTTCCTGGTGATGCCAAACGAAGAGCTGTTTACGGGGCCCATCGGCGGGCACAACGATGTTCTCATCTCGCATCCTGTCTACTGGACGAACAAACGTGATTCCGGGCAACCACTGGTCGAGGATGTTCCTAAATACGGAAAGGTCTATCACATTGGCAGTCCCGCGGATCTAATGGAGATGACACACCGCGAGGACATGCTTCTGTTCATGCCCCACCCTGATACGAAGGCCTCCGCGGGGTACCCAAGAGCATTTAAAGACGCCGATTATTTTCGCGATGCCAATTACCGCGGAATCGGTTTCCGTTGGGGTATGGGCGTCGACAGATCCGAGCAACGGCTTTCTGACTATCGTTGCATGCCTTTGTTCGATGATATGAATAACTGGGTTGCGGATCAGCCAACGCCACCCAAATACATGGACGCGATCACGGAGACATACGAGCAGGGACCCGGAGACGATTTCTATGCCAACAATCCGGTCAGCTATATCAAGGTCGATGGCACACCGGGCATCGACAACTGGAAACCGATTATCGACGCCATGATGGCTGGCAACTACTTCGTAAGTTCAGGCGAGGTGCTGATTTCCTCCTACTCCGTAAAGGGCACGGGTAACCAGCGGACAATCACAGCCGACGTGGAGTGGACCTTCCCGTTAGAGTTTGCGGAAGTCGTCTGGGGAGACGGAGAGAAGACGGACCGTAAGATTATTTCGGTTACTGACCTGCCGGCATTCGGCAAGCATCATTTCGAGATCCCCTTCGAGGCTCAGGGTAAGAAATGGGTTCGGTTTGCTGTATGGGATTCGGCTGGGAATGGAGCCTTTGTTCAACCGATCAAGCTGAGCGGCCCGGGGTCAGGGACGGCTGCTGCGAGTCTCCGCTGAGCGTAACAACGGTTGACGGCATCGTACGCTCGCCCATAGGCTTTACGCACGCGACCGGATCAGGTGCCGCACATCCATGAATCGACGCACGCTCATCGAATCCGCGGTCCTTTGCATCGCTGGCCAGTGGGGACTCGATGGCATTGTGCATATGCCGATAGCCAAGGCGGCAGGTACTTCCGACAAGAATGGATCCCACACTACACCTCACGTGACGAGTTATGTCGCAGATTTCATAGTGCAGACTCGTTATGCTGATATCCCCACCGAGGTACTCGAGTTAGCTAAGAAGTCGATACTCGACGGCATAGGACTGGCGCTGTGCGGCTCGGTGGCGAAGTCCGGGGAGATCGTTCGGACCTATCTTCGCTCGAATGATTTCGGCTCGAATGATTTCGTTTCCGGCGGGTCCCGCGGAGCCACCGTGATCGGTTCATCGTTGAAGGCTCCTGTGCGGTTTGCCGCGTTCGCGAATGCCATCGGCATCCATGCTGACGATTACGATGACACGCAGCTCGCTGTCGCGGAGGATCGCGTGTATGGGCTGCTGACTCATCCGACCGCTCCAGTACTTCCCGCGGCGTTGGCCGCAGCAGAGGCCAGGTCGATCTCTGGAAAGGAGCTCCTTCTTGCCTACAACGTCGGAGTGGAAGTGGAGTGCAAGATTGCAGAAGCAATCGCTCCACGGCATTATGAAGACGGGTTCCACAGTACAGGAACCGTAGGCGTGCTAGGCGCCGCATCGGCTACGGCAAAGCTCTACGGGTTTGACCGGCCGCGTGTCCTGACGGCGCTCGGGATCGGCGCCAGTGAAGCCGCGGGACTGCGCGAGAACTTTGGCACGATGACAAAGCCATTGCACGCGGGGCGCGCCGCCGAGAGCGGTGTTGTGGCAGCGGACCTCGCGTCACTGGGATGGACGGCTGCGGACGACATCCTCGAAGCACCGCGAGGATTCTTCGAAGCGGAAGGAGGCGGATTCGATTCCACTGCGATCATGGATAAGCTAGGGAAGCCTTGGACTTTCGTTTTCCCGGGTGTTTCGATCAAACCGTTCCCGTCGGGATCCCTCACGCATCCCGGCATGACCGAGATGCTTCGTCTCGTCCACGAGAACAACGTCACCGCGGAGCAGGTGGAACGGGTGAGAGTGGGCGCGAATCGAAATTTCCCGACGGCCCTAATTCATCACGATCCCAAAAACAGTCTCGAAGCAAAATTCAGCATGGAATTCTGCATGGCCGTCCTGCTTCTCTACGGAAAGGCCGGTCTGAATCAATTCACCGACCAAGTCGTGAATCGTCCCGAAGTTCAGGAGATGATCCGGAAAGTGGACTTTGGAGTGGATCCTGTAGCGGAGGCCGCGGGGTACAACAAGATGACAACCATCCTCGAGATAAAGCTGAAAGACGGCCGGGTGATTTCCGGGCGCGCCGATGTGGCAAAAGGAAACCCAGCGAATCCGATGTCTTATGAGGAAGTAGCCGCGAAGTTTCTCGATTGCGCCGCTTTCGCACAATGGCCTCGTGAGAAGGCGAAACGAATCGTCGAGATAGTACGTACACTTGAGGAACTATCCGATGTACGCACGGTAACTGCGCTCTGCGCTCGACGCGCAGAGAAATGGGTTGGGAAACCACCACAACGTTCATCGAGATTACTAGTCTGCAACCGTCGCGAGAACAAACCTAACATCAACTGAGCGATGCCGATCTGTATTGGCACCTGTACGAAGTGCGGGTGAGAAGACCACAACAGCACGCATCGATAATCGCACTGCATGGAGTGCAGCGAAAATGGGTGCCCCATTCTTCGGATGCGCCTTTCAGCCGAAGGGTGGGAGACCACAACAGCATGCATCAAGATTCCCGATCTGCAACTTCTGCCGGAACAAAACTCAGCTACCCAAAAAGCGCGCCACCTCGTTGTCAGAGCATTCACCCCGACAGAAACCCGTAGCGCATTATGAACAAACATGGACACGGGTATGCAGTTAGTTAGGCTTGCAACAGACGCCGGCAGTGATTTGCGATCTGGACCTCTTCTTCGCTTTTCATCACTTTGACTTTTGGGCTGGGCTCGTTGAGACCGAGAAACTCCATTCCCTCGAGGATGCTCTTTCGCACGTACGAGCTGTGCTCGCCGATGCCGCCAGTGAAGACGAGCAAATCAAGTCCTCCTAGTTCCGCGGCATAGGCACCGATAAATTTGCGCACCGCACCGGCGAAGACGTTCACCGCAAGGAGCGCGTCACCGTCGCCCCTGGCAGCGGCATCTTGCAATTCACGCATATCGGATCTTCCGTTGGAAAGCGCAATGAGGCCGGACTGATGATTCAGTAGCTTCTCTAAGTCGTCCGCTCCCAATTTCTCGGTACGCATGAGAAAGAGCAATACACCGGGATCAAGGTCGCCTGAGCGGGTCGCCATAGGAATACCGCCCGTAGGCGTCAACCCCATCGACGTATCAACAGAGCGGCCATCGCGCAACGCTGCCAGGCTTGCACCGTTGCCCAGGTGAGCACAGATGGTTCGAGAAGGAATGGAAGGACCTAACCGCCGTACGATCGACTCGTATGACAATCCGTGGAATCCGAACCGCTGCACTCCCTTTCGATACAGCTCCGTAGGCAGGCCGAAGCGAAACGAGACGGCGGGCAGTGTTGCATGAAACGCAGTGTCGAAACAGGCAAACTGCGGGGTGTCGGGGAATAGCTCCTCCGCTTTCCTGATCAAAGCAACGGAGGCTGGAATGTGCACGGGAGCAAAGTGCACTGACTCGTTCAGGGTCTTGATCACAGCGGGCGTGATGCGAATATGTTCGCGCAGATGGGGACCACCGTGCACGACCCGGTGTCCCACCGCGACGGGGCTTGCCTTCGAAAATCTGCCGACCGCTTGCACGATTTCGACGAGAGCTTCGCCTTGACCTGCTAGTGTGTACTTCTCGTCGAGCAGTACCTTCTTTTGAGGGTCTTGGTTTTGAGCATCTTCGATACGAAGACGGCCGATAGGCTGTCCTATTCCGTCAGCACCGCCTTCCAGGACAGCGATTTCCTCTTCATTCTTAGCTGCGTAAAGCCCAAACTTCAAAGAGGAAGACCCGCTGTTGACAGCGAGAACGAGCCCATCGGCCGATGTACCCATCACAAAGACCAGGTCCAGTTACGGATCTCCGCTTTATCAATTCCATTGGTATAGGCATACTGAATGCTCTCGTTGATCTGGTCCTTGAGCCAGTCCTTTACGTGCGCTCCGGTGGATTGCAGCCGCGGCACAAGGTCAATGACATCGATTGCAAGATGAAAACGATCCACCTTGTTCTGTATCGCAAGCTCGAGGGGAGTATCAATGTTGCCTCGCTCGCGGTACCCCCGAACATGCAGGTTGTCGTGATTCTGGCGCTTGTACGTGAGCTTATGAATCAGCGACGCATAGCCATGGAAATTGAAGACCACCGGCTTATCCAGAGTGAAGAGCGAGTCAAAGTCACGGTCGGTGAGGCCATGCGGATGTTGGGTGCTCGGCTCGAGACGGAATAGATCCACTACGTTTACGAAGCGGATCTTGAGGTCTTTGAAGTTCTGACGCAGAATTTCGGTAGCAGCTAACGCCTCCATCGTAGCAATGTCTCCGGCACAGGCCATGACGACGTCGGGCTCTTCACACCGATCGGTGCTCGCCCACTCCCAGATTCCGATTCCCTTGGTGCAATGATTCACCGCGCTATCCATGTCCAGGTACTGCAAGTGCGGTTGCTTATCTGCCACGATCACATTTACGTAATTTTCGGTTGCGAGGCAGTGATCAACCACACTCAGGAGACAGTTCGCATCCGGGGGAAGATAGATGCGCGTCACGTCCGAGCTTTTATTCGCAACTACATCAAGAAAGCCGGGGTCCTGATGCGTGAAACCGTTATGGTCCTGTCTCCAGACAAGCGACGTGATCAGCAAGTTGATGGAGGAGATCGGAGCCCTCCAGGTGAGTTCCTTCTTCGACTTTTCGAGCCACTTCGCGTGCTGGTTGTACATCGAGTCGATGATGTGGACGAAGGCCTCATAGGAGGAGAAGAAACCGTGCCTCCCGGTCAGCACATAGCCCTCGAACCAGCCTTCGAGTGTGTGCTCGCTAAGCATCTCCATCACGCGGCCATCGACGGAAAGTTCGCCACCATCGGCGTCCTCCGGCTTAAATTCCGCGATCCACGTCTTGCGGCTTGCTTCGTAAATCGCTTGCAGACGATTCGAGGCAGTTTCATCCGGACCGAACACACGAAAGTTTGTCATGTTGGCGCGCATCACATCGCGCAAATAGCGCGCTGCGACCTCGGTGGGAGGGGTATATTCCGTGCCAGGCTTTTGTACCTTGACAGCGTAGCCGCGAAAGTCCGGCAGGCGCAACGGCTTGCGCAGCAAGCCTCCGTTTGCATGGGGGTTGGCGCTCATGCGCCGGCGACCCTCTGGAGGAAGTGCCTGGAGCTCAGGTACAAGCCTCCCTGCTTGATCGAACAGCGTCTCCGGCTTATAGCTGCGTAACCACGCCTCGAGTTGGGCAAGGTGACTCGGATTTTCAGCGACATCAAGAATTGGGACCTGGTGGGCCCGCCAAAAGCCTTCGACCTTGTGCCCATCCACCTCCTTCGGGCCGGTCCAGCCCTTCGGGGTTCGAAGGACGATCATGGGCCAGCGGGGGCGTTCGAAAGTGCCGGCTGCACGAGCTCTTTCTTGGATCGAATGGATCTGGTGAACACATTCCTCGAGCGTCGCTGCCATCTTCTGGTGCATGTCGAGCGGTTCGTCGCCTTCGACAAAGTAGGGTGTCCACCCGTAACCCCGAATGAGACTCTCCAATTCCTCGTGCGGAATGCGAGCCAGGATCGTTGGATTTGCTATTTTGTAGCCGTTGAGGTGCAGGATCGGTAGAACGGCTCCGTCGCGAATAGGATTAAGAAATTTGTTGGAATGCCAGGAAGTAGCAAGTGGGCCAGTTTCTGCCTCGCCATCACCCACAACGACATTGACGATCAAGTCAGGGTTGTCGAAGGCGGCGCCGAACCCGTGCGACAGGCTGTAGCCCAATTCACCACCTTCATGAATCGAACCGGGCGTCTCCGGTGTACAGTGGCTGCCGATTCCGCCAGGAAAGGAGAACTGACGAAAGAACTTCAGCATGCCCACGACATCTTGGCTTTTATCAGGGTAGATCTCGGAATACGTTCCCTCGAGATACGCGTTCGAGAGTGTTGCGGGAGCTCCGTGTCCGGGTCCGGAGATGTAAATCATATTCAGGTCCAACTTTTTGATGAGCCTGTTCAGATGGACCCAGACGAAGCTTTGCCCCGGATCCGATCCCCAGTGGCCAAGCAACCGCTGCTTGATGTGCTCGGGACGCAGCGGTTCACGCAGCAATGGGTTGTCGTGCAGATAGATCATGCACGCGCTGAGATAGTTGCAAGCATGCCAGTAGGAGTTGATCTTCTCTAGTTCCTCAGCGGCAAGTGGTTCGGGTGAGGGGGCGGTGAGCACCTGCTTTGACTCAGAAGTTTTCATCCGAGGACCTCTTTCCTTCTCTTAAGAGTATCGAAGACGCGCAATCGTAGTCCCCAAAAGCGTGGATTATCTTTTGAACCAGCGCAACGGCAATATTCATCAATCTTTCATCACACACATATCGCCTTTGATGATTTTCGCGTGGTCCGCGACAATCTGGCGGAGAGGAATCGAGTCACCACCGGACGGCAAGTGCCGTGTTGCCTGGTTGCCTGGCCTCTGACTCGTTCAGGCCCGCTCTAGCGATGGGCTCTCATACGACCGCCCAATGGAAAAGGGCCGGCCGACATCTCGCAGTCACTGCCCGCAGGCCGCAACGTCATCCCGAGCGCAGTCGAGGGATCTGCTTTACTCCTCAACTTTGCCAATTCAGGGTCCATGAGCACAGGGAGTGTCTCACCCTGTCGGCGTTCGAAGGATTCATAGAAGCTTGCCCAGATTCCCATGAGCTCTGTGCAGCGGACGCGCATTCTCGGATTCACGGGATTCGGTACAGGAGCCGGTGAGATCATGGCTCCCGTGCAAGTTGCGATGGCCGCTGGGCTACCCTACACTGCGTTACGTGACATGGTGCTTACGCATCCGACACTCGCGGAAAGGCTTGGTCCGCTGTTCTCTTCAGTGTCTCCGCACTAGCTATTCTTGACCTTTGCGAGAATTGATATCGTTGAGCTGATTCGCATGGAGGTTGACTGTTCTGATGAATCTTTCTCTAAAGAAGGCTGTGTTGGGATTCTCCGCGCTGATTCTAGCGTCATTGGTTGCGATTTCCAGTGCGATGGCCGACACCGTGCGAACCCCTACCCAGGATGGTCTGGTCTATGGAGTTGCGGACGGGCAGACTCTGACCATGGACTACTATGCCGCGAAAGGGCCGGGGCCGCACCCGATTGCGATCATTATCCATGGCGGTGGTTATCGAAGAGGGAACAGCAAGAGTGGCAGCGAGGCCTACTGCGCCGATTTTCTGGCACCAGCCGGCTACGCGGTATTCTCGATTAACTACCGGCTGGCGCCTCAGTATCCGTATCCATATATGGTGTACGACGTAGAGCGGTCGATTCGGTACATTCGCTTCAACGCGAAGAAGTGGGATGCAAATCCGAACAAGATCGCTTTGGTTGGCGGATCGGCAGGCGGCTTCCTGAGCAACATGGTTGGACTGCTGAACGCGCCCGGCGACCCGAAAGCTGCCGACCCTATCGATCGGGAGAGCGCGAAAGTGCAGGCCGTGGTGACGCTTTTCGCTCAAAGCAGCTTTGCGACTGTTCCACTGAATCAGGATGTGCATGCTTTGCTCGATCCATTGATCCAACAGAAGGGCGAGACGGAGGCCATCAAGGAAGCGTCGCCGATCACCTATGTCAGCAAAGATGCACCGCCCTTCCTTCTGATTCTTGGCGACCAGGATGAGTACATTCCGTTCACCGAGGCCACCAATCAACAAGCTGCCCTAAGGAAGGTAGGCGTCGAGTGCGAGATCATCCGGATCCCCGGCGGTAAACATGGGACGGGCGGCTGGCACAAGATTCCAGATGTTCCCGACTGGGAGCGCCAGATGATTGTTTGGCTCAATAAGCACTTCGACCACCAAGGATCAATCGGCGAAGGGATCCGGCAGCGCGAACCCGTGGCGGCGCCGGCCTCGTGAAGCTTGCGGTTTTCTTAGTTTCTACCCGCGCGCACAATTCCTTTGGTCCTTTGATTTTTTTGATTCCGCCGATATATCTCACAATTTAATACGGCGGTCGCATATGGCGAACAGGGACGTATCGTCGCTTGCATTTCTCCGAGGAGGACAATACATTTTCCTAGCCGCAAATTGGGCGATCAGCTTTGCTGGAGATTTTCGTTCCGCCATGCGGAGAGGATCTTGTGATCCAGAGATACCGAAAGGCGAGCGCGTTACGAGCTCTATGCTTGGTCCCAAAACGCTTGCTTGGAAAGCGGACCGAGCAGAGTCCAGATGAGTAATGCACCGATGAGCGGCAGTAGCCCGAAGCCAATGAAGACGGGGATATAAGAGAAATGGTCGATCGCCCAGCCGGCGATCAGCGTCGTCACCATTCCGCCAAATCCCGCGCCCATACTCGCGATGCCATACACCGACCCGACCAGTTCCTTTGGGAAGACGCTGGATGGGAAGGCAAGCATGTTAGCCAGAGTTCCGGTATATCCCATCATTGCTAACGAGACAAATCCCATCGAGACGAAGGGGCTATGCGCGTATACGGCGGGGATTGCTGCCAACATGCACAGGATGAAAAGGGTCGATGCAAGCTTGCCGGCGATTGCCGGTGACACTCCCCAACGAAGCAACAGCGCCCCGACCAGTCCGCCCAGCAAGTTGCCTAACCCTGCGATCACGAACGGAATCCAAGCAAGCGCCCCTATTTGCGCAAGCGAGAAGTGGCGCACTTCTTTCAGATACTCCGGAAACCAAAAGATATAGAAATACCAGACGGGGTCGATGAAAGCTTTGGCCACGGTGAATCCCCACACGAAGCGCGTGCGAAAGAGTTTGGCGACGGGACGATGAACACGCGCAGCCGTCGTTGACTGTTGAGCAGTGGCGCTCTCTGCCGTAGGCATCTTGTAGATACTCAACCACACGGCGAGCCAAACCGCGCCGACAAGGCCAGTAACGACAAAGGCACTCCGCCAGCCATGGCGCAGAATCATCCAGGCGATCAGCGGAGGAGCGAGAATCGCCCCGACGGACGAACCGCTATTGAAAAACCCCGATGCCAACGCGCGCTCCTGTTCAGGGAACCACTCAGCAACCACTTTGACGCCGGCAGGCCAGTTCCCTGCCTCACCCATCCCGAGCAAGAAACGACATACGGCGAGACTCACAGTGCCGCGCGCAAGAGCATGCAGCATCGAGGCCAGAGACCACCAAGCCATGCAGAGTGCATATCCGACGCGCGTACCTAGTCTGTCAATCAGCGGTCCAGAAACGCCATTCATGACAGTGTAGGCGAGCAAAAATGCGGATACCACTCTTGAATATCCGGTGTCGCTCATATGGAACTGCTCGCGCAGGACCGGAGCTGCTACGGAGAGAGTCTGACGATCAAGATAGTTGACAACGGTGGCGGCGAAGACGAGTGCTGCCATCCACCATCGCTTGGCGTGGCGCACTTTCAGCATTCGATCCGACTCACTACAGGTCTAGGGTCGGCGAGGATCGCCGAACAGAGGGCGCGGACTGTTCTCATTATCGCGCTGGGTTGCGGAGTGGTTTTGGCGCACCGGATGATGCTACCAGCAATCAAGCGGTCAAACCATGGAAAGACCGCGGGCTGTTAGGATAGGCTTGATTGATGTCGAGCGAGCCGCGGAGACCACTGCGGCCCGTATTCAATTCCGGAAGCCCGGATGGCGAAATCGGCAGACGCAGCGGACTTAAAATCCGTAGACCTTAAATGGTTGTGGGAGTTCAAGTCTCCCTCCGGGCACCAATAGGATCGATTACTTAACCTCCATATCATGCAGGCGGAGAAGATTTCCGGGTTTCGGAGTTCTGGGCGAGTCACGGACAGCGTTCTTTGAATCGATCAGTGCGCGCCAAACTGAAATAGAATCTTTCCGCGGCGATTCGATTTCAAAGAATGCTCGAATGCTGCCTTGAACTGGTCGAGCGGGTAGACCTGCTCCACTTCGGCGGAGAGGGTTCCATCAGCTACCAGGTCGCCCAGCTTCTGGTAGATCTCCTGAATCTCTGTGCGGGGTGCATTGCGCATCCAATCGCCGAGCCAGAATCCGTGAAGGCTAAGACCAAGGAAGATGAAGTGCTTGGGCGAGAAGGCTGGGATTTGCCCACTGTCCATGGCGTAGATGACAACCGAGCCGCCCCTGTTGAGCGACTTGCCCAACTCGCCCACAGGGCTTCCGCCGAGTGGGTCAAGGACCAGGCTAAGTTTTTTCCCATGGAGAGCCTCCTCGATATCCTTGGCCAGGTTGTCGCCTTGGAGGACGACGCGGTCACCTCCCAAACGCCGTACTTGCTCTGCAGCCTCTTCCCTACGGACGATATTCAACGTTTTGATTCCCGCGAGCTTTGCCAGTTTGAGGATGTACTGTCCCATGGCTGAGTTGGCTGCAGTTTGACCGATCCAATCGCCTGGCATCAGGGAGGCATATCGCTTCAGTAAGAGATAGGCGGTAGCTGGATTAACCCCTATCATCGAGAGTTGCAGTGGATCTGCGTCGTCGCTCATCGGCACGACGTTTCGCGCCGGCACGACAACCTGGTCCGCCCAAGTGCCCTGCTCATATGTCGGGAGGATCAGGACTCGCCTGCCACGGAGAGCGCCATCAACCTTCGAGCCGGTTTGAATGACTCGGCCAACGCCCTCCACGCCTACCGGGAATGGGAAGGCCGGCCGGACGTGGTAGATGCCTCGGACGAGCATGAAGTCCGATGGATTGATCGGCGCCGCTTCCATCGAAACGAGAACATCCTCCTGGCCGAGAGCC
>DASYBJ010000370.1:0-12899 GCA_036500845.1 Acidobacteriaceae bacterium
TCTTCCAAGCCAATCGCCAGCCTGCGAGGTCAAGTGCAAGCCCTAATCCGCTTACGCCAGAGGTCCGTACGATTTGGGCAAGCTCATCAAAAATCTCTCGAGCTGCTTGACGTCCTGAAGGTCGGGGGTAATCGCGAAAAGCGCGAGGACTCACCCGATAGTTTTAGGTATTCGCTTGTCTTAAAGTATTGAAGGCCGTGCTTCAAAAGACACCGCTCCCAGTAACGCGCCATATCGAACCATTTTTCATGATGCCAAAGCAGACCGGCCACAGCAAAGACATGCTGTCGTCCCCTATCTGTGCTTTCATCAACAGCCGGGGCGAAAAATGTCATCCATTTGTTCACTGCCCCTGATGGAAAAATCCAGACGTGTAGCTGACAACTTCTTATTGCGTTTTCACAATTACTGTGATCTGGCCAGAGTTGGCTATGTGCAGCTTTTCTTGATGAAAAGCCGCGTTCGGACTCCAATTCCTGGACTACACCAATTGTGAAAACGGCATAGCGAAGCGGGTGCTCGCTCAGGGGAAGTGGAGTAACCGGTTGCAAGGGGCCCGACGGGAGTTCAGTTGGCCGTCTGCTCTGTGAATTCAGGCAAGCTGCTACGATGGCGAACCATGAGTGGGAGAAGCTTCCGGGCATCCCAGTACCGCGGCAGATATCGCTTAGGGTCAGACACGCAGCGTAACAACCAGCCGAGATACATCCGATCGGCCCAAACGGGTATATGCACCTGGTCGCCACTCAAAAACCCAATCGCAGCGCCTACGCAGTGGATGGACGGAGAGTAATCGAGCTGCTGCCGAAGATAAAGACCCAGCCGCTCCTGAGTGCCGCCGCCAATGGTTACTACGATATGTCTTGGGCGTCTTTCCTTGATACGTTCGAGTAAGGCTGGATCATGAATCGTTTTCCCGTAAAGGGGCGCCATGTAGATGTCTTCGGCGGTGAGATTGATACCCTGCTCGCGTAGCCAAGCGCGGTTGATCTCAGCACTTTCCGGATTGGCCATGATCCAGAAGCTTTGGTTGCGTTCACAGAAGCTTGATTGTTTCAGCAGGGCGGAGAGATATTCCAGGCCTGAGAGCCGGCGAATGGAATCATGCTGTAGACAATTCCAAATTAGAACCATGAACGCGCTATCTGTAATGACCAGATCGGCCCCGAGCAGTGCTTTCCGATATTCATCATCGTGGGGCAGGTTTTTGAGAGCAGGAGCCGCGGGCACGACTAAGAGCCCCCCATCTTTCATTTTTTGGACGGCTTGAATAGCATCTCCCACGAAAAAATTTATCCCTAAGATAGACCGGAACTGGGGGGATTCCGTTGCCCTCATGGCTTACTCCCAAGAACGTAGTTGTCAGGATGGGACTGCCCGGTGGTCTACACAGCTGCTAACATCTGACTTTCAATCCATTGGTAGGTTTTAGTCAATCCCTCCTTTAGAGGAATTGAAGGCTCCCAACCAAGGTACTGCTTGATTCTCACATTATCGCTGTTGCGGCCGTTCACACCTTTCGGTGCGCTTAAGTTATACTTCCGATTGAGCTTAACGCCAGCAATCTCTTCAACAATGTCGACCAGTTGATTGATAGTAACTAGTTCGCTGCTCCCCAGGTTTACGGGTTCGTGAATTTCGCTTTGCAGGATGGCGTGTGTGCCAAAAGTGCAGTCATCAATATACATGAAGCTGCGAGTCTGTCTACCATCTCCCCAAATTTCAATCTCATGTTTGCCAGAAACCTTAGCTTCTATAACCTTTCGGCAGATCGCAGCGGGGGCCTTTTCCCTGCCCCCGGTCCAGGTTCCGAGGGGTCCATATACATTGTGATATCGGGCGACCCGGCACTGCAGTCCAAAGTCCTCTTCAAAATGACGGCACATCCGCTCGCTGAAGAGTTTCTCCCAACCGTAACCGTCCTCCGGGAGAGCGGGATAAGCATCCTCCTCTTTTAGAGGAACTACCTCAGGGTTCTTCTGCTTGTCCCCGTTATAAACGCAAGCCGAGGAAGCGTAGAAGAATCGCTCCACGCCCATATCCCGAGCTGCCATGAGCATGTGCGTGTTTGTCAGGACGCTGAGCATGCAAAGAGCTTTGTTATTTTCAATGAAGCCCATGCCGCCCATGTCGGCAGCCAATTGGAAAATCACCTCGACCCCGTCGGCTGCGATCAGGCAACTTTCTTTTTCTTTGAGATCAAGAACCAGGTTCTCCACTCCTGGAGTGACCTGATACCAATCCTCGAGTGGTTTCACATCCACCGCACGGATCACATCAGCGCCATTTGAGAGCAAAGTACGAACCAAGTGCCCTCCGATGAATCCTCCAGCGCCACAAACTGTGACTCTCTTCCCATCCAGCCTCATTTTAGAAAGCCCTCGAAACACTCGCCCGTGTTTGCTGTTTTTCTACGAGAGAAAACAGATCGGTGAACAACGCACAAGCTCAGCAACACAAAACACAAGATGGTACAAGACGCGAAACACAAGATCGTTGCTATGGAGGTTAACCGAAATCGATTAAGAAGATCAACAACTGCACTCGCCACTGCGTCCGAAAATCAAACCAGGTTCAGAAGAGATCGCCGGGAGCTTCGTCCTCAAGCTCTCGAAGGAAGAGCTGCAGCAAAGTTATCCTTGGCTGAGCTATCTCCTTTGCCCGGTCCAGACGAATTTTTCCAGGTAACTGCGCCAAATTCTTGCGCAATGTAGCGACGGCATCGGTGAATGTCGAGTAGCGCGTATCTCGTCCAATTTTCGCGACGACGCGCAAGATGCCAGTCGAGCCGAGTTGTTCTAGAATGTCGGCATCACGAAGAAGGATGCCCTCGATCGTTTCCGGGTTGGCCGCAGGCTGATGCGTTCGGATGGAATCGAGAACGGCGGGAATCTTCTCCTCCGGAAATCCAGCACGAAGGAGCACAGAAGGTGCTTGCTGCATCGCGTAACGGACATTATCCCACGCTGCGAGAGCCTCCACCTGCTCCGGGCGATGCCCAACAAATACTCCGAGATCATGGAGCCACGCAGCGGCGAAAACGACATCGTCGTCGTAAACAGAGCCGCAGCCAATCTGAGTTGCAAGACGGTAGAGCCTCGGCTGATGTCCGAACTTTTCAACAGGGCGGGCCTGTTCCCGGATGAACTCCTGGATATGCAGACGGAAGTTGAGATCCGGGCCGCCATTTCCCTCTGAACTTTGCGCGGAATTCACCTTCTACTCTCCCTCACCGCTCGTAGTTTCTCCAAAGTATATTATTTTGATTCGCCGGCTTTGTGCCCTATTGTCATCGAGAGCATTCGAGGGTCCTCGAGCGGCGGGCCCGTTCGACTTCCAAAAGGGGGCCCAATTGCCAATTCTCTTCGATCCGGACTTCAGAAGAGATTGCTCCTGCAATGTTCCCGCGCAGGAAATTAATATTTGCCACCTTGAAAGTGTCACTTTTTAGGTACTGGCGGGCAAGAACATATTCGCCAATAAGCATAGTTTTTGCCACCCTCCTGGCAGGGTCAACTCACTTCCGTTGTAGAGCATTTTCGACATTTCCGTGTAAGACTTTTTATGGTCATGGACAGACTCGACGCTCACGAAAGACTACGGCGCGCTGCAGGGATCCTCTCCATCAAAGGACCTCATGTAGGCGACACGACTCTTCTTTTTCAAGCGTGGGATTACCTGAAGGGCCTGCGCATCGACGACTTCCCCGCGGATATCCAGCCGGCATTTAGCTTTCTAGAGCATGAGATCGCACGAGCCAAAAGCGAAGAGCTGACAGCACGAGAAGTAAGCTTTCTGGCTCAAAAAATCCGGACGCTGGAATCGATGTGGATTGATCAGAATGTGGATGCACCAATTTAGAGTCAACGGCCTGCCGCTCTCGCGAAGCTTACTGTTCTAAATCTTTGACGGACATTCGAAAACGGACGTGAGCTTCACAGCCGGGCCGATCCAGGCGGTTCTTGAGATAAATCTCTCCACCGTGCGCCTCACAAATCTGGCGCGCCAAGGCGAGGCCCACTCCGGTGCCACCCGCCTTTGTCGTGTAAAACGGGACAAACAGGTTCGAAGGATTGCTCAAGCCGATTCCGTTATCCACAATTACGATCTCGACGAACCCGCGCTCGAGTTTCCAGGAGACTCCAACCTCAGGTGGCAGATGTTGGCCCGGCTGACCGGGATTGTCCTCAGCGGATCTCGCAAGGCTGGACTCCGCGGCGTTGCGTATTAAATTGATCATGAGTTGTTCGATCTGGTCCGCATCCATCTCGAGGAGCAGATCGGGGCCTGGCTCGAAGTGGACGCGAACCCTGGTCTCCAAGGCAGTCACTCTCTCCAAGAGCGGTCGCAAGGCTGTCCGCCGAAAGGCTGGTTGCGGCAACTGCGCCAGTTGGCGGTATGCCTGAATGAAGCGATTCAGGGAATCTGCGCGGCTTTCAATGATTCTGAGAGCACGATCGAAATCCGGGCTATTCGTCATCTCTGTAGGTTGCGTTCGTGACCTGAGGGTTGCCGCGATCGACTTGATCGGCGTGAGAGAGTTGTTGATCTCATGACCGAGCACACGGATGAGCCGCCGCCATGCTTCGCGCTCTTGTTCTCGAAGCGCGGCGCTCACGTCAGAGAGAATCAACAAGGTATGCGGAACGCCTCTCTGGCGAAAGGTCGACCGGCGCACCATCCAGCGATCAGCATTGCGTTTGCCCGCCAGAACGAGCACACCCTGGTCCGGCTGGTCGAGAAGTTCGGCAAGCCGGAGTTCCTCTGCGTCTCGACCCAGGGCATGTTCGGCGACGATCCCCAGGAGTGCCTCGGCAGCCGGGTTTATCAATCGGAGAACGTTCTTTGGATCGAAGGCCAACACCGGCGCGTCCATAGAACGGACCACGTTGCGCAAAAGTGTTGTGGCCTCAAGCTCACTGAGCCGCTGGCCCTGCATCATATCCGCGAGTTGATTGATTTCGAGGCTCACTTCGCTCAGAGCATCACCGGTAGTGCAATTCCGAGCACGGAACGAGTAGTCTCCTTCACGGAGAGAGGCAACGACGTTTGCCAAAGTCTGCAATGGCCGAACGATTTGCTCAGACAGCGTTCCCATCACGATCAGGAACAGGAGAGCGATGAATCCCAGAAGTCCGGCCATAACCGGCCAGGGAGTCTTCATTTTCCATAGCAGCAGAAGAGAAAGGATCAGTCCGGGAGCGACGAGCAATCCACAGAGAATGTAAATCCGGCGTTCGAAGGATAGAGTTCGATTTTTTGGCGGTCGCGAGGGCGCCTTGGGTTTCTGTTCGCCGCGGCGAGGATTCTTGTTCAGCATTGCAGAGGCGAGGCTTCCGGAGCCGGGTGCGGCGCGCGCTCGGGTCTGCTCTGTAGGTTCGGAACCTATTGCAGCGCTCGATCCGGAATTCGCAGGAGCTCTAGATCCCATACTTCTCCATCCGCCGATAGAGAGCACCGCGGCTGAGCCCTAAGGCCTCCGCCGCATGGCTGATATTGCCGCTTGCACGTGAGAGTGCCTTCCTGATCAGGATGCTCTCAACAGCTTCAAGACTCAACTCCTCTAGGTTCTGAGCAGCGGGGCGGCTCTGATTGAGGCCGAGATCCGCGCTCTCGATCCGTCCCGATCGGGACATGAGAACCGCGCGCTCAATCGAATGATCCAATTCGCGGATATTGCCCGGCCAACTGTAGTGGAGCATTGCCTGGAGTGCTCCGGATTCGAATCCGGCAACCGGCTTACGGTAACGCACAGCATAACGCTGGAGGAAGTGTGCGGCGAGGGCCGGGATGTCTTCGCGGCGCTCGCGAAGCGGCGGCAGATGAATCTCCACCGTGTTCAAGCGGAAAAGCAAATCTTCGCGGAACCGTCCGGCAGCGCACTCGGCATGCAGGTCGGCGTTGGTAGCTGAGAGAAGGCGCACATTCACGCGCCGGGTCTGAGACGATCCAACGCGTTCCATCTCCCCCGTCTCCAGAACGCGAAGCAGCTTGGCTTGCTGGCGCAAGGGCACATTGGCGATCTCGTCTAGAAACAGTGTGCCTCCGTCAGCCAACTCAAAACGCCCAATGCGGTCTGTTCGTGCGTCTGTAAAAGCCCCCTTGACGTGACCGAAGAGCTCACTCTCGAAGGTCCCCTCGGGCAATGCACCGGTGTTGACTGCGACCAACGAACGTGTGGATCGCGACGAGAGTGCGTGCAGGGTTTGCGCGACGATCTCTTTACCGGAGCCGTGCTCTCCAGTAATCAATACATTGGCATCCGAGGGGCCGATGCGAGCCAGTAAGTCGAGCACAGGCTGCATGGATGGGGATTGCGCAATAAACTCCGGCCTGCGTTCCGCTCGCAGGAACCTATTCTCGGCCTCCAGGATCTCCGCCTGCCGCACGGCGCGCCGGAGTTCCACTTGAGTACGCAGGATGGTGAGAAGGCGAGTGTTGTCCCAAGGCTTTTGGATGAAGTCACACGCCCCGCGCCTCATCGCCTCGACCGCCAGATCCACGTTTGCCCATGCCGTCATCACGATGACCGGCAGGCGGCTATCCTGGACATTGATGCGAGCAAGAAGATCCAGCCCTTCTTCTCCCGAAGTCGTATCGCGTGTGTAGTTGAGATCCATGAGGAGCGCGTCGAAGCTCTCGCCTGCAAGCGTATTGAGGACTTCGGCGGGCGAGCGCACGGTCGTTACGTTGTACCCTTCGTGGCGCAGCAGTAGATCGATCGTGTCAAGGATCGGCCCTTGATCGTCAGCAGCAAGGATCTTGGGTGCTTCGTGCTGCGTGCGGGTCACCGGATTTTCTTTCACAGCTTGCGTTTCGCTTGCCATCTGATTCACCCTGATGCAGTGAAAGCTCCTGCAGCCGTTCATCGCTTCGCGACGGTTAGGAAGATCGTGGTTAACGCTCCAGTCCGTCAGAATATCGCTTCTGAGCGGCTGCCGCTTGCCTCCGACCCTCCGACTGCTCATTCTGGAGAAAAGCGGCAGAATCAAGGCGAGCTGTTTCGCACAACTCGCCGCATACTAGAGCTTGCTTTGAGGCACAATACCTTTTTTTGCCTCGTCGATTGAGATGCCCAACCGCTCGAGAGTCGCGCCCGTCACCTGGTCGAGCTCGACCTTTGCCTTCTCGTACGTGGTTTCGGCAGTCACCAATGCAGATTCCGCGACCGAGAGGTCCCTTTGGGCGGTCAGCGTTTGATAAATGGAGCCGGCACCTAGCTGCTGCTCCTGCTTGGTAATGTCAAAGGTCCTTTGAGCCAGGTCGCGCGCCTTGGTAGCGGCGGCGACGCGGGCTGAGCTTTGCTCCAATGTATACTCCGCGTTACGGACGTTGATACGGATCTGCTTCTTCAGCTGCTGCGCGTAGAGCTCGTTCTGGCTGTACTCCAATCCTGAGCGAAACTGGTCGGCCTTCGCGACGCGATTGCGCAAGGGGAGCGTCAGGTTCAAGCCGACATAGTAATTAGGGGACGAATTGTCAAAGGCATTGTTCGCCGCCCCGGGCCAATCAGTCGGCACCGATACTGGATTCGGGCCGCGGCTGTACGTTGGATTGGGCTGACCCGCCAAACCTTGCCCCGCATAGTAGGCCTGAAGTGTCAATGCCGGGAGAAGATTGTTACGCGCCGATTTGCGGCTGATGACCTGGTTTTCCAGGTTTAGATTCGATTCAGCGAGTGTCGGACTGTTTTTAAGCGCTTGATTGATGAGGTCTTCGACGGGCGGAAAGGTCTGGTTCGCGGTTGTCTGCGCGGTATCGGTCGGAACCACCGGCATCTCCTCCAGGATCGGGTCGTCGAGGCTTCTCGTGACTGCATTTTTGATCAGGGATTCTTGCAATTGGAGAGTAGTCCTAGCCACAGTCAGATCCTGATCTCGACTGGCAACTTCGGCTTCGGCTCGCATCACATCCATGGCGGGCACGGCCTGGAGATCAAACTGCTTTCTGGTGTCATCGAGCGTCTTCTGCGCAAAATCGCGAGCGGAGGTCTTTACCTGATCATCCTGGAAGGCGTTCACGAGATCCCAATAAATTTCCTCGATCTGAGTGACAGTGATGATGACCTGGTGCTTGAAGGCAAGGTCAGTGATGTTTTTGTTGTTCTTCGCGATGTGCAGGAAGCGCAGATTCGGCCCTAGCCCAAAACCCGAGAGCAGCTGCTGGCGGAGTGTGAATTGCCAATAGGAAGTCAGTGCCGGAGATAGATTTTGAAATGGACTGTTGATGGTTTGACGTTGGTTGTCGAAGTCGAACTCAAACGACGTGCCAGTGGGAAGAGACTGGAGAAAGCTGCCATTGACCGTTGCGGTGTTGAATTTCAGGCGCGGCACGCCGTAGTTGATGAGGTTGACCTCAGGCTGAGTCGCATGCTGAAGGTAGACCGTGCTCTGGATCTGCGGATCGTAGGAGCTGACCGGCGGACCTGTACCCAACGTAGATTGAACGAGGCCGCCGGCGCCCGAACCGGCCCCGCCCGCCCCGCTTGAAGTGCCACCAGCACCTGTTCCTGCACCGCCTGCACTCGTTCCGCCTTGCGTATTCTGTACGACTCCTGCATTTACTCCGCGAAAGAACCCTCCAGCCCGGGTGCGGAGAACGTCGGTATCCGCGATAGGCAGGTTGTAGCGGGCAATTGCCAAGTCGAGATTGTTCTCAAGCGCCAGCGCAATGGCATCCTGGAGAGACAGATAGAGTTTACCGTCGCGAATCAGCTGGTCGAGGCGCGGCGAGTTGCTCAGGTTCGGCTCGGGCACGTTGGAGGGCATGTATGGCGCGAAGGGATTGAGTGACTTCGGCATGTGCACTTCGAAGGGCGTGACCCTTGAGATTCCTGTCGGGGGCTGTGCGCCAGATTGTGCGAAGGTGCCTGGGGGGAACAGCAGCTGAGCTGCGCATAGGATCGCTACCAGCTTTTGTGGTTTCCCACCCTTCGCACGGAACGGCACTGTGCGAAGAATGGGGCACCCGCTCTTCTCTTCGGGTTCAGACAAGACCATTCGAGAAAAATTTGGAACTCTCAGCTTGCTCTCGGACGACGATCCTGGAGCGGAACTCCGTGGTTTCCGACCAGACTTTTCTGCGGGTTCAGAAAAAAGCGGGCCTTTCGGGTGGGGACTGGAAACGGGTGCGGAGGCGGAGGTCTGTGCTCCCTGCGACAGACACATTCTCATGCCTTCTCCACCGGGGTCTGATTCGCGTTCTGTGTTGCGGTGTCGTTGATGAGCCATCCATCACGGACCTCCAAGATACGGCTTCCGTAGGCGGCGTTCGTTTCCGAATGCGTGACCTGCACGATAGTCGTCCCGTCCTGATTGAGCGTGCGAAAGAGTTCCATAATTTCCTGGGCCTGAGAAGAGTGAAGGTTACCGGTAGGTTCGTCGGCGAGCAAGAGCGCGGGCCGGTGGATCACGGCGCGCGCGACCCCGACCAGCTGTTGCTGACCCCCTGAGAGCTGGTTGGGATAGAGGTCTTTCTTAGCCACGATGTTGAAGCGGTCCAGCGTGTCGGCAACCAGCCCCTGACGCTCCGGACGCGGGATGTTCTTGTAGGAGAGCGGCAGATCGATGTTTTCCTGGACGGTCAGATCGTCGAGCAGGTGGTAGCTCTGAAAGACCATCCCCACATTGCGCTTGGCGACCTCGGCCCGTTGCTTGCGATTCATGGCATGCACCGCCTCGGAGTGAAACCAGTATTCGCCGCGCCACTGATCATCCAAGAGAGCCAGCACATTGAGCAGGGACGATTTCCCTGCCCCCGAAGGACCCATGACTGTGACGAATTCTCCGGCGTGGATGTCGAGGTTGATTCTGCGCAATACCCAGGTCTGTCCGGCGCCTGTCTTGTAACTGCGTTCGATGTTCTTGAGTCGGATCATCCTTGTCCTTTCGGTGTGCTACTCGGTCCGCAGTGCTTCAATCGGATTGACGCTGGCAGCACGGCACGCGGGCAGCAGAGCAGCGAGGGCCGCCGCAGCTGCTAAACTTGCCACCGACACAGCGACAATGACGGGATCGAATGCAGCTACCTGATACATGTGCACAGTGGCAACGGCGGGACCGGACGCGGCTACCTGATCGACGTGGCCCACGAGGTAGCGCCCCACGGAATACGCGAGAGGAATGCCGATGGCCAAACCGAGCAGCGCCTGTGCCATGGCATGGCGCATTACGTTCTTGAGGACCGCCATCCGGTCGGCGCCGAGGGCCATTCGGATGCCAATCTCGCTCGTGCGCCGCTCGACGGAGTATGCGGTCACACCGTATAAACCAATCGACGCGAGAACGAGGGCAGTCAGGCCGAAGAGCGAGGTAAGACGGGCAAGGAGCTCATCGCTGGTCAAATTCCGTCCCACTTGCTCGTCGAAGGTGTGCACATAGAGCGGCGCCAGATTCGGGTTGACGTCGGCCATGGCGCTACGCACTGCCTGCTCCATTCCCCCGCCATTGCCTTGGAATTGCAAAACGAGATTGCCCGCGTAGTGAAGAGTCGCCTCGGCTTTGCGATCCGTTTCGTGCGCGATCTGAACAGTTTGAGCGATGGGGAGGAAAAACATCGGTGGCGTGGGCTCGTTGGGTGATTTATATTTCGTGTCTTCCGCGACGCCGACGATCTCGAATTGCGAGCGCAGTTCCGGGTCCATGCCAAAATGCCGGCCAATCGCGCCGCCCTTGTAATACTTATCAGCGAAGGCTTCGTTCACGACAGCAACATGGCGGCTGTGATCGTTATCCTCTTCGGTGATCGGCCTACCGTGTTCGATCGTCGCTCCAATGGCATTGAAATAGTCCGGGCCTACGCTCAAGTAGGAAGCCTGGTACCAGTCGTTATCGGGTTTCGGATCGGGCTGCCCTGGAATGAAGACGTGGGTCGACCAGTTGTTGAAACTCATCGGAGAATAAAGAGCGTAGCTGACTCCGGCCACACCTGGAATCCGCCCCAGCCGCTCGCGGACGCGCTGGTAGAAGGCGTCGAGATCCTCGCGCCTGACACCAGCCATTGCAAGATCCATTCCGACGATAACGCGATTCCGAGTTTGAAATCCGAAATGCTGATGCTCAAGATTCTGAAGACTGCGGATGAGCAAGCCCGCTGTCGAGAGCAGCACAACTGACAGAGCCGCCTGCAGAACCACGAGTGCTTGCTGCGGCCCGGAGCTGGCATCGCGTGTGCTGCCGCGGTTTGCGCCACGCAGCGCCTCGACTGGGTTGGCCTGTGAACTGAACCACGCCGGTGCACCGCCGAAAACAATTCCAGTGATGAGCGAAACCAAGAAGGCAAAGGCCAGAACGGGCAGTGAGGGCGATGCATCGATGGGGACATATTCCGCCCAGCGGAAGGCCAGAGCCAGCATCATGTTGGTCGTCGCATACGTGACAGCCAGTGCTCCCAGGCCGCCAATCAGAGCAATGACGACGCTGATGGCAAGCGTCTGCCTCACGACCTCGGAGCGTCGGGCGCCCAAGGCCATGCACACTGCGATCTGCTGTTTGCGGGCTGTCGCACGCACCAGCATCAAGCCGGCAACATTGGCACAAACAATGAAGAGCACGGCGAGGGCGGCATACATCAGCAACTTGAGCCCCTGCCCGTATTGGTCGCCGATGTTGTTCGCGCTCTGCGCGGCAGGCGCCAGTTCGCTCCGTTGCTGGCCGATGGCGGCACGCTCTTCGGGCCGCATTTGACCTGTGCGCGATTGCAGCCACTGCTTGAGCTCGACGTTAAGCTGTGCCTCCAGATTGGCAAGGTTGGTGCCGGGCGGAACGCGGCCGACGATGTCGAGCCAGTGCCGGTCCGGATTCCCAAGGTGGGGCAACCGAGTGGTGATGTTCGCTTCCTGGTGAACGGGTATCCACAGCAACGGAGGGTCGCTGCTGAGTTTTTCACCATAGAATTCGGGCCGGGTGACGCCGACAACGGTGACGCCCTTGCCATTGATCAACAGCGTACCGCCCACGAGCGACGGGTCCAGTGCGAAGCGTTGCTGCCAGAATCGATAACTGATTACCGCAACTGGCGGCGCGCCCTCCCGGTCATCCTCCGGAGTGACGGCGCGTCCCCGCAGCATCGGAACTCCCAAGGTGGAGAAGTAGTTTCCGGAAACATAGCGCGCTCCGACGATTTGCGGCTTCCCCCGATCACCTTCACGCCGCATGCTAAACCAATCTTGACCTGATTCAACGGCAGCTAGACTGTCAAAGCTACGGGTGTGATCGCGGAAGTAGGTGTAGAGCTCATAGGAGAAAATGCTCCAATCCGTTTGCATGCCACCGTAATTGCAACAGTCGTTTTTCTTGCCCATCTTGTAAAGCTGTTCCGGATGATTCACCGGCAGGGGCTTGAGCATGATGCTCCAGATGAGGGAGAAGATAGCAGTCGCCGCTCCGATTCCGATGGCGAGGGTCAGGGCTGCAGTAACGGTAAAGCCCGGGCTCCTGCGCAACTGCCGAAGAGCATAACGGACGTCATTGAGCAATGAAGCAAGCATGGCGAAACAACCTCGAAGGAGCGCGTACAAACGTCCCGCAGGGAACGATGGGAAACACGAATCGGTAGATCCTGGGGGACGGGGCCAATTTTCAAACCCACAGCCCTATACTCAGGCGGTCGTCTAGGGTATAGGCGAAAAGACCGAGGTTAGCTTCGCGAACCTCGAACCCAGCAAGCAAGCTTGCCGGGGCACCCAACGACTTTCGTCCTGACCCCGCGACTCTCACCCCTGCCCCAACGACTTTCCCCTTAACGTGGCTCTAATTCAACGCGACTCCAATATTTCTTCCAATGCATCGCCCTCCGCGACCACTTTGCCATCGAAGAGGTGGATATTGCGTTCTGCGTGGCGGGCGAAACGCGGATCGTGCGTCACCATGCAAATGGTTGCGCCCTCCTGATGCAGATTC
>DASYBJ010000371.1:0-4188 GCA_036500845.1 Acidobacteriaceae bacterium
CGACCTCGTCGATGTCTTCCGTGCGCCGAAGTTTGTCCCCGAGATCGTGAACGACGTTATCCGCCTTAAAATTCCGTATTTATGGCTGCAACAGGGAGTTATCGATCAACAGTCCGCCCAGCGCGCCGAGACTGCGGGCGTCAAAGTTGTAATGGACCATTGCATCTTCCAGGAACACATGGCTCTCGGAGCCAGAGGTCATCTCGCGGTCCAAGAACCAGCTTTTGACGAGTAGCGTGCTCAAAAAGCAAGCTTAAGTTGACCTACAAAAGTCGACTTGGATGCTGTAACCTCGACCTGCTCAAGCCGTCTACAATAGGAGAGGGGATTCCATGTGTTCGCCGCGCCATAGCGTTTCGTTCTGGGGTGGTGTGCTGGCCCTCCTCGTGCTTCTGGTCGGCGGATTCGCTTCGGCTTCGGTCCAGACCAGCTCTCAACCGAACCAACCGGTTCTGGGGCCGGTACATGCTCTGCATCTCACCGTCGACCTGGTTCCACTCTCCGGCACCATTCAGCCCGGTGCGAGCACTGAAATCGGACTTCACTTTCTGCTCGATCAAGGCTGGCACGTCTACTGGAGGAATGCAGGAGACTCTGGCGAGCCGCCCCGGATTCAATGGAAACTGCCCCGAGGACTTACCGCTGATCCTCTTCAGTTTCCGGCGCCGCAACGCTTGCCGCTTGGACCCTTGATGGACTTCGGGTACGAGAATGAAGTGCTCTTTCCAATGACGCTGCACGCCGCCCAGGGGCTGAAGGCGCCAGGAAGCGAGCAACTCACGGCCCACGTTGACTGGCTCGTCTGCCGTGAAGTTTGCATTCCCGGCAAAGCCGATTTGGCTCTTCCATTAAAGGTTTCCCTCGCACCTGTGCCTCCGGATCCTACCGCCCGCGCCCTTTTCGACCGGTTTCGCGCGGTTTTGCCTCAGCCCCTTCCAACCGCTGCGCGAGCTGTTTTCGCGAAGACGGCCTCCGGCTTTACGTTAGCTCTGATAGGGTCCGGGGGCCAGCCCCGTACATCCGCCCAATTCTTCCCGCTCGATCAGGGCCAACTCGACAACGTTGCGCCACAACCGGTGCGAGCCGTCGATAACGGTCTGGAGATCTCGCTCAAAAAAGACGAGAATCTTCACGGACCGCTGGCGCAGTTGAGTGGCGTTGTTCGCTTCGCCGATGGGACAGCATACGAAGTGCAGGCTACTCCCGGCGGAGTTCCTCCGGTTAAGGAAACTACTGCGTCTGCACCGCTGACAGCCGGGCCGTTGACGAACTTTCTCCGCTTCGCTTCTCTCGCTTTTCTCGGCGGAATGGTACTTAACCTGATGCCGTGCGTCTTTCCGGTCCTGTTCCTGAAGGGGCTCTCACTCGTCGAATCTTCGAACCAAGATCGAAGCCGTCTTCGGATGCATGGTTTGGTCTACGCGCTTGGAATACTGGTGTCTTTTTGGACGGTTGTCGCCGTCCTGCTCGCGCTCCGGGCCGGCGGCCGCCAATTGGGATGGGGATTTCAGTTTCAATCTCCAAGCTTCATTGCAATCGTCGCGATGCTGCTCTTCTTCCTGGGTCTCTCGCTCGCGGGAATGTTTGAGATTGGCCTCACCGTCACCAGCGCCGGATCGAGCCTGGCTGCACAGCGAGGATATGCAGGCAGCTTCTTCACGGGCGTGCTTGCAATGATCGTCGCCACACCATGTACAGCGCCGTTCATGGGAGCGGCAATCGGCTTCGCCCTGGCGCAATCCGCATTGGTGGCATTTGGCGTCTTCACAGCGCTGGCGATCGGCTTGGCCGCGCCTTATCTGCTGTTCACACTTAACCCGTCATGGACCCGCGTGCTTCCGCGTCCTGGGGCCTGGATGGAGATCTTCAAGCAATTCACGGCAGTGCCGATTTTCGCGACAGTAATCTGGCTAGTTTGGCTGTTTGCGCAGGCTGCAGGTGCGAACGCAATGCTCGGCTTGCTAACGGCGTTCCTCGTCTTGGCAGTCGCCGGATGGATCCTCGGCCGCTGGCCCGCTCGTCGCTCGGCTTCACTGGCCGCCCTGCTCGTGATCGCAATAGCCGTCGCCGTCCCGCTCTATGTCATGCGCGTTTTTATGACGCCGGAGAGAGTGTCAGCATCGAGCGCAAACGCGGAGGTTAGCCGGGGAGGGAATCAGGATGTTTGGCAGCCCTTCAGTCAGGTCGCTCTCGACAAATACCGGGCGCAAGGCCGGCCGGTTTTTGTCGACTTCACCGCCGCTTGGTGTCTAAGTTGCCAGGTCAACGAGCGAGTGGTCCTCGATCGTACAGATGTTCGACAGCGCCTGCGAAAATCCGGCATCGTGCTTATGCGCGCCGACTGGACACGCCACGATGAAGAGATCGCCCAAGCCCTCAACAAGCTCGGCCGCAGCGGCGTGCCAACCTACGTGCTCTATGCACCGGGCGCGCCGGCGCAGGTTCTTCCCGAAGTCTTAACCCCAGGCATTGTCTTGAGCGCGCTCAATGAACTGCAGGCGAAGCTCTAGCATCGATCCGGCAGGAGTTCGGCCCCAGTAAGAACTTGGAAAGAAAGTGGCGGCCTGAGGCTCGCCATATCACTCAACAAAGCCCTTAAGGCTCAAGACGGAGGAGGTAAGGAATGCGGAAGCGCTTTTCAATCGCTCTTGTTTTCACTGCGGTCTTTGTCCTCGCCTGCGTCGCGCACGCGGTCCGCGTCGGAGACCAGGCGCCCAACTTCACCGGGTCTGACTCGAATGGCCAAAGCCACACGCTCTCTCAGTTTCGCGGCAAGTATGTGGTGCTGGAGTGGCACAACCACGATTGTCCCTACACAATGAAGCATTACGTAAGCGGCAATATGCAAAGCTTGCAAAAGGAGTGGAGGGCGAAAGACGTGGTCTGGTTCACGATTATCTCCTCCGCGCCCGGCGAGCAAGGATATGTCGACGCTGCGCAGGAAAATGCCTACATGAAGAAAGTTGGCGCTGATCCCACGGCAGCGATCCTCGATCCCGCCGGCGCTATCGGCCACCTCTACGGGGCGAAGACCACTCCGCAGATGTTCATTATCGACCCCGAAGGCAAGCTGATCTATGACGGTGCGATTGATGATCACCCGACCACCGAGGTTTCCGATCTCAAGAAATCGAAGAACTACGTTTCCGATGCGCTGTCACAAGCACTGTCAGGCAAACCGGTTGCGACGGCCTACACGCGGCCCTATGGCTGTTCCGTGAAATACGCGCAATAGCGGCCCGTCGTTGACGGAATGGTTCTTATCAACGTGGTGGAGTATGACGGCTCGGGCATCCCGTAACTCTCGCTGGGCGACAACTCCGTGGCGGCATCTGCGCCTCTCGTCGGGCCCGTGTCGCAAAATGGATGGAAGCAACTTCTCAAACAGAACTCAGACCATGCATCGTTCTTGTTTCTATTTAAGTCATGCGGCTGCGTATTTTTTAGCAGCTTGTCTTCTTTCATCATCAGCCGTTCGGGCCCAGCAACCGGCCTCACCCGCGCCGCCGGCTCAGCAACAGAATCAACAGAGCGCCGCTCCCGATCCCCATGCGTCCGAAGAACAGGCGGCACAAAGGCAAGCCCTGGGCTTCCTTGGCTACCTTGATGCAGACCGCTTCGCCGACAGTTACGCTTACACATCGGGGTTGCTTCGCGCTAAGGCAGCGCAGCCCACCTTTGTACAGGATCTGCAAAGGGACCGCTCGCCTCTGGGCGCGAAACAATCGCGCAAACTATTGGATGCGACCTACTCTACGTCTCTCCAGGGTCAACCAATCGGCCAGTATGTTGTCTTGCAGTACAGTTCCGACTTCGCGAACAAGAAGCAGACGGTTGAGACTGTGGTTCTTGCCTTCGAGAAAGGTTATTGGCGAGTCGCAGGTTGGTTCGTGAAATAGGTGGCGTGCGCAAAGCTCTTGTTCGGAACTGCGCGGAATGCAGACTAGGGCCTGTTAACGGGCCTAGCGATCGGGGACTGATTCCGGGGGTCTCTGGCCCTGCTTCCTGGCGCGGATCTTGCGGATCTCCTCCATGCGCTGCGCTAAAACCTTCTCGCGGCCCTGTTGCGTAGGATGGTAGAAGGCGCTCCCGCGCAAGCGATCCGGAAGGCAATCCATATCTGCAACTTTTTCTTCGACGTCGTGCGCATATTGGTAGCCCTTGCCATACTCGAGATGCTTCATCAAG
>DASYBJ010000372.1:0-3624 GCA_036500845.1 Acidobacteriaceae bacterium
TTCTGCTGTCCCTGCTAGCGGCCATTCTCGCTTCGGTCGTTGCCCTGGGCGTGGTGAGCCGACCGAAAATGGGTGCGTTCCGAGCACTCGCTGGAAGTGTGCTGATGGGTGCGGGCATTTCGAGCATGCATTATCTAGGCATGGCAGCCATGCGTTTAACTGCCGTATGCCGGTTTAATTCTTTTCTCCTCGTCCTGTCCGTCGTGCTCGCTGTTCTGATTTCTCTCGCCGCGCTTTGGATTACTTTTCACTTCCGAGATGAGAAAAAGGGGATCGGCTGGGAAAAGTTAGCCGGAGCCGTCGTGATGGGTGCCGCGATCCCCGTCATGCATTACACTGGCATGGCTGCTGCCAGCTTCACACCCTCCGGCATTTCGGCGGACCTTTCTCATGCCGTAGGCATCTCCACACTTGGCACCGCCGGAATTGCCGCCGTCACCTTTATCGTCATCGGGCTGACTCTGCTGGTGTCCTGGATGGATAAGCGGTTCGCTGCCCAGACCTTGGAACTCCAGGAAGAGAAGCTGCATCAGAGCGAGGCATATTTATCCGAAGCTCAGCGATTAAGCCACACAGGGAGCTTCGGCTGGCGGGTCTCCACCGGCGAAACCATCTGGTCAGAGGAAACCTTTCGAATCTTCCAATGTGACCCATCGACGAGACCGACCGCGGAACTTGTTCTCCAACGAGTTCACCCGGAAGACGCGGGCTTTGTGAAAGACACCATTGAACGCGCTTCCCGGGATGGAAAAGATTTTGACCATGAATATCGCTTAGTGATGCCGGATGGTACGGTCAAACACGTCCACGTTGTGGCTCACGCTGAAAGAGATGAGTCGGGTGAACTCGAGTTTGTTGGAGCGGTGATGGACACCACCGAGCGCAAGCGCGCTGAGGGGCTGCGTGACGGAGAGAGCCGTATTTTGGAGATGATAGCCCGCGATTCTCCGCTGGAGGAAACACTGGAGAAGCTGGTACGGGTTGTGGAAACCCAATTTGCCGGATTGCTCAGTTCTGTCCTGCTCCTCGACGAGGACGGACAGCATGTGCGGCACGGCGCCGCTCCCAGCCTTCCCAAGCCCTACATTGAGGCCATCGACGGCATTTGCATCGGACCGAAGGCGGGTTCATGCGGCACTGCCATGTATCGCAGAGAATCTGTTGTCGTCACCGACATCCTCCAGGATTCGCTCTGGGAGGCCTATCGAGGCGTGGCCCAGCCCTATGGGTTCCGCGCCTGCTGGTCCACTCCCATACTTGCGCATTCGGGCAAGGTACTGGGCTCGTTTGCGATGTATTACCGGGAACCGCGCAATCCGAGCCCGGCTGAGACCCGCGCCCTGGAAATGGCCACCCACCTCGCCGGCATTGCCATTGAACGCAAGCTGGCGCGTGAAGAGCGCCAACGATTGCGTCATGCCGAGTCGGATCTCGCGCACATCCATAGGGTGACCACGATGGGCGAGTTGACCGCCTCCCTGGCGCACGAAGTGTGTCAACCGATTACCGCGGCCGTCACAGACGCAAATACCTGTTTGCTCTGGCTTACACGCGATCAGCCCGATCTGGAAGAGGCGCGCGCGGCTGCCTTGAGAATTGTGAAAGACGGAACGCTTGCTGGGGAAATCATCAACCGGATCCGCCAGCTCTTCAAAAAGAGTACTCCGCAATATAAGGTGGTTGATGTAAACGAAGTCATCGGAGAGATGATCGTCCTGCTGCGCGGCGAGACAACACGATACTCTATCTCGGTTCGGACGGAGCTTGCGGCAGATCTTCCGCAAGTCATGGGAGACCGCGTGCAATTGCAGCAGGTGCTGATGAACCTCATGATCAATAGCATCGATGCGATGAAGGATGCGGATGGGACGCGCGAGCTAACCATCAAGTCGCAGCGAGCGGACAACGAGGAAGTTGCGGTCTCCGTCACTGATAGCGGTGTGGGGCTGCCGTCACAGCAGGCGGAGCAGATCTTCAATGCCTTCTTTACTACCAAGCCCCATGGGACCGGTATGGGACTTCGCATCAGCCGCTCGATCATCGACTCGCATGGTGGCCGATTGTGGGCTGCTGACAACTCTCCGCGCGGCGCAAGCTTTTACTTCACGCTGCCCGCCGAAGGTGAGGTTTCATAAGGGATGGCCGCAGCTGCCCCACAGTGTTCGTTCTTGAAGACGATCCCTTAGTGCGCGCGGCCATTACGGCCTGCTGAAGTGGGCTCAAGTCCGGGCTGAGTTGCAGGCCATAAGGACCGCCGGCACTTGGCAGCTAATAACAGATTCGTGCGAGCACGCAAACTCGTGTGATCAGAATCTCCCAGCAAGGCAGGGACTGCCTCTGGATGGTGGTGACTCCTCTTCGCAGAACCGAACATCAATTTGCTGTCAGAGGACCGGGAAGCGTATCTCCGCAACGGATCCCTCGGCGATCACCCATCACGGCCCAACCGAGTTCATATATTGGACCCATTGGAAGTCCGAGACATAGATTAGGCTGGAGGCAACGCCGGATGGCAGCTAGTCTATGGATTCCAACAGAATGCTGGCACTCTGTCACACCGATGCAGATAGCAGACAATCGTCAGGGTTGAATCGAAAGCTCCTCGAGTACGACTACTGCCTTCCTCGCCATGTCTGCGTAGACTGATCGGCACACCATTTCTCATGCAGGTTGGCGATCGAGTTGAAGACAGTTGAGGTTCCGACTCTGAGTGTCGGCCAATCGACAAACCCTCACAATGTAAAGTCGTGGCTAGATAGTGACGCAACGAGTTACGAGACATAGAGAGATGGCATCCGGCATGCATGGAGAGAGAGAGTAGGAGAACACAATGAAGAAACCCTACTCTCTCGTACTCCAGAGCTCCGTATGTATTCCAAGGGCTCCCGAGCTTTCGGCAGCTTCACGGTTACCCATGACATCAGCATGTACACCAAAAGCGACGATCTTCTCTGAGATCGGTGAGAAGACGCAGCTGGTCGCGCGCTTTTCGACCGTCGCCAAGCGTGGCTCCGCGGATGCCGAGCGAGACATCCTCGGATTCGCGTTGAAGTCGTATACGGATGAGGGGAGCAGGCGATGAGTGATCAGTTTGAAAACGAAACCCCCTTTGAGGGGATATCAAGACGAAGCTTCTTAGGAGCCGGGTCTGCCGCGGTGGCAACCGTAGCGTTGGCCGGACTGGCAGCCCAAGGACAGCGACGCGAGGACACAGCCAAAGCAGAAACCGATAACGCTTCAAGCGATCCAGGTCCAGAGAATCGAGTGCTGCTGAATGAGAACCGGGATACCAATACACCTCCTCCCACAGATCACGGTGATATCGGTCCGGTCTGGTATTCATTCGACCTCGCACGCAAGCGGGTGGAAGAAGGCGGTTGGACGCACCAGGTCACGCAGCGAGAATTGCCTTCTTCGAGAGATCTTGCTGGCGTGAACATGCGGTTGACTGCAGGCAGCTTCCGCGAGTTGCATTGGCACACGGCCGACGAATGGGCCTTCATGGAATATGGGACTGCGCGTGTCTCGGTGCTCAATCCTGATGGGACAATGTTCATCGACGACGTGAAAGAAGGAGATCTTTGGTTCTTTCCAGCCGGCTTTCCCCACTCGATTCAGGGCCTG
>DASYBJ010000373.1:0-4612 GCA_036500845.1 Acidobacteriaceae bacterium
CTTGGTCGTTTCTTCGCACAGGAGATCGGCCCCGCCCGGATATCTCGCACCACCGAACAGGCCCCCCATGGTGAACCCGTCCAGGAACGCCACAGTGCCAATGGTGGAAAGCTTCATACTACCGCCCTTCTGAGGAATCCAAGTTGTTTGATGCGAGCGTCACAGCGAAAGAATCGTCAGAAATCCACCGTCTCGAATACAATACTCAACAAACGTAAGTCGCTTGTTTCCAGTCAGATGCCCTATCTGTTCTACTCTAAACCCAGCGGCGATATCACTCATACAACTTCCGTCGGGCCTCGAAGCATTCATTGAACACATCTTGGGCGATCTCCAGCGAATGGCGAATCGCTGAATTATACGCGATCGTATTCAAAGGCTGAAGTCGATTCGCCCGAACCGCCTCGGTCAGCAAGAACTCTGCTCCGCAATAATCGGAGTCGGGCATGGGAATCCGAGTATTAACCTGCATAAACCACAACCAACCACCAGCAAACAAGACATTATCCGAAGACCTCACCTCGGAAGCAACGAGGTCATGTCCCTTTTGAACGTATCGCGCAATACCCTCTGCCTCTGGGTCCGCCAGGGGAGAATCCCTGCCTACAGAATCGGGAAAGACAATATGTTTGATCCACGCGAGCTAGCCGCATGGCTCAGCCCCCGCAGCAGGTCTTTACGTAAAGAGTTGAGCGATCCAAACAATTGAAAAATCAAGGTTTGGTGCGGATAAGAGCGACGGACGGGTTTAACCGTGAATTCACTTGTCGCCTTCACCCGTGAGCGCGCTGCATTGACAATCGACACCGATAACCGCCCTGCAGATGAGCAATCGTTGTGACCAAGTTCTGCTCGATGAAAGCTACTTGATTTGTTAGAGGCAGCTATGACAATTGTTCGTTGGCGCTGCAGTTTCGCAACGGTCTTCCTCGTCCTCCTCATCGCAGTGATCCTCGTCGCTCCGCACTGCAGCCTTTCTCAGCGGCTTCAAGGCACAATCATCGGGGACGTCACAGACCCGAACCAAGCGGCTGTTGCAGGAGCCATCGTAACGGCCAAGAGCCAAGAAACAGATTCCACTCGTGACACAGTGACGAACACCCAAGGCGGATACACCGTTGCCTCGCTCCCACCGGGAACTTATACCGTTACGGTTAAAGCGCCCGGGTTTGCAAGCTACATCAAGACGGGAATTGTCGTGAATGCGAACGAGACCACGCGTTCGGATGTGATTCTGGTCGTTGGCCGAGTCAATCAGAGTGTCACAGTTTCGGCGCAAGCCAGCGTTCTCCAGTCGGATCGCGCCGACGTCCGTAGCGACCTAACGTCGCAAACCCTAAACAACCTGCCCCTGCCTCTCGGCCGCAATTACCAGATGATCATTGCGGCGGTTGTTCCTGGGGTATCTCCGCCTCAGAGCGGGCAGTCCTTTGGCGCCAATCCAGGGCGTGCGGTGGGATTTTCCGTGAACGGGGCCAGCAGTGTTACAAACAGCGACCGTATCGACGGGACCAGTTCCACCAACTACAACGCGCCTGATAAGCCGATGTACAGCCCTGCGCTCGAAGCCATCGACAACGTCAATGTGGTGACAAACTCGCCGGATGCCGAGCAGGGTATAGCTGGCGGAGCGGCCGTCAACATCACGACCAAAGCAGGCACGAATGCGATCCACGGTTCACTCTTTGAGTACCACTCGGATCGGGATTTCCAGGCCTACGCCTGGGGTGCCAATGGCGCTCTGCCCAAACCAAAATATATCAATAATCAATTCGGAGGCACGATCGGAGGGCCGATCAAGAAAGACAGGCTGTTTTACTTTGTCAGTTATCAGGGAACCTACGTTACTGTAGGAAATATACTCTTTACGGAAAATCCAACCCCGGCCATGAAGACGGGGAACCTTTCGGCTTCGCCCACGCCTATCTATGATCCACTGACAGGGAAGGCGAATGGGACGGGCAGAAAGCCTTTCCCCGGCAATATCATTCCTCAATCGCGGATCGATCCGGGGATTCGGGCAGTTCTCAATTTCGCGGCGTGGCCGAACCCAAATACAACTGGCACTGGGAGTCTGGGTCTGTCCCGAAACTACCAAGCGACAGGCACGAGTGGAGAGAATCAGAACCAATGGGATTCCAAGCTCTACTGGAACCAGAGCAGCAAGTTAAGCATGTTTGCTCGATTTGGGCTCAACCGATTTACGTGGACGAACCCTCAGCTCTATGGAAAATTGGGCGGGCCAGGGGTCAGTCCGTCCAACACGGCGGTTGGAACCGGTGGTGGGTTTATCTATAGCGGCACTGCTTCTGGTACGTATATCTTTACTCCGAACTTGATTGCAGATGCCTACTACGGATACACGCGGAACGATGCGAATTCAACGCAGCAACTGCTAGACCAGAACCTCGGGTGGACGCTCATGGGGATTCCCGGTTTGCAAAGTCCCCAGACCAGAGAGGGAGGACTGCCAGCGCTGGAAGTCGATGGCTTTGGGGGCTCCGCATCAGGGCTTCCCGAGGCGACGATTGGACCCGCCAACTATTTCCAGCCTCAAGTCTTCGCGAATGTAGAAAGGGAATGGGTGGGCAATGTTACGTGGGTGAAAGGGAGCCACAACCTGCGTGCGGGCGTCGATTTCGACCAGCAGCTCAACAACGAGGATTTCGAAGAGGCGACGTTTTGTACTTTCTGCACCGGATCGGGTGGCTTTCAATTCTCCCAGGGCGCCACACAGCTCAACGGCGGTCCTGCTGGGAACGACTACAACGCCTTCGCCGCGTTTCTTCTTGGCCTTCCCGTCAATGCAGGGAAGGTGAGTCTGATTCCACCTCAATATCATTACTACGCCAACATCTTCGGCGTATATCTCCGTGATCAATGGCAGGTCGGACACAAGTTGACCCTGACCTACGGGACCCGCTGGGATTACTACCCTTTTCCAACGCGGGGTACCCGTGGACAGGAGTATTTAAACGCCCAGACCAATCAAATGATTATTTGCGGCGTGGCAGGAAATCCTCGAAACTGCGGCATTACCAACGACACTCGGCGCTTTGAGCCCCGAGCGGGAGTCGCTTATCGGATTCGTAACTCGACCGTCATCCGCGCGGGATATGCCCTCAGTACGGACCCCACCAATGTTGGCGGCGTTTTGGGTAGCCGGCAGAACTTTCCTGATGTAGTGGCATCAACCCTTCCGGCGCCGAATAGCTATTCTTATGCCACGACGCTCCGTCTCGGCCTCCCCGCCGTCGTGGCGCCGGACTATAGTTCCGGCAGCGTGCCCGTACCCAAGACTACCGGCGTGTTCACGGTGGATAACAAGACCTATGTGCGAGGCTATATCGAATCCTGGAACGTCACGGTGGAACAACAGCTAGGAGGATGGCTGGCATCCCTGGGCTATGTTGCGACCCGCTCGATTGACCCGATCTCGGCGATTAACGAGAATTGGGGTCCAATCGGGGCGGGTTCTGCGGGTCAACAACTCAATGTGCTCTCTGGGCGCACCGCCACAACCCTCGGACTGGGCACGTATGGGTCAAATAAGTATGATTCGCTGCAGGCGCGCGCTACGCACGCGTTTGCTCACAATTTCCAGGCCTCTGCAATTTACACATGGGGCAAGGGACTAGCCTATCAAACCAACGGTACGTCGGGCGCCCAGGTGGCAATTCCGGCTTACTATCGATTGAACTATGGCAACACGGGCGGTCTCGCCCGTCATACGGTTGGGTTGACTTTAATCGTTGCCAGTCCGTTTGGCAGCGATCAGCGGTGGCTACAAAACGGCTTGAGAGCGAAGATCCTCGGCCGATGGCAGTTCGAAGCGGTATCGACGCTTCGCACTGGCACTCCGTTTACCGCAACAGGGTCAAATACAACGTTGAATGCCAGCGGCTCTACACAGTTCGCGGACTGCCTCGGCCAGCCGACAAAACTTGGCAGCATCCACCAGTGGTACAGCGTGTCTTCTTTTGCTCAGCCAACGCCTGGCCGATTCGGAAATTGCGGTACCAATACTCTGTGGGGACCTGGGCTGAATGCTCTTGACACTGCTCTGTCCCGGACATTCCCCCTCTTCCGGGAATCGCAGCTGGAGTTTCGAGCAAGCATGTTCAACACTCCCAACAACCCCCATCACGCGAATCCGACAAGCAGCCTCACGAGCAGCTCTTTTATGCAGGCGCTCGGGATTGCCAACTCGGGCCGGGACGGCATCGACCAGAGGACCGCGCAGTTGAGTCTGCGGATAAGCTGGTGACGTTCGATCGTACGGCGATCATCGTGCGGGGGAATCTCTGTAGTCTGGGATGTCTTGTCGCCCTCCTGATCTTCGCACGATCCAAGATAACTGGGAAGGAGAACTTAGTGCACTCACATAGCCTCGCTTCGATGCAGCGCAAGCCACGCCGGACCAGATCGAGATTGATCTGGCGGATCGCAAGTCTCGGTCTCACACTGTTGGTCTCTGTCGCTGGGCGGGGACAGGACGACGTTTCGCATGCGGCGAACGATGTTCCTCCGATCCTCAAAATCGGCGCTCACGCTCCGGACTTCAATCTGCCAGGAGTAGACGGCAAAATGCATGGCCTAAAAGACTATGCAT
>DASYBJ010000374.1:0-51213 GCA_036500845.1 Acidobacteriaceae bacterium
CCCGGCTCTGGGCGACGATGACAGTGAAGCACAGCATCGTAACCTGCAGCCGCTAGTGACCTGTCGCAGTGACTTCGTTAAATTTAGAAGTTGAACTTTAGCGCTCCTTGTATCTCACGCATCGAACTGCCTGTAGCGATCGTAGTAATGGAAGTAAAAGCAGCACCTGGCTTCGCCGGATTTGTGCTGCTCCAGTTGGGATTGGGAGTACCCCAGTTCGGATGGTTTAGAGTATTGAACATTTCGAACCGGAATTCGAGGTTCTGAGCCTCGTGAATATGAAATAGCTTGATCGCCGATGCGTCCCAGTCTTTGTAGGAAGGACCTAACAGGCTGTTGCGCGACATGGTCCCAAAAGTTCCGCCTGGGGGAAGTGCGAACGCAGCCTGGTTGTACCACTTATGTAACGAGCGTTGACCGCTCGGCAAATTTGGCGAAACGCCTGTCGAATTCAATCGAATCTCGCCATAGCCGCCCGTTCCGGCGGCGTCGATTCCTGCAGCCGAATTCACTGGGAAACCAGATTGCCAGGTAACAATGGAACCAACCTGCCATCCCCCTAGGATCTGGTTCAAAATTCCGCCAGTATTGAGAAATCGCCGCCCTTGACCGAATGGCAGTTCGTACAACACCGAACTGACGAAGCGGTTTGGCACATTGAAAGCCGAGTAGCCATAGTCGCACGGGAGACAACGGCTGTTCTGAGGCAAGATGTCGGTTGATGTGCCCCGGATTGCGCTCCCATTGTCAAGCGACTTCGACCAAGTATAGCTTCCCAGGTAGGTCAATCCCGCAGCCAGGCGTCGCGTGACTTTGACGCTAAATGCATTGTAGTTGCTGTAATTCCCAGACTGGAGAACCTGGATAATGCCCAGATAGGTGAACGGGGCTCGCGAAGATGCGTTACCAACCGTTCCGGGAATCGCGGGGTTCATGTTTTGCAGGCCATCGAGGTGGCGACCCGAGCCGCCCGCATACCCTATTTCGACTCCCGTGTTGGAGTTGAGGTCATGTTGCACGTTTAGGATGTACTGAATCAGATAAGGAGTCTTTAGGTTCGGGAGGATTCCATAGACATTGGGCTGTTTCAGCGTAATGTATGAACCGGTGGAGGTGATGAAGTTCTGATAAGTGACGTTTGGCGCATTAGGATTCCCTTGCAGGTTGACACGCCCCCAACCACGAGCCATATCAAAATACTCGATCCCGGAATCTTGGGAATAGAAGATCCCGAATCCGCTGCGAATTACCCAGGTTGCGCTCGGACTATAAATGAACCCCAGGCGGGGAGCGAAGTCGGTCTTGTCGGATTGAACGAGCCGGCCTCCGTATAGGTTCTCCCGCGCAACCTGTATCGGAGAGGCATAGCGGACATTTTCGTGTCCCTGGTAGAAGTCACCCGTTCCTGCGCGAATCAGGGTCGGCTGCAAAGTTGGGTCGGTTACGCAGCAGGTGTTCAAAAGCTGTGGGGTTATTGTATTTACAACGTTTTGGCTTTGGTCGTACCAGGGCGGAATAAACTCGTAACGCAGTCCCAGGCTCAAGGTCAGCTTTGGCGTGGCACGCCATGTATCTTGAGCGTAATAAGCCTGGCTAGTAGCGCGAAATACCGTGCTCGCCAAACTGGTTGCATCGGCACAGGTAAAGCAATAACCCGTGAGGAAATCGGCGAACGCCTCGCCGCCTGTGCTGGCGAATGGGCTCCGAGTCATCGTCCCTTGAAACAGGAACTGGCCGCGGGAAAATTCGTTCCCATAATAGTCATAATGATCGCGACGGATGTCCGCCCCGAAGCGCAGCGCGTGATTTTTAAGGGTCCATGAAAAATTGTCGACGAATTGGAACGTCTCGTCCGAAAGCACAAACGGCGCGCTCGTCGTGTTGCCAAACGTGCTGATCCCGTCAGTAAAACCTCCGACTTGCGGAATTCCCCAGCTCTGAGGGTTCGGCGTAGAGAGGCCCGGGATGCCAAGGCTATCGACTACGTCTGTCTTGTTCCCCAGTTCGGTACCTGCGACATTCTTGAACTCATCCCAGCCGATATGGGCATCGTTGACCTTCGTCGAGGAGAAGACCCTGGTGTTTGACAGCACGGCCTGCTTCCCATTCGTGACCACCGTGCCACCGTTGAGGTAGATTCCTTGGGTAAGCGAGTTTTCGCTGGTCCAGCTATAACGTCCAAACCAACTGGACTTTTCGCTCTCCACCCAATCGACGCGCTGGTTGAACTGGTCCTTGTTGATAGGGCTCTGGTCCGCTACTTCGTAGTTGTTGTTCAATGTTGCGGTATTGATATTCGGGAGCGGCAAGTACTGCATCAGTTTGGTGGAAGCGGGGTTGATTTTGCTCGCGGGGATGATGTTTCCCGTAAATGGCGTACCCCTCGGCACATTGTTGACGAAGGTCTTCGTGGATGGATCGTAAAGCTGATTGCCGGGCAACAGGGAAGAGAAATTTCCTGACCGCATAGCGGCAGTGGGAACTGTATACAACGTATTGACCGACTGGCGTACCCGATATCCCTCGTAGTTGGAGGCAAAGAAGAGCTTGTCGTGGCCATTGAAGATCTTGGGAATCCATATCGGTCCTCCGAGCGTGAATCCGAATTGATTCCACTTAAAGGGATTCTTAGGGGGACGGGTGCCCGCGAAGTCATACTGCTTCGCATCCACGAAGTCATTGCGGAGAAACTCGAATGCAGTGCCGTGGAACTGGTTTGTTCCTGACTTTGTCAAAACATTGATCTGCGATGCCTCGCGCCCGAACTCGGCCGGATAAACGCCGCTTTGCACCTTGAATTCCTGCAGCGCGTCGATCGAGGGCTGCATGATAATGAGGTTGAAATTCACGTCAGTATTACTGATCCCATCCAGGGTGTAATAGTTCGAAGTGCCCCGCATCCCCATGACAGAATAGTTCTCCGTGGCTCGGCTGCCGCCCTGCCGCAATACTGCCTGGCCTGGAGAGGGGAATCCGCTAGTTACATTCGCGCTTAGTGCAATTAACTGGAGAAAGTCGCGCCCATTCAACGGAAGGTCTACGATGCGTTTGTTATCAATCACTGTGCCAACGGTTGTATCCTCGGTGGACAGTGTTGCCAGAGCAGCATTCACTTCAACTGTCTGGCGAACATTGCCAGGCGTCATGGAGAAATCAACCTGAGCCGTTTGTTGTACCTGCAACTCAATGTCATTCCGCACAACGGACTGGAACCCGGGGAACTCGGCTTTGACTGTGTAGAAGCCCGGCACGAGCGCAGGAAACGTATACACACCAGCATCGTTGGTTGTGACAACACGGATCGCATTGGTTTCGGTGTTCGTGACTGTCACTTTCGCGCCGCTGATCTGCGCTCCGGTTGCATCACGCACATTGCCGACGATCGTGCCGTTGGTCTGAGCCAGCACGGCAGAAGCTGAGAACACGAAGAACGATATTTGCAAGCAAAAGCGCCTTAACATAGAGCGCCTCCTGTATAGCTATTTCACCTGTTCCTTCGGCAAGAGAATGCCGTCTTTTCACTCGTGGTTGCTGCTCTTTCGGAAGTCCAGTTGAGGCAGCCGCAGCATGATCTTGTGACTCCTGCTCCTCCCCTTGCTTATTGCATTCTCCGAACCGGACGATCCGGAGCCTTGTAGTCCACCAGTTCATTCACCGGTCTCTTCCCTGCCCAGGCGATGCCACGCAGCAACATCCGCTCGATCTGAAAGTTGGCGAAATTTGCATAAGTATGTCCCTGCATCCACACGAACGCTCGAGCAGGTTGACCGCCTGGGAGCGTGTGTTCATACGTCCAGATCTGCGGGACGACTTCGCCCTTGTGCGCGCCAGCGCTCGGAGTGGGCGGGATCACTGCTGTTGCCAAGACGTGGATGGCCGGATCTTTCGCCCACGTCATATCGAAGAAGGCTTCGTCGAAAATCGTAAGATCGGACATGCCCTGCATGATGGGATCCGACTTATCCACGACCGTGTAGGAGATTGGCGCATCCAAGGTGTAATTGACCTCGCCATGCTTCTTCCCCCCGCCAACCAGCGTGGCAAAGTATTCTGGATCTGGGCCGCACAAGGAATCGTGAAGACTCACCAGCCCACCTCCGCGCTTGACGAATCCTTCAAGAGCGGCCTTTTTGGTACCCCCAACGTAGGCCGCATCACCCTTGTAGATCATGACGACATCCGTGTGCTCAAGCTCGATAGCACTCGGAGCATGCAAGGAACCGTCGACGACGGCTCCGTGCTCCGTCAGGATCTTGCTCCAATCAGCGAGAAACTGCGGATAGTCATGCTGACCCGGGAAGTGAGACTTCAGTCCCGCCCAGATGTAGATATGCATGCCGCTAGGGTTTTGGCCTGGCAGCCGAGGTGCACCCTGTTGCTCCTCCGGCTGATCCTGCGGATCGACGGATAGAGTCGGAGATGGTTGCCCTAAAGCCGGTGAAAGGAACATAAAAACGGTACCCAG
Organism: Acidobacteriaceae bacterium; assembly: GCA_036500845.1. Taxonomy (GTDB): domain Bacteria; phylum Acidobacteriota; class Terriglobia; order Terriglobales; family Acidobacteriaceae; genus PALSA-350. The sequence continues at coordinate 4,466 of DASYBJ010000374.1, forward strand.
GACTGCGGATAGCAAACCCAACGTCTTCACTGCCGTGACAACGCCAACCACTCTTGCTGGGTTCATGACATAGGTCCGGCTATCAAGATCGCGCTTTCTGGTGAAATGTCCATCGGCGCCGCTTTCAGCTCTCTTATCGGCAGGTTAGAGAGACGGCGTTTCTCGGGAGGAGGTCACATCTGAAGCCTGCTCGAAATGCGGAACCTGTATACTAAATGCGAGTTGGGGTGTCAACACAGTTCGTACTGTGCGCAAGCTGTTACGATCGACGTGACAGCGCCCATCCAACCGATTGTCTCAATTTGCCTTTCTCTGCCCACCCACAAAAACGTCATTTCGACCGAAGGCGGCGCATTTGCCGCCGCAGTGGAGAAATCTGCTGTTGCCGCCACCACACACAAGAGATGGAATGCGACCATTCCATCGTTAATGCCGAAGACATCGTAGCCAATACCGGTTTCTATTGACGAAGGGCTCTTTCAATTGCAGGAACACGGGTCGATGATGAATCGCCCCCCGGCGTTGCGTCTTCTCTACTACAGCTTGAGCGGATCAGATATCCAGAACATCAAAGCACTTGCCTGTCCTTCAGACCTGGGTTCTGAAGTTATGTCGCGACCCAGGTTACACCTGAGATGCTCTTTTATAGGGGTAACTCTGTCGTAGCTTATGCTGGTGATCAGGCACTGGTGGCAGAAAGAAACGAGCGGGAGAAAGTAAACCAGAAGCGTTTGACACGCCAATCCGCCTCTAGTATGAGGAGTGCATTGCTGTCCAGACGATTTCTCAGTCCATGGGTGAGGCACCTGCGGACATAAAGCTCAATGTGGAAAACGCATCGCCGGAGCCGCAGCACCTTACAGAAGAACTGGGTATGGAATGAAGATCGATCTTTCAGGTAGAACAGCGGTGATCACTGGCGGGAGCCGTGGTCTGGGTGAGGCGATGGCGAAGGCGCTATCCGAAGCGGGTGCCCGCGTCGCCCTTGTGGCTCGGGATGCGACCCGTCTGGGCTTGGTGCGCGATGCAATCTCGCAGCGGGGCGGCACGGCCGCCGTATTTACTGGAGATGTCACCCGGGAGGAGGATGTCGCCGCGATCGCTCACGCCGTGACGGAGCAATTCGGTCATCCCCAGATTGTGATCAACAATGCTGGATCGAATCTTCGCAAGCCCCTCGTCGATTTCTCGCTCGAGGAATTCCGCAGCGTACTGGATTCGAGCTTAATCTCGACCTTTCTCATGTGCCGTGCTTTTGTGCCGGGCATGAAGGGCTCAGGATATGGTCGCATTTTGAACATGACTTCGACCATGAGCCATGTTTCGCTGCCCGGCCGCACGGCGTATTCCTCCGCTAAGGCGGCGCTGCTCGGTCTGACGCGAGCCCTGGCGCTGGAACTTGGTGGAGAGGGCATCACCGTCAACGGCATCAGCCCGGGCCCGTTTGGTACTGAAATGAACGCTGCCATTCTGAACAATCCTGAGCTCAATGCGCAGTTCCTTGCCAGTCTGCCGGTCGGCCGATGGGGCAAGATCGAAGAGATCGGCGCCTTGGCATGTTATCTGTGCTCCGAACATGCGGGGTTCATTACGGGGACCGATATCCTCATCGATGGTGGCTGGACGGCCAAGTAGCTGGAGAGCGAGGATAGAGATTTGAGAACCAGACGAGACTTCCTCGTGGCGGGAGCAGCAGCCGGATTTGCTACGGCAATTGGCGAGGCGGCCCTGGCACCTTTGGCGAAAACCGATTCTTCATCTCCCGCAACGACGGATTCGTCAACAGCAAACCCGTCGAACTCGGATCTCTGGACGAGCGGCGCAATGGGCTTAGCTTCCACCAGCCTCGCCGTTCGTCTCGGCGGCTACAATCACCCCGCCGGCCCGCTTCGCGCGGACTCCATCGCGTATTTGGAGTACTGCAATAGCATCGGAGCTGCCGGCGTCCAGATGTCGGTCAAGGGTGACCTCGTCAAGTTTCGCAAGCGGGCGGAAGATCTCAACATGTTCGTTGAATATGAGGCTCGCCTCCCCGAGCACCCGGACGACGACACGTCCGGTTTCGAGAAGTCTCTCGAGGACGCAAAAGCACTCGGCGCCACCTGTACACGGGTAGTCAGCCTAAGCAGTCGACGTTACGAAACTTTCAAGACCATGGACGCGTATCAGGATTGGAAAAAACGCACGACTGCGGTCTTAGAAAAGATCGTCCCAATCGCGGAAAAGCATAAGGCCGTTCTCGCAATGGAGAACCACAAGGACCGTACCGCGGACGAATTTGTTGTGCTTCTGAAACAGTTCTCAAGCGAGTACTACGGTGCGCTCGTCGATTTTGGCAACAACATCGCTCTCTCAGAAGAGCCAATGAGTGTGGTACGTAAGCTGGCTCCTTTTGTGAAGAGCATGCATGTGAAAGACATGGCCGTCAAGCCTTGCGACGACGGTTTTCTCCTCTCGGAAGTGGTTTGCGGAGAGGGTTTCTTGGACGTCAAGGGAATGGTCGAGTTGTGCCGCCGCGCAAATCCCAAGGCTCATCTCCTGTTGGAGATGATTACCGATCACGTGTTAAAGGTTCCTGTGCGGACAGATGCGTACTGGGTTACGTTCCCGGATCGCCGCGCCGCTGCGCAGCCGCTCATTCTGCAAATCGTAGAGCAGCACACCTCACAAGAGATGCCACAAACCGGCCAGTTAACGCATGACGAACTGTTGGCCCGGGAGGAAGAGAACAATCGCCGCTGCCTCGTTTGGGCGAGACAGAATCTGGCGGTCTCATGGCTTGCCTGAGCCGCATTTCTCACGAGAGTTGAAAATAGAAACGAAATTTGTGTTGGTGGAACGGAGCATCTTGAAAAATGGTGACCCGTCCGTCGGGCCGTGTTGTTCGGCGCGAAAGTGGGAGACTACAACAGTGTGCACCAGATCTGTCCTTGGTTGATGAGAGGGACAGACGTAGGAACGACGCTGGTTTGAAGCGGCTCCACGAATTGGTTCACCGAAGGCTGTTCCATGTGCTGGCGTCGTGATCGGTACGGGCAGACCACCTTGCACAGTCACACCGCGCTCAAAACCCATCAACTTGATCGCAATCTGACCCTGATCGTGGTACATCGTGATCACTGTGTCGAACTCCCCTGCACGTGCCGGAGGAAGATCGTATTCCTCCGAGTCTGTCTCAAAGCGTTACGAATGGCTACCACTTAGGATAGTTCGGACAGGTCTTTCGAAACTGTGCTCCTCGACTTGCAGGGGCTTAGTGCGATAATTTTGGCTGCATCCCCGGATATTTTGAAGAGGAATGGCATGCGTCAATATGTCTAGAACCTGTTAGCGAAGGTGATCATGAACAAGAAGGCGCCCACGATGAGAGATGTGGCGCGCTTGGCTGAGGTCTCTGTCGCCACGGTTTCGGCGGTTGCGAACGGGACGGCGGTTGTAAGCCAAAAGCGAGCAGAGCGGGTCCGCAAGGCAATGGAGGCTTTGGACTACCATGCCGATCAGATTGCCCGAAGCCTAAAGACGGGCCGAACTCGAGTCGTGGGCATCATTCTTCCCGATGTGACGAATCCTTTTTTCCCCGAGGTGATTGTCGGGGCGGAGGAAATTGCTCGTGCGGCCGGCTACTCCGTGATTTTGTGCAATGCAAATGAGGATCCGGAGCAAGAGCAACAACAACTGAACATCCTATTCAGCCATCGCGTCGATGGTGTTCTGATCGCCTGCTCTGATCCTGCAATCTCTTTCGATCGCCTCATGCGGCGCCGCTTTCCTATCGTCTGCTTCGACCGCATTCCGCCAGGCTTTCGCGGGGATACGGTGACAACGGACAATTTCGCAGGTGGCTACGAAGCGACGCGCCACTTGATCGCATTGGGCCACAAACGGATCGCAGTGCTCGTCGGCAGGCCTGGCCTATCAACACACTCGCGGCGTTTGGAAGGATTCCGGCAAGCGATGAGCGAAGCCCGTTTGCCGGTGCCCGATGAACGATGCCTGATCGGGGGAATGCGGCCCGAAATGGGTTACGATACCGGACGGCAATTGCTGAAGCTGCCGATGCCGCCGACGGCGATCTTTTGCACCAACAACAAGCTGTTTCTCGGCCTTGTGCGGGCGGTGAACCAGGCCGGCATTCGTTGCCCTGAAGAGGTCAGCTTGGTCGGGTACGACGATCTTGCTTGGACTGAAAATTTTCATCCACGACTTACTACTGTTGCTCAGCCGACCCGCGATCTCGGACGCAGGGCAATGCGACTATTGCTCGAGAGGATCGAAAGCAATATGCGAGAACTCCCCGGGGAGCCCCGCGAAGTCATTCTCAAGCCGGAACTGCGCATTCGCGAATCCACGGCTAGAGCAGTTGTCTCCCTCTCTCGGAAGCGTCTTAGAGCTTAATATCTGAAACGTTTCGTTTTCATTGACAGCCGCAAAATCGTTCCTATAAATTGGGCAGCTACCGAACGCTGATGCGCATCAGTGCCGCTCTAAGCATCGATGGCCCCGCTGCCAGCCGGTTGCGCATTCAACGCTTGGAGGAGAGTCATGCGTTTTCCGCCACAGCTTTCTGTGCTGGCTGTTTGCTTGCTTTTTGCCGTGCCGCTTGCCTGTTATCCTCAGGCTAGCGAAGTCGACCAGATTACTGGAACGATTCAGGACTCTTCCGGAGGCTCCCTCCCCAAGGCAGAGATCAGGGCCATCCAAACAAATACCGGATTCACCCGCTCTGCCTTCACCGAGTCGGACGGTTCTTATGTGCTCAGCAATCTGCCGATTGGTCCCTATCGTATCGAAGTGAGCGCGCCCGGCTTCAAGACCTACATAGAGAGTGGGATAGTTCTGCAGGTAAACCTGAATCCGACGATCAATGCGACGCTCGAAGTAGGTACCGTCACGCAGCAAGTTGTCGTTCATGAGAATGCCACGATGGCAGAGACCCAGACTGCGGCAGTCTCTCAGGTGATTAACTCAAAAAGCGTAGTCGATCTTCCGCTCAATGGCAGACAGCCGACTCAACTCATCTTGCTCTCCGGAGCCGCAACCACGATAGGCGGATTCGTCGGCAGCAAGAACTATCCTTCCTCCGTGACTATTTCGATTGCCGGTGGAGCAACCAACGGCACGGACTATCTGATGGACGGCGGCTATCATAATGATGTTTTTAGCGCTGTAAATTTACCTCTTCCCTTTCCCGATGTGTTGCAGGAGTTCAGCGTCCAGACGAGTTCCATCCCGGCCAGCTATGGTGAACGCGCTGGAGGGGTGGTCAACGTCGTTACCCAATCCGGGACGAACGCCTTTCACGGGGACCTATTTGAGTTTCTACGCAATGGCGCGGTCAACGCGAGAAACTATTTCGCAACCAAAGTCGACCAGCAAAAGAGGAATCAGTTCGGGGGTACCTTAGGTGGCCCAATCCGGCACGATAAGCTCTTCTTTTTTGGCGGTTGGCAAACAACAATATTGCGGACGGCGCCTCCAACAACGATCTCGTTCACGCCAACAGCACAGGAACTGCAGGGCAATTTCTCGGCGATCACCAAGCCGATTATCAACCCCACGACCGGCCAGCCATTTCCGAATAACCAGATACCTCAGAGCAGCTTCAGCCCTGCTGCTGTTAAATTGCTGAAATATGTTCCCGTCGGTAGCGCCCCCGACGGCAAGGTGGTTTACAGTATCCCGTCTCCCTCAACCGAAAATCAGGTCCTGGGGAGAATTGACTGGACTCAGTCTGCACGCGATACGATCTTTGGGCGGTACTACTACACGAAAGATAGTAATCCGGCCGCCTTCAATGGCAACCTCCTGCTGACGACCCAGGCAGGTGTAATTGACACCGTTCAGGCCTTGACGGCCGGTGATACGTTCACAATAACGCCGAATGCCCTAAACGCTTTTCACTTTACATGGACTTACGAACGAATCAATCGCGGGCCCGCCTCAGGGATTCCTTCCGCCTCTGATCTCGGACTGACTGTAGCGCCATCTCCGGGGAATTCTCCACAGATCGCGGTGACCAGCTACTTCAGCACGATGTGTGGAACTTGTTCTATCGCAACTGTCTATTCGGGAGCTAAGCAGGCGGCTGATGATTTCAACTTGATCAAGGGACGTCAGCAGTTTGCATTCGGCGGAGACTGGGTCGGAAAGTACCTTAACTACACCACTGCAAGCCAGCAAAATGTCTCCTACACTTTCAACGGCAGCGTCACCGGGAATGCATTGAGTGACCTGCTTCTGGGGCTTCCGAGCAATTTCCAGCAAGGGAACATAACTAAATGGAATCCCGTCATGAATTACTTCGGATTCTATGCTACGGACCGAGTTAGACTGACCCCGCGCCTGACTCTCAATGCAGGGTTACGCTGGGAGCCTTATCTTCCTCAGTACGACACACAAAACCGTGCATCACATTTCGATCAGTCAGCCTTTGTTGCAGGCGTCAAGACCAAAGTGTACGTAAATGCACCCCCCGGTCTCACCTTTCCTGGAGACAACGGCTTTCCCAAGGGAGGCACATATCATAGCCTGAGCCGCTTTGCTCCTCGACTGGGGCTGGTGTGGGACCCGCGCGGAAATGCGAAGACGATTGTGCATGTGGGCTACGGCATACTCAATGATGGAAGAAGTGACCTAGAGACGTTTGATCGATTTGGTTTTGAACCGCCCTGGGCCAGCTTGATCAGCCTCTCAAATCCAGCCGGCGGATTTGCCAACCCTTACGTAGCTTATCCGGGCGGCGATCCGTTTCCGCTGCCAATTCCACCAACCTCGACGGCAACTTTCACTTCGGCAGCACAGTACGTCAATCTACCTCTGCACCTCAAGCCAACCTACTTTCAGGAATGGAACCTGAGTGTGCAGCAACAGTTCGGTCCAAACTGGCTCCTCACGCTGAACTACATTGGGAATCAGGGTACTCATCTCTGGATCAACTATCAGGCCGACCCGGCAGTGTATATTCCGGGCAAATGCGGATTGAGTGCTTGCTCAACTGTCGGGAATACCAATAACAGAAGAGTATTGAGCGAACTGAACCCGGTGACGGGCGCCGGGTTCTCAAGCCTGACCACCATCAACGACGGTGAAACCTCCACGTATCACGGTCTGCTCGTCTCATTGAATCGGCGATTAGAGAATAACCTCAGCTTACTGCTGAACTATACCTGGTCGCGTTGCGTCAACGAAGGAGATGCCAGTGCGGAGATCACCGGCTCATACCAGAACCCCTTTAATCTCGCAGCAGACCGCGGCAATTGCGGCTCTGATGTTCGTCAGATCTACAACATTTCCCTAGTCGCCAGCACCCCTCACTTCAATGGAAATTTCGTCACCCGGCAGCTGCTTGCGGACTGGAGGCTTTCTGCCATTATCAGCGGTCACTCTGGATCCTGGTTTACTCCGGTAACCGGAGTAGACTCGTCTTTGACCGGCGTGGGTTCGGACAGACCGAACGTGGCAGGAAATCCAAATGAGACAAATCGAACGCTCAACAAGTGGTTCAACACGGCAGAATATAGCTTGAACCAACCCGGCTCCTATGGCAATGCCGGGCGCAATTCTCTGTTGGGACCCGGGGGTTATCAAGCGGATCTAGCCGTCTTCCGCGACTTCCCGTTTCAGCTATGGGATAAACCGCAGTCTTTGGAATTTCGACTCGAAGCCTTTAATGCAACGAATCATCCGGAGTTCTCCAACCCGACGAGCACTTTCACATCACCGCAATTCGGCAAAATCTTGGGCACAGCAAACAATGCTCGCATCATGCAACTTTCAGCGAAATATATTTTTTAGGAAATGTACGTATCGCGGCGGCAGCACAGGTTTCCCTTTGAACGGTCCATGGAGGTGGGCTTATGCTGGCCAAATTATCTAGCGCGCCGCTGTGTTGGGTTTGGTGTTGTTCTTTTTTTCTGTGGCCGGCCCTCGCATCTGCGGCTCGGCCGCCAGCGGTAGCACCGATCCCCATCGGCCTTGACGCTTATCGGGCATGGGACCAATGGCCGCAGCAGAGAATTGGCATGCGCGCCTACATGCGCAGCACTTATGACCGCCGCGGAGGCAATGAAGGCGCCGATGCATCACATTTTCTGTATCAGCGTTCCGATGACTTCAACGTCACTCTGGATTTAGAAGGACAGGGGATTCTCCTATTCAGCCGCTACAACCATTGGCATGGAAGCCCCTGGCACTATGTCGTCGACGGCATAGATCACATCGTTCAGGAGAGCAGCACGAACGACCCACTGCAGCCGATTCCCGATTCCACATTCCTTCCGCAGGCGCCGTTTCCGGGTCCGCTCAACGAGACCTGGGCCGTGACCAGGGGAGCCGATCTCGCCTGGAGCCCGATATCATTCGAGCACAGTTTTCAGATGGCTTACACCAGGACCCACTATGGCACCGGTTACTACATCTATGACCAGTTTGTGCCGGGAACTCCGTTGTCGCACCCGATCCAAAGCTGGAACCAAGGCGTGGTTCCAGATAAGGATGTGCTCGATCTGATCTCCAAATCGGGTACAGACATCGCTCCCCAAGCAGGCGCAAAGGAGACAAACGGAAAGTTGACCGTTCCCGCATCCGGTGCCGTCACGGCCGTGGATCTTAAGGGAAAAGCGACGATTCGATTGCTTAGTTTTTCCATAGTGCGCGACCAGGCCAAGGCTTTCGAGAATGTTCACCTGCGGATCACTTGGGACGGGAGACAACAACCTTCGATCGATGCGCCGATTTCGCTCTTCTTTGGATCGGGCACACTCTATAACCGCGATAACAGGGAATACTTGGTGAAGGCGTTCCCCGTGAACATTCGCTTTACCCAGGATCATATCCTTCTCACTTCCTACTTTCCCATGCCGTACTTTCGCTCTGCTCGTATCGAGCTCGTCGGTGCCGGTCAAGCTATCGAAGGAGTCGATTGGAGAGTCCGGTCGATGCCTTTGCTCATGCCGGCGAATCAGCTTGCTTATTTTCATGCAACCTACCGCGATATTCCGCACCCAACGCTCGGCGAAGATATGGTGCTTCTGGATACGCGTGTGGCTGAAGGAGCGCAAGAATGGTCAGGAAGTTTTGTAGGCACATCGTTTATCTTCTCGCACGATGCGAATTTGAGGACGCTCGAAGGCGACCCGCGGTTCTTCTTCGATGACAGCCTCACGCCCCAGGCTCAGGGCACCGGTACTGAAGAGTGGGGCGGGGGTGGGGATTATTGGGGACGAGGCATGAGCATGAGCTTGCCATTCGCCGGCCATCCAGTGGGCGCACGTGTACCATGCGGTGACTTGGCCTCCCGGGGTCCGGGGTGTGGACCCAACGACCCTCCTGTAGTCGCCGATGAAGAAGACAAGATCGAGTCCGCTTATCGCTTCTTGCTCGCGGACCTGATGCCGTTCGGCAAGAACGCAGTGATTCATCTGGAACACGGCGGAACAAACGAATCGGCCGAGCACTACGAAACCGTCGCCTATTGGTATGGTCTTCCATCCTCGTCGCTTGTCGAAACAGACCAACTGCACATCGGAGATAATGCATCCGAGCACAGTCACCAATATTACTCGCCGCAAGCCTCAGCGCCCTATTCCATTTCGTCGCGCTACGAGTGGGGGGTCGATACGCTAAACGGTAAGGTTATCTATCCCGAGGAGCAGGACACAGGTCGCACCACAAAGGGCACCTCGGAGTTTTGTCTTCGTCTTCGCCCCGACAACTTAGGAGTGTTGCTTCGCCGCAAGCTGGACTACTCCTTTGCTGATCAGAGGGCCGAAGTGTATATCGCAGATAAATCCAAGGCTGACTGGAAGCTCGCCGGCGTATGGTATCTTGCCGGATCAAACACGGTTGTCTATTCAAACCCGAAGCAGGAATTGGGAGCTACGGAGCACAACGTCGAGACCTCGAATCGCAGGTTCCGCGATGATGAGTTCCTCATCTCGCGCGACCTGACGCATGGTAGAAAGAATATCTGGATACGAATCAGATTCACGCCCGTGAACCGGCCACTTTTTCCCGGCTACTCCATTGGCGAGCGCGCATGGAGTGAAATCAAATACACCGCCTACTGTTTCGTCACTCCTAAGAGCTCGCGATAACTTACTCTTGATACGTGAGAAATGTTCGCCGCTTTCGTCTTTCCTCAAATGGCGAGGTTGCTCAGCTGGGGCGCGCGAGCAAGCTCTGAGATAGGTTCGATTCTTGGGATCAGCAGTACAATAAGCAAAAAAGCGAGCACGGTGCGGCTCAATTGCGAGAGCAGAAGCCGCTTTCGCCAAATCGGCTAGAACCGCCAAAGGCCCGGCACCGCCTTCTGCGATTTGCTCGACGACCCGATTTGCAGCGGAGTCATTTCGTTCGATAATGTACTGCTACTTTGGACCCGCGTGCTGCAAGGGCTGTAGCAACGGCAGCACCGATACCGCCGCTTGCACCGGTGACCAAACTGACATGTTCGCGAGGAAAGATGGTCATAGGGCGAGCATTCAAGAAGCAAATTCTGTTACTGCACAATTCCATTTCTAATCGTTTCGTATTATTTTGAAACGACGGATGCATGCTCGATTTGCTGACATCGTAATTACGGCTATGAAGTGTTTCTTGTACGAACCAGCGAGCAGAACACCCCCTATTTTGGCAAGATGCCTTCGTTGCAGCAGGGTGTCAGCGCGAACATCCGCGACGTCTACTCCAATCTCGACCGTGTGTAGTCAGATTGATAAGTAAGCTCCCCCAGGCATCCCCGCTGGGGTGTGCTGGCAAAGTTCGAAATACGTCAGAGTGGGAGCCAAATCAAGGAAGATGATGCCTCAGATGCCCGCGTACCACGCATATCCACTTTCAGGCGACGCGGAGCCCAGACCCTTGCCGAAGCCTTTCAGCGTGTCGGTGGCCGTAATGCGGGTGATGTACTTAACGCTCTTGTAGCCTAGTTGGCGGGGCACGCGCAGGCGGAGTGGACCGCCGAACGACACCGGAAGGTCACCGTCGTTCATTCCCCAGGTTAGGAATGTCTGGGGATGCAGAGCATCGGCCATGTCGATGCTTTCCCACCAGTCGCGGTCGATTGAGAAGTACACGATATATCGCGCTTGCGGTAAGAGTCCGGCGGCGTTGAGTACTTCAATCAGAGGCGTTCCAATCCACTCGGCAATATAAGACCAGCCTTCCTCGCACGCCACCTCGGTGATTTGGCTGTGGACGGGAAGAACCTTGAGCTCGGAGAGCGAAAGCGATGCCGGCCGGTCGACCATTCCATCAACGGACAGCCGCCAGTCAGAAAAGCCTGCGGCCTGATGGCGCTTAAAGGCTTCATTGGGAGGCGGGGTTTCGTTGGCGAAAGGCGTCTTGGAAATCATGCTGCGAGGGAATTCGCGGGCCAACGAGTGCGTCGTCAGAAGCCGTTGGGCGGCGTACGTCAGCGTTTCGCCGGGACCGTAGATTCCGACGTGATCAGGCGGGATCAGCCCATAGCGCCGGCCAAGGCGGGCCGCCGCGGTCAGACCCGACACGCCCGCTGTGGCGGCAAGACCGGCAGTGATGAGTTTGCGGCGTGAGATGTTGCTCATGGCCGCTCCGGGAGAACCACGACGCGCCCGGTGATCATCGCGCGCATGCGACTCCTGAATCCCGCAAGAACAACCATCGCAACGTGGACCGCGAGGAAGAACACGAGAAATCCTGAGACGAAGAAATGAAGGGTGCGTGCCGATTGCCGGCCTCCGAGCGCGGCGACGGCCGCTGGAACTGCGGAATCGAAGGCGGGAGACATCGCCAGGCCCGTCCAGATCACCAGGGGAAACAGGACGAAGATCACCGTCAGATATGCGGTCCGCTGAACTAAGTTGTACGAGCGGCCTTCCCCGTCATCCGGCGGCGCGCGGCGAAGATACGTCGCGAACACTCCCCAGAACGCCCGCCAGTTCCTATCAGCTGGCAATGGGAACAAGTCGTTCCGGAAGTGGCCGGTCCACAGGCCTGAGATCGCGTAGTCAGGCCGGTCAGCACCGCAGCCCATGCGGCCTCAAAGTGGAGATACCGGCTCCAGCCATTCTGGTCGGCCAGCACGAAGCCGTAGCCAGTCGGAACACTGTGTTCCTCGATGCCGGGATCGGTAGCGTGAACATTGGGGGAGTCAGCGCGTTTCCGACTTCACCCCAATAGAACCGCGGGTGAGAGATCACTATCTCAGCGCCGCTGATGAGCAGAGCAAAGAAGGAAACGACCGTGATCCAGTGTGTCACGCGGACGATCGCAGAATGGCGGGAAGTCTCTGGATTACGGAGCGAGGAAGTGGCTGGCACGCCGCGAGGCTAGCACAAAGCGTGGACACCAGAGTACATTGCGGGCAGCGGAGTGCTAAAATTCGTGTCGCTGAATCTTTGCTATGCGACAGACCCTCGAGAACGGCGCCCGGACAACGGAAATCGCAAGAATTGTCGAGATCCCCAAAAACGTAACCTCACTCCAGCAGCACCTGAGGGAGATCATCGACGGCGCAGCGTTCAGAAGCAGCCATCGTAGCCGGCAGTTCCTGAAATATGTTGTGGAACGCGCGATCGCCGGCGATTTCAGTGCTCTGAAAGAGCGACTCATTGGGGTGGAATTATTCGGGCGGTCCGCCTCCTATGATACGGGCGAGGATGCGATTGTCCGGGTAACGGCCAATGATGTGCGCAAACGCCTGCTGCAACACTACCGCGCCTGTGGTTCCGCCTCCGAGTTCCGGATCAGTCTTCCCGCGGGTTCTTATATCCCGGAGATCACGCGCGATGCGCATTATGGAAAGAGGGGCGCAAGGAACGGTGCAATTACAGAAGTCTTCGCTTCGGCTTCCGAGACTGTGCCGTCAATCCCCCCGCTTGTCCCAACCCCTCTAGTCGTTGCCGAGCCAGCAGAAGCGCCGGCAACCGGCCGGCCGGACAACAAGTGGCTCCTATTTGCCGTTTTGTTCATTGGATTGATCGTTGCGATCTGTGGTATTTTCGCAAAGCTTTCTCCGCAAACTAGAACAGCTCCGAGGGCTCTCTTACCATGGGCGGCATTTTTCGAAGGCCAGCGTCTCACTTTTCTCGTAACCAGCGATCCAAACATCGCTGAAATTCAAGGGCTGACCGGATCGGCCATATCGGTCTCGGATTATGCGAATCAACAGTATCTTCCATCCTCGAACTCACTCTCTCCTGAGATCATTCATTTCTGCCGCGACATTCTGCGCGGCGACAAGGCGGCAAATGTGGATACGCCGATTGTCTCCAGCGTGGCGCAACTGGCGCAGGAGAATTCGGCCAACATCAGCGTCCGCCCCGCACGGGACCTGCGGTTCTCCGATTTGGACACGGAAAACAACTTCATTTTTCTGGGAAGCCCCCGCTCTGATCCCTGGACAGCTCTATTTAACGACCGATTAGATTTCAGGTTTCTCCTCGATAAGACTTCGCAGCAGGAAATTATCCAAAACGCTCACCCACACTCCGGCGAGGCCGCAACATACATTTCCACGGCGAAAGGGTATGGCACCGGGGAATCCTTTGCCACAATCAGTTTTATCGGAAATCCGGATCACGCCGGGCAGGTTCTGCTCTTGGCCGGTGCGAACGCAGAAGGCACAAAAGCAGCGGGACAGCTGGTCACCAACCCACAGGCTCTATCGGCTGCTCTAAAGCAATGTAGCATCCGGTCTTCGACGCCGGTGCAGCATTTCCAGTTACTGCTGCGCGTCAACATCATGGCCGGTTCGCCAAGAGACTTTAACGTGGTGGCTTGCCATCTGCTTCGTTAAACACAACGTCATAAGTAATTGCGCATAATTTAGCCTACGGCGCCTGGAATCTGTTCACAACGCCTCATTGTCATCCCGGCCGCAGCGAATCCTTACTTTGTCATCCCGAGAGGATGTGACTTTATTCGATTTTTGCGCCTTTTGGGCGTCTAAGCTCTTTATTTTCAGTATCTGTTTTTGTGCTAAATCAAAAAAGTCACACGCTCCGAGCGCAGTCGAGGGATCTGCGGTTTTGTCCGCGTAAAGAATTTTCACTTCGCGTGGAATTCCTCACCATCGGGAATATCGCTCAATAACAACATACGTAATTATCTATGGCGGCGTGTTTTTAAACGTGGTCAATATGCATGCATCTAATAAATATGCGCGTGTCTTCTCTTCCGATACTTAGCAGGGTGACATCGGTGTATTTTTGCGGGTTCAACAGCCGTGCCGAAGCAGCCAGTTTCCTCAAAAGAGGCTTTCCACTTTTTCCACGCAGAACTCATTCGCTACCCAAAGGTAACTTTCTGCGCTTACCGCGCTTTTCGCGCACTATTCTCCTCCAACCGGTGCCCGACTCTGGGCGACGATGACAGTGAAGCACACCATCGTAACCTGCAGCCGCTAGTGACCTGTCGCAGTGACTTCGTTAAAACACAGCGTCGTAGACCTTTGCGTATCGAGCAAAAAATTCGGCCGCTTCCACAATATCTCCTTGCACTCGACACGCAATTACTTATGACGTTCTGTTTTAGCTTGTAGAGGACTTCCGGATCTCGCGAGCTCCGGGGATCTGTGTGCCACCGGCCACCGTTCAGCTCGGGGAATTCTGAGATCGTCAGTAACGAATCGCTGACAATATCGAGGTACGTCCGGAACCTCTAACCCCGCTGGTTCCACACCATGGCGTCAAAGGTATGTCGGGTAACAAAGCCGCGTTGCTCATACAGAGCGACGGCGCTCGTATTCTCTTTGGTCACAGTTAAAGTGAGGGCCTGGAACTTGCGATTTTTGAGGTCGCGTTCGCATTCAGCAAGCAGCCATGCGCCGAGGCCGCGGCGACGATAGTGCGGGGCTATGCAAATCTGCGTTACGTGCCCCACATCATCGCGTACGCGCGAACAGAGCAGAAGACCAACCATCTCCCCATGATTGCGTTCTGCAAGTACGCGCGATGCAGCCGGATCGAAAAAACCACAGCCGGGGAAACGCACGATATTGTGCAGAAAGCGCTGCGACCCGTTGACCGAGCGATATTGGTCGTTGATGAGACTATCCAAATGACCCTGATACGCGTACGAAATCAGGTGGGCGGCCGGGGTAAAATCACCGTCTCTCCAGGGTCGTATCTCGAGACTGCGCGGGAGCACCTCCGGAATACTTTGGCTGAGCTCGACGGAGTCAAGATCGAGCTCCATGAAGAGCCGCTCATAAATGGTAAATCCGTTTCGGGCCAGTACCTCGGAATGAGTTCCATGCGGGTGCAGGAGCAATTGCGATTCGATGCGGTCGATGCTGGGTGAGTGCTGCAGAAGCTCGATCAAGTGCTCGAGCAGACTGCGTTCCACTTCAATCGCGGACTCGGGATTGCCGTTGAGTGGAAGGGCAAACACGTCCCCGACGACTGCCTTATTGCCTTCGTAAACACAAAACACATAACCGCGGATCCGCCCATTCTCCAGAGCGACGTAGCCCGGTAGAACATGGGAGTCCAGGTATTGGAGCAAGAGATTGGCCGACGCGCGAAAGTCCCAATGCAGCCGCTCGGTCCACACGCGACTCTCCGCCTCCAAAACAGGCTTGAGGTTGCCGGCAGAGAAGTGCCGCAGGTCGAGGATCTCAAATTGGATGGCCGGCGTCATTCCCGTTGATTAGAGCCGTCTGGCCTGATGAATGCAAGCATCCTGATGCCAGCAGGGTTTCCAGAGGAGTTTACGGCAGAAAGGCAGCTTCTGAAAACTGAGCGCGCTCGCGTATCTTCCTCAATCACTGTGGTTTCGAGGCAAGTTCCGTAGAGTTGAGTGTTCGGAGGTGTGGTGCTAAAGGCCGGGGTGCTGAAGCGGCGGCCCCGGGTGACGGGCTGTCCGCTCAAAGGACTATTGTTTGGCGAAAACTTGATAGACCGCAAGATTTTGTGCCGGATAGGAGAAAAGTTGTTCGTAGGAGCGTCCGGCCAGTAGCTTCTTGAGGTCATTGGTGAAACTTTCGCGCGTGACCAGGATATGCTCTTCGGGGGGAATGCCGTCTTTGTCGTAGTCGTCGACTGGACGATCACGATAGAAAGATAGGCCGTATTCCGCGTCGCGGCGCACCCGGAAAACGGCGACAGTTTCACCCGGCTTGGCGATCTGGCTGATGATAAATGCCAACGGCCGGGCCGAGTACGCGGCGTCCAAAAGACGGACATTCTTCTTACTCGAAGCGACGGCCGGCAGGCCTAAGAAGGGTCCTACGCCAAAAATGAACAGCAGCATCATAACCAGAGGCACCATCGTGGCGATCCGCAGACGGGTCACTCCGAATTTGGCGACGATGACAAGAATGAGGAGCACCGACGCGAAGCCGCTGAGCGCTGCGGAAACGAGGATGTTTAGCGGAGGCCATGCACCCGGATGCCCGATGTGCCAGGGCAGCGTCAAGACGAGGACGACCGTGATTCCCGTGAGCAATGCGTGGAGTATCAGCAGCCAGGGCCGTAGTCCTGTGTGGCGGATCCGATTGAGATAATCGCCAGTCAGGATGGTAAGGGGCGGAATCGCGGGAAGAATATAGCCAGGAAGTTTGGAATGTGAAAGAGAAAAGAAAACAACAGGGAACAGCGCAGAAAGAAACAGAAATTCCGGGAAAGCGTCTCCCGCTCGCGAATGCCCAACGTAGTGGTGTTTAGCCCTGCGGGCGGTCCACTCCGCAATGGAGTGTTGAATCGCCTCAACCAGCGCCCGGATGGCGATCACCGTCCACGGCATCAGGGCCAGCAGCATGATAGGGACGTAATACCAGACGGATTGATCGTGCAGGTAACGGTTCGTGGCGAAGCGCTCCAGATTATGCTCCCACAGGAAGACGCGCAAAAAATTTGGATTGCGTCGCTGCACGGCGATATACCACGGCAGCACCATGGCCAGATACAAAATGATGCCGGGTACCCATATAGTCCGGCGCAGCAGAGACCATTCCCGGCGTAACGCCGAAAACGACAGGATGATACAAAGCGCCAGGAATGGTGCTACTGGACCTTTCGCCAGGGTGGCCGCGCCCACAAAGAAATAGAGATCGAAAAGCCAGAATTTTCTTCCGGTTTCGTACCACGCGTACCAGCCGAGCATGCCAATGCAAAAAGGGGCGGCGAGCTGCATGTCCGTTGAGGCCCCACGGGCAAAGCCAATGATGCCGGCGCACGAGGCTGTGATCAGCGCGGCGTCGATCTGTGCGCCGGGTCGGAACCGGCGGATGTGCAAGTAAATCAGCGTCACCAAGATGAACGCAAAAGTAGCTGAGGGTAGCCGCGCGGACCAGTCATGGACTCCAAATTCGCGAAATGCGAACATAGCCCGCCAATAGTAGAGGGCTGGTTTCTCGAGCCAGGGGTGGCCCCACAGAACGGGAGTCACATAATCGTGGCGCCCCAGCATCTCGCGAGCTATCTGCGCGTATCGTGGTTCGTCGGCTCCGACCAGCCCAAGCCCGTCCCCTCCAAAGATTGGAATGAGCCCGTAGAAGAGGAAAAAAGCGGTGAATACAAAGAGAGTTGCGGCTTCCGCCGCATCGGCCAAAAATGGCCATCGATCCAGCAGCATCTGCTGAACTTTATCCGGAGCGCCTGCGGTACGAGTCGCGCCCGCGATCGCCTTTCTATCCGTCATCGTTCTGCCTGACGCCACGACTCCACAGCCCTTCGGGACAAGGCTATCAGATCGAGGCCCCGAAAGAGAGGAGGGCGAGAGCATTGCACCTGGCCCACGTTGTACCAAGCATTACGTTTTGGAAAGGACCTCGATTGAATTCTGGTTCCATTTGCGATGCTACCAAGGCTGGCAGGCTGAGTTCTGGACCATGCTCATTTCGTTGCGTAGTTCTTCCAGGATGCGCTCTGTGACGGAATCGAGCGGACCATCGAGCGTACAGCCGCTGGCGTTCTCATGGCCTCCTCCGCCGAAGCGCTCGGCGATTCGGGCAACATTAAACTGGCCTTTGCTGCGAAAACTTAGGCGAACTCGGCAATCCGGAAGATCGCGGAGAAAGACCGCCACCTGGATATCCGCAATAGCGATGGCATAGTTCACAATGCCTTCGCAGTCCTCTTCAGCCGCCCCGGTGCGGGCCATGTCATTTTGTGTCACCCAGAGCCAGCACAGGCGTCCTTCGCAGCGCAAGCTGGACAGAGCAGCGCCGAGCAGAAGCATCTTTGACCTGGGGTTTGAAAAGTAGACAGCCTGCGCTATCGGCGCAGGATTCGCTCCACGACGAACCAGATCGCCGGCGAGGTCGAACGTGTATGCGTCGGTTCCTTCATAGCAAAAGGACCCGGTATCCGTGAGCACAGCCGTGTAAAGACACGTGGCCATATCAGGAGTAATTTGAACGCCGGCAGCGCCTGCCAACCGATACACCATCTCAGCGACGGCGCTGGCATTTGTGTCGATCCAGTTGAGATCGCCGAAGGGTCGTCCACTTGTGTGGTGGTCGATGTTGATCAGGAAGCGGTCGTCCAGGCCGCCCAGTCGAGTTCGTTCGATCGAGTCGCACTCCAGCAGGATCACGGCATCGTAATCGCCATCCACCCGATTCCAGTGATGAATCTGCGAGGAACAAGGTAACCAGCGATAGAGTTGGGGCACATGATCGCTGAATGCCATCTCCGCGCTTTTCCCCAACTGGTTGAGCATCATCCAACAAGCGAGGACTGAGCCTACAGCATCTCCGTCTGGCCTGGCGTGCGCTGTCACCAGGAAGCGGTCAACGCTCTCTATTGAGCTCAGTACGTCGTCGAGAGTGGATCGCTTCGCCGGCATTCGATCATTTTGCCCAGAAGATCAGCTATTTCTCCGGGATTCGAGCGGTCGATTTCTGGCGCTTTTTGGCGCGTCCAAGTATCTCGTCGATGCGAGACTTGAGATGCTCCGATTTGTCCAAGTGAAAACTAAGTTCAGGGACATGACGTACCCCCATGCGCTCGAGCAGTTCGTGTCGAATAAAGCCGCGGGCCGCGGTAAGAGCCTCAAGGGTATTTTTCTCTTCGCGTTCACCGCCATCGACGGCTACGTAGATGCGAGCGGATTTCCCACCCGGATTTAAGACGACCTCACTCACATAGGCGAAACTAATCCGCGGATCCGAGAGTTCACCCTGCATCATGGCGCCGATCTCTTCCCGCAGAGTTTCGGCGACCCGGTCTTGGTGATATTTGCGTGCCCGTTGCTCCGGCATGAGAGAGGTCCTTAGGTAAACCGTTGAGAATATCAGAATTTCGGCCAGAACGAGAAACAACTCAGGCCAAAAACCGAAAATTCTGAGCAGACCAGGCCGGAAATGCCCACGTCGCCCCGTCCCTTTAGCCGGGTGTCAGCCCATCTTCGGCGAAAACCCACCAGGCGTCAGCCACCACCGCGCCCAAGTCGTTGGCGATACGCACAGAGGCGCGCTCCACCTGTTCCATGAGGCCCGTCAGGTAGTCCCGAGACCCCGAGATTGCGGTAACCCCGATCGTAGCTGACTGCCAAGTGACGGTCTCATCGAGTTCCGCAACCGAGATGTTGAAGCCATGACGGAGCTTGTCCTTAAGGCTGCGCACTACCTGCCTGCGGTCTTTGAGGGATTGCGCGTGCTCGATGCGAAGCTCAAGAGTCAGGACGGCGATGGGCATAAGACTCGTTCATTGATGTCGAACGGGATTGGAGCGCCTTCCGCGCGGCGGCAACGAAATCGGCCGGAACAAGCTGGCCGAGTGAAATGCACTGAGTCAGCCCCTTGGCACAGAGGCTTGTTCCTCGCATCTGCAGGCAGGGCGAACATTCCGGCCGGCGAAATAGGCTGCTGCTGCCAGCAGCGGTCGGCTGGAAACGGTGTGGGTGAGCGGGGCCGAAATAACCGACCGCGGGGACGTCATAGAGAGAGGCCAAGTGCAGCGCGAAACTGTCGGGAGCGATCACCAGGTCGGCTGCAGAGATCTCCTCAAAAAGTTCCTTGATCGACTTTTTGGAATAGGGAACCACTCGGTCAAGTATCTTGATACCCGCAAGGGCTACTCCGCCATGGACAACGACGAAGTGGTGTGGGAACGCATCCAGCAACCCCGTTATGACCCCCTTCCATTGATCAGTGGTTAGCTGCCGCGCCACCCATCCGGCCTCGGCAGCGCAATAAATGTAAGGGGTTCCTAGCGGCTTGGCAGGGGGCAGGGCAAACTGGCCGCGATAACTAGCGAGAGGGCGGCTTGGCCGCGTCCCATTCGGGTCTAAAGCTGGCTTGACGTCAAGGAGTTCGAGCTCGACTTCACCCTCATAGCTGTCTTCAGGAAGACGAATCTTGGCGGGACGGAACACCAGGCTCATGACCTTAGAGAGCCAGGGGCGTACACTCTTCCACTCAAAATAGCCCTCTTTGGAATAGAGACGGCTGACTCCTTGTACCCAGCCTGTCTTCCGCCTGCCCCGGACGAACAGAGCGAGAAGCAGAGTGGTCCGGCTGTCATCCATCGCATAAACCACATCGGCCTTAGGGATTCGACGCAATTTCCCCAGGATTTGGGTCTTCGAGTCGCTGTGGTCGACGACGACGACTTTCAGCCGCGAGTCAAGCAATGGGTAAACTTGACCACCCTTCCCATTCGTCAACAGGGTTACCTGGGCGCTGGGATACTGCGCGAACAGCTCGTAGAGAAAGGGCGCCTTCAGCACATAATCGCCAAAGGTACGAAAGCTCAGCAGTGTAATTCGTTTAATTGAGCTGTTTGCTGCCATGATCCCTACGCGGGCGACGAGGCAATCGCCTTGGCAATGATTTTCGAGGTGCTAAAGCCCTCGACGATAGGAATGATCTTGACGACTCCGCCCCATCCTCTTACCTCGGCCGCTCCGACGATGGTCGCTTCGGTATAATCTCCACCCTTAACCAGCACGTCGGGGCGAAGTGCGTCGATCGTCGCCAATGGAGTGTCTTCCTCGAAAATTACAACGGAGTCGACCGCAGCCAGGGCAGCAAGCATCTGTGCTCGCTCGCGCTCCCCAACCATTGGCCGAGACGGACCCTTGAGGCGTTGCACGGAATCGTCACTGTTGATACCAACAACTAACTTGTCTCCCTGGCGGCGGGCTGCTGCCAACAGCGAGATATGGCCGATGTGCAGAATATCGAAGCAGCCGTTGGTAAAGACGATCTTCTTACCGGACGAGCGCCAGGACGAGGCACGTATCAGAAGCTGATCTAGATCAAGAACCTTCTCCTCGGCATGCAGCCCAATTTCTTCGGAAAGCGCGCCGATCAGGTCATGCCTCTGGATTGGAACTGTGCCAACCTTGCTGACTACGATTCCGGCAGCGAGGTTGGCGAGTTGCGCTGCGGTTTCGACAGTAAGATTGCCCGCCAGAGCCAATGCTAAAGTCGCGATGACGGTGTCTCCAGCGCCCGAAACATCGAACACATTGCGAGCGACGGCAGGCAACAGGACGCGCCGGTCAGGATAGAGAACCGCAATGCCCTTCTCACTCAAAGTTACAGCGAGAAACTCGATGCCCAAGTCCGCGATCATCCGTTGCCCCGAAGACAAAATCTGATTTAGGTCCTTCGAAGCTTCTTGTGTTGCGAGCGTGAGCTCATTCAGATTGGGGCAGATCGTGGTCGCACCACGATAACGCTCGAAGCTCCGGCTCTTCGGGTCGACAAGGAGAGGAATTTGAGCTGCACGGGCAGCCCGGATCAGCGATTGGCAGAGCTCTTCGGTCAGTACGCCCTTAGCATAGTCCGAGAGAATGACCACGCTCGCGCCGCCTAGAGCCGTGTCAAATTGCCGCCGCAACTCCTCATACGCTGAGGTAGGGCGTGGCGCATGGGATTCGGTATCCAGCCGGAGCATCTGCTGATTGCCGCCCAAGATCCGCAGTTTGGAAGTGGTCGGAATCCCGCTCGTGGTTGTGAGGCGGCAAGCGACTCCAGCCACTTCCAGCTGATGCTCCAATGCAGCCTGATCGCTGTCGCCACCGGCGAACCCGAGCAGTGTCACCTTCGCTCCCAAGCCCGCCAGATTCATGGCGACGTTGGCGGCGCCTCCCGGCTGTTCGCTACGGTGCGCCGCACGCACAATAGGTACCGGCGCTTCCGGGGAGATACGCTCTACGTCCCCCCAGATATACCTGTCGAGCATGACATCTCCCACCACCAAGGCTCGCATCTGGCCCCAGTCGCGTTCGATCAATCTCATTACATCGTGTAGGTGTTCCATCATCGGGGTAGGTGGTTCAGGCCGGATAACTCAGAGATCGAAAACCCAAGAATACTGGATTCATTCAGCGCATTCCCATAGGCCAGTCGAATTTCTATCTGGGCCTGTAAACTGGACCGTGAAGGTGCATCGACAAATAATTTCACGAAACCTCAGTGGCGCGGTTTAAGGCGGCGAAGCAACAGCATGCGAAAGTACTCAGATTATATCGTTTTGAGGTTGAGGTGAATCGATTGCAGCCTCGGCCGATCCGGTATGTCTTTCTCGACCGCGACGGCGTTCTGAATCGAAAGATGCCGGAAGGTGTCTATGTCACCGCTTGGGCTCAATTTGAGTGGCTGCCGGGCGCTGAAGATGCGATCGCTCGGATGAATCGTTCAGGCCTGACCGTGATTTTAGTAACGAATCAGCGCGGAATCGCACTGGGCAAGCTCAGCGAGGCTGGTCTCAACGAGATTCACTCAAGATTGCGCAATCATTTGACCGGGTATCACGCCCACCTCGACGCGATTTTTTATTGTCCGCATGACCGCGATCAGTGCCATTGCCGAAAACCCGATACTGGCCTTTTCGAACAGGCCATGGAGAAGTTTCCTGAAGCCAATGCGCAGAATTCTCTCGTCATCGGCGATTCCTTGTCAGATATCCAGGCAGGGAAGCGTATGGGAATGACAACCATCTTTATTACCGGAGATGCCGCTCGTCAGAAGCCAGGCTCCGCAACTGCCGCACGAGAGGCCGATGCTGTTGCCTCGTCCCTAATCGATGCGGTTGAGATGTATCTCGGGCTTCGGACTTCCGCTCTTCAAGAAGACTCGAAGCAGAGTTAAGCCCACCGAAGATTCAAAGCAAGCTGAGCACTAGCGGCGGAGCGTTTCTCTTAGAATCTCTGCCACCCGATGTCCATAGTGCTGCCAAGTATAGTTTTCAGTCACGGTTTTCGCTGCGTTCCTGCCTATGGATTCGCGCAGGATGTGGTCGCTTGAAAGCCGCGCGACTGCGTTCGCGAGAGCGTCGACATCGCCCACGGGTACGTAGAAAGCGCTCTTTAGGTGTTCCAACGGCAAGCCACAGCTCTTTGTGGTGATCACAGGCATTCCGGCGGCCGCGGCTTCCATGGCTGACCGCGACGAACCTTCCGCGAAGGTAGGGAACACCAATAGATCAGCTCGCGAAAAGGCACTCAGCAGTTCAGCTTGCGGGACGAACGGAGTCTGGACAAAGAACTCGGCGTCGGAGGGCTGGAGATAGGGCTTGCCGTTTCCCAGGTTCCCAATCAGTTCTAGCCGCACATCAAGTCCGCTACGGCGGCACTGGCGAATCGCCTCAAGCAGAATCCGCACACCTTTGCGGACATCGAAATTCCCAGTGAACAGAATCTTGATCTGACCATCGATCCTGTAGTCCTGCTTGAGATGATAGAAAACCTCCCGCACACCGAGATAGGCGACACGAATCTTGCTTGCGGGATAACCCCGCTCCACGAAGGTCTCTTTTACAAAGTCGGAATTGACCAGGAGCAGATCTGCTTCTTCACAATCTCGCAATACCAGCTTCCAGATGTCGGTTCTCGGATCGTAGCCAACGTCGAGTCCGCAGCGCTCGAACTCTTCGCGCAGCGCTTCGTGAATGTACGCCGGATGAGCAAGAGACTGGTCGGTTACCACTCCCAGCCCATTCCTCCGAGCAGTCTTGATTGCCCCGGATTGGCCGGCTCCGCTTCGGACAAGGAGAGCATCGGCGTCTCTCAGGTGTTTGCGGCTGCCAAAAGCAGCCACGCGAAATTCGAGGCCGTAGGCAAGGTCTCGCTGGAGCAACTTCATGCGTTGCGCCAGCCCAATGATAGTCCCGGCGATCTCCGGCCACGCTATCGGCGTGACGTGAGCGCCAGGAATATTGATTTGACGGGAGGCGAGTCGCTTCGCCAGATTCTTTTCGCCGATTAGATGGCCAAGAAAGTCGGCCGCCGCGGCCTGGCTTTTTCTGGGAACCCATCCAGTCAGGAACTCCACCTCAACTCCAGCCGAGGCCAAAGCTTGGGCAGTTTCGTGAAAATGGAGTTTTCCGAAGCCTGTCGAAATGATCGCTTTCAGAAGGACCCCACCGAGTCAAATGACAAGCGTCCGGAGCTATTCCGCAACATCCACTTTGGACTGATAGTAGTCGTTGTAAGCGCGGCCATAATACTCGGCGTAGTCGGAGGACTTCAGATCTACCGCGTTGAGCACGACTCCAAACAGGTGTGCTCCGGAGCGCAATAGAATCTCACTTGCACGCGCTACAACATTTCTCGATGTCTGGCCATATCGAAGAACGAGAACCACGCCATCGCTAAGTGAGACAAGCACGGCAGCATCCGTGACTGTCAGAACCGGTGGTGTATCGATCAGAATGAAATCGTAGATCGGCCGCAAGCTATCGATCAGGCTCTGCATCTGCGGTGAACCTAAGAGCTCAGCGGGCATCGGTGCAATCGGACCTGCGGGTAAGATGTCGAGTGTGGGGACGGCAGCCACAGTTTGAATCGCATCTTGCAGCGTAGCCTTGCCGGTGAGCACCGACGTGAGCCCGACTTGGTTGCCGATTCTGAAACGCAGGTGCACCGAAGGCCGTCTCAGGTCGGAGTCAATCAGGATGACACGCGCCCCGTTCAGAGCGAACACGATGGACTCCAGAGTGGTGACGGAAGTCTTCCCCTCAGACGGTTTCGCACTGGTGAACATAACGACTTTCGGCGCTGCGCCTGCCCGGGAAAGTAGGATCGTCGTGCGCAGCGAACGATAGGCTTCCGCAAGCCGCGACCACGCTCCGGGGGTCGAACAAGTGGCATCGGCCAGGAATGTCTCGGGAGAAAGCAGCTTGGAATCGACGTGGGGAACGACACCCAACATGGGCAGGCCAATGCGATCCTCGATGTCGTAAATCGACTTGATATTCGTGTCTAAACCCTCGATGACGAAGGCCAGCAGGATGCCGATTCCGAAACCCGAAGCAACTCCCAACATCAGGTTCTGCGACTTCCGAGGTGCACTCGGGAAATCCGGAGCATCTGCCGGATCAATGCGCCGAATATCCGTCGAGTGCAAACCGGCGATGATTCCTGCCTCCTGCAGGCGCTGCTGAAGTCCGTCATACAGGTTGCGGTTGGCTTCGTACTCCCGCCGCGCCAGCGAGTACTCTACAGCCTTTCCGTTTCCTTGGTAGGCAAGATTTCTTTCGTTGTCCAATCTTTGTTGTAAGAAATCTCTGTTTTTGGCAGCCGCGTTTACTTCCTGATGGGCACGAACAATGACATTCTGGCTCTCCCGCTTGATTGACTCGGAGATTTCTTTCATCTCCGATCGCAAGTCGACCAAGCGAGGATTCTGCGCGCCATATTTGACGTTGAGGCTGGCATACTGCGCCTGAAGCTCTGTTTGTCTCTGCTTGAGACTTAAGAGAATTGGGTCATTGGATAGATTTGGCAGCACATCGTCAGGTGCGCTCTGTAGGGTAATTAAGCGAGCCTCAGCGACCAATCTTTGCGACTCGGCGTACGTAAGATCGTGACTAATATCCACCAGCCGCGATAAGACAATGCTTTGTGTCTGGTCAATGCCTACAAGCCCAATATCTCTCTGTACCGCCAGCATGTGTTCCTGGCTTGCTTCGAGCTTGTTTTTCAGGTCTCCAAGTTGTGCTTGGAGCCACACAGAGACTTCTTGTGTCGCAGCATAATTGTCGCTGAAGTTATGTTGTACGTAGTTGTCGATTAGCGTATTGCAAATCTCGGCAGCGAGCTGAGGATTGCGGGAAGTACAGCTCAGCTCAAGCATGTTGGTGTGTCCATAGCGCCCAGCCTGCAGACCCCCTTCAAACATCCCAATGAGGCCGTGGCGACCAGGGAGATTGGAGAGATCTATGCTCCCCTTCATGCCGATCGGCAGAAAATCTTTGTTTTCATTTAAATGTAAGGAGCGAATCGTCTGCAGTGCCAACGTTGCACTCTTTAGAATTGCAACTTCAGTATCCAGGCGGGTGACGTCCACGTAGCCGCCGTCGCCCGACGTGCCCAGGCGAAACTGATCCGCCGTGTCCGCCGTGATCTCGATATTCGCGACCGAAGTGTACTGTTTCGGCGAAGTCATATTGTTGATGACTCCGGCCCCAGCACCCAGGATGGCGCAGGTAAGAACCAGCCAGATGTATTTCTTGCCAAGCCGCAGAAAGTGCTGTAATGATTGGCCTTCCGACAGCCCTAAAGTTACAAGCGGCCCTGTGCTACCAGTAATCTCCCGATCTTCGGGCATTACACCCGGTTCTGACTGTGGCGGATACGTAGTCATGCTCTTCGAGACTCACCCAATAAACAATTCAATTGACCCAATCGAAAGCGACCGCCAAAAAAGCGCGGATAAAATCTCGTTATCGCTGTTGATGTCGCCTGAGGCCTCTGTATCCTGCGCGCTTCGAAAGAACATGCAGGGCAAAACTTGCTGGGATAACGGAACAGCTGCACGTATAGAAACTCCAGCACTAAGCGGCAAGAGAAGAAATTAGCCAATAGACTCCTGATTATAAGGTGCTTCCGTATCTTTGACCAAGCTTTCTCTCCCCCGGAACCGGGGCCGCGAACCACCGGGATAGACGTTTTGCCATCACGCATAAGCTGAACGTTCACGTCCGGTAAAGACGCGCCTTGATTGCTGACTCAGCGGCCCCCGGGTGCGTCAAAAGACGTTCTGTGCGAAAGAACCATGATCGAAGAGTGTCTACTCCGGTCCAACTGCGGCCGGAAACCCTCGCAAACATGCGCTCCGTATCCGCCTGCATCATCTGTTTGTGGCGTTTCGATCCTGTAATCGATTCGGGGTGGACACGAAAGAACGAGAGATCACGGTCAAGATACCTGATCTTCGCGCCGTTTGAGATCATCTCCACCATCAACTCGCCGTCCCAGCATGAGCGATTCTTCTCATTAAATCCGCCGACTGCTTCGAACGCCGCTCTCCGGAAAAACGTCGACTGCTGCAACCATGTGGCGGCCCCATAGAAGTAGCGCCGCACCGTGAATCCCGCTGCCCGAATGCGCCGTATAGGCAAGCCCTGGGCATCGACCATGAAGCCATTTCCCATCACAATGTCACAATCCTGGGACTGTTCGAATAACTCGCTCGCGGCGCGGATCGCACCCGGCAGTAACACGTCATCGGAGTTCAGGAAACCGAAGACTTCTCCGCTGGCTCGTTGGAATCCCTTGTTCAAACCGTCGGATGCACCGCGGTCCGGCTCGAAGACAACGTGGGAAAGTCGATGAGAATACTGCTGAATTAGCTCTCGGCTTCCGTCCGTCGATCCAGGATCAACAACGATATACTCAAGGTCCG
This sequence comes from Acidobacteriaceae bacterium, assembly GCA_036500845.1. Lineage (GTDB taxonomy): Bacteria > Acidobacteriota > Terriglobia > Terriglobales > Acidobacteriaceae > PALSA-350. The sequence continues at coordinate 32,028 of DASYBJ010000374.1, forward strand.
TGTGGTCCTGTTCAAGGACGGACGTCAAAGCTTCTTCCAGGTACGGCCTCTGGTTAAAGGAAATGGTAACAATGCTGAACTTCATCGAGAATTGGTCGCGTTTACCATTTGGGTCAGACGGAATCCATGCATCACACCGATCGTGGATTGCCCACGTTTCACTGAATGAAGAAAAAGGAGGCTTGGGTCGCGAACCCGAAGGCTGAGCTAATTGCCACCTTCCCAACGTACTTCAGACTGCTCGGGGGAACAAAGATAATGTCGTCGGGCTGCATGATGAGATCGGTCTTCTTCCCGCGAAGCACGTCATCCAGCTTGACCTTTTGTATAACGCGCGTTCCGGATCCCGAGGTTCTGAGCAAAATAGTGCGTTGCGCCCACGAATTAGGCCTCGTCCCTTGTGCCAAGGCCATCACCTGAGAAAGAGTAGTGTGATTTGTGTCACAGAGAGGAAAAGCTCCGGCCCGATTCACGTTTCCCCCTATATAGACGACGCCGCAACGACTTACCAGAACCGTTTCGCCGGCCTTAAGTGTTATCTCGGCATTGTCATTCTCGCGTAAGGTCGGGTCCCAGAGAAGAGTGCGTGGGTTCTTCATCGAGCCCGCAGCAAAGACCTCGATCACGTGACCTGCGTTATTGGTCACGCCTCCAGCTTCCGTGAGCACGTCAATCAATCTTTGCCGGCCCGCTAGCGGATAAACTCCCGGACTGCGTACTTCGCCGAGAAGGGTGACGCTATAGCCGAACTGTTCTGTGGTGACAATGACGCGCGGGTCCCGCAGGATTTGCCGGCTTTCAAAGAGATGTGCAATCGCTTTGGCAGCCTCGATCGAGGTCATACCTTCAATGTGGAAAATACCAGCGTAGGGGATTGCGATATCGCCGGAAGCCGAGACGGGCATTCTCACGCTGTATTCCGGAGCCTCGAATATCTGCACCTCCACGATGTCTGCCGGTTCTATCGCTCTAAATCCCAGTCCCGCGCTGCCCGCCGGCCCCAGGGGCACCGAGGGTCTCCCCAGCGAACGCGCTGATTGCGGCGTGGTCACATTGGGCTCGGGAAAGAGTGGCTGCAGCGGGTTAGGCTCGGCTGAAGGCGGATTCACGGCTGGAGTAATCGGAGTCTCTTGCGCTCCCGCCTGTGGCGCCAGAGATTCTTGCGCCAGCGTTTGCGGAGGAGTGAGTGCAAATTCAAACAAACCTGCCATCAGGGCTCCCAAAGCAACCGCTCGGACCAGAGTCCCACCACACTTTACCCTGGGAGTATTTTGGGGTGTGAAATCGCACCTGTGTTGCAGGGAAACATCTCGAGAAAGCTCGGATTTCATCGCTAAAAGCATATCAAAGGGTTTTCTCTTCTCTGAGTTCGCAGTCTCGGGTACGCGCGTAGCTCTGCGCGCGACGGATGAAGAAGCATCGGAAGTTGTAGCGAGAGTTCCCGGAGCTGTCTGCTCACTCAAAAGCTGCCCATTCCTGAGAGTGGTGGCGTTCTCGCTCTTTCACTTTCCGAGCTGGCGCACCGGCGTACACCGTCCACGGTTCGAGGTCCGCTGTCGCCACTGAGGCGAGTGCAAGGACCGACCCCTCGCCAAGATTCACACCTGGGGCTACCGACGCGCGCGCGCACACCCACGAGTAGGCCCCCAAAGTCATCGGAAAGGAAATGAAGGGAAACTCCGCATCGTTGTAATCGTGCGTGGCTCCGCAGATATACGCTTGCTGCGATACCACGGCATGCGATCCCAGGTTCACCCGCGAGGGGTTATAGATTTCCGCGTCATCGCCAAGAGACGCCCCGTCCTCGCAAACCAGATTCCATGGTGCCCACACTCGCGACCGGGGGTAAAAATGGCAATTCGGCCCCAATTTTGCCCCGAAGCAACGCAACAAAAACGAACGCCAGGCATGGAAAGGACGCGGTGAGGTCCGATAGAACAATGCCCAGCACAAGTTCCACATCTGTCTGCGAACGCGGTTCGAAAGAGGAAAAGTTGGCCTTAGAAACGGATCGCGAGATTGGGTCGAAGAGAACATCTCTACTTCCAAAGGCACGGTGGATAAGTATTTCCGCGCAACGTCGGTTCGACGAAGCTGAGGATCCACATCCGCCACAATAAGTTGAACCACAACGTTGGTTGGCGAGGCAAACTTCGGGATCTATCGCCTTGAAGAATGCACAACTCTCTCAGCACATTCTTCGCTCGTGTAATCCGTGAAATCTGCTACAGCCTGCAAGACCCTAGCGTACTCGGAAAAGGAGACCGAAGTTGAGGGAATAGGGCCTCAGCGTGGTCGCGAACGATTGAGCTGGCTGCCCAGGAATGAGTCCTGCGGGGTAACTGTGGGTCGACAGATTCCAGAATTGGTATTGGAAGTCGACCATCCGGACACTGAATCTGCGGTTTATTCGGTAATCCACACCTCCGCCCAGTTGGTACACGATGCTGTCATCCTTAAATCCGCCTGGTTGATACGTGATGTCGCCCTTGCCCAGAAAAAAGTCACCGTAGGGGCGGAATTTGCCGAAAACATAGTGCAGTTCGGGTCCGAACATGTACGTTTTTTCGTGGGCGTAGTCTCCTGTAGAGAACGTGAGACGAGCGCCGATTGCCGGCTGACCGAAGATAAATCTTCCAAGACGAAAATCCGCGCCGATGCTGCCAGCCTGGTTCCAGTTCCCCGCATTTAAGAAGTTGCTGGGGAATTGCTTGCCCTGCGGATAGTTGAGCGTGGATTTCCCATCCGGATTGACCAAAGAGTACGTGCCGTAGACGTTAATCTGGCTTCCGCCGCCCTTGATCGCGGGTACTACCTGTGACTGGGAGACATTGGGCACGAGAGCTCCCGCCAACAGAGCCGCGAAACCCAGAGATCTTGAAAGAAGTCGCATGTTAGCCGCCCGTGAAATTTGATGTTAATGCTTCGGTATCGAAGATATTGGGGTTCCAGGGAAAAGCGCGGATGCAGCTGAGCCGAAAAACAAACCGCACCAGAGTATTCCTTTTTACCAAGTAACCTCGCCGGTTACATATCCAACAATAGTTGCAGAGATACCATCTGAATCATGGTGACACTCGCGAGATCTGCGGATATCGCAGGACCCACTCGAATCAGAACCGGAACACGCTTTGAAACACACTCTCTTCAAAGCCCATCAGTCTACAACACTATCCTGTCCGACCAGCTAAACACTTTCTACGTAGCGCATGGCGCTTACAGCCATCGAACCTCAGGGTAATCAAAACTCTTCTATCTGTCTAGAAAAGAAACATCCTGCATGCTAAACGAATCAAGCGTCGAAATTATCAACTAGGGAACATCTGCACATGACCTCCCGGCTTTACACCAGTACGTCATGATACGCTTTAGTCTATTGTCGAACCTGGCGGTAGCCACTCTTTAAGATCACGCCGCGACGTTGCCTGGAACCTTTCCAGACAACAAGCTGTAATACACTAGGCTGCAAGAAAAGTTTCCAACCGCCGCTGCTCGAAGTCTCGCAGTTTTCGATTTACTTCGCTCATGAGCTATCTCGCCACTCCATCCTCCCGACTGCCCCCGGAGTTCGCATGTCCAAGAATGCTTTAATCATTGGCGCAGGACCAGCCGGCCTAACAGCGGCTCTCGAATTCTTGCGCCGATCGGATATTCAACCAGTAGTGCTCGAGGCCAGCCACGAAATTGGCGGCATCTCCCGTACCATCCGTTACAAAGGAAACCGGATGGATATTGGGGGACACCGGTTCTTTTCCAAATCCGATCGTGTGATGAACTGGTGGATGGATCTGTTGCCTCCGGAGGCAAGCGCCGATACTCAACACGCCTTGCGTTATCAGAATCAACAACGAGTTCTGAGAGGAACGGCAGGGACGCTATCGCCGCAGACTTCCGACCTCGTTATGTTGGTTCGCCCTCGGAAGAGCCGGATCTACTTTTTGCGGCGCTTCTTTGACTATCCAATCAAGCTTTCGGGCGATACGCTTCGCAAGCTCGGCCTATGGCGGACATTTAAGGTGGGATGCAGCTACTTGGCCGCGAAAATCTTCCCGCGTAAAGAGGAAAAAACGCTTGAAGACTTCCTGATCAATCGCTTCGGACGCCAACTCTATCTCACCTTCTTCAAGTCCTACACGGAGAAGGTTTGGGGCGTTCCGTGTCATGAGATCAGCGCCGAATGGGGTGCTCAGCGCATTAAGGGACTTTCCCTCACGACGGCCGTCCTGCACTTTTTCAAGAAGGCATTCAATTCGCGGAAAGACGAAGGAATCCAGCAGAAGGGGACGGAGACCTCGCTGATCGAGAAATTTTTGTATCCGAAATATGGTCCTGGTCAGCTCTGGGAGCATGCCGCAGATCAGATTCGCGAAAAAGGCGGAGAGATTCTTCTGGGCTGGCGCGTTATCCGTCTCTACTTGCAAGGGGAACGTATCACAGCGGTTGAGGCGGTGAACGACTCCGGAGAGAGACGCCGATTTCCAGCCGACTATGTCTTTTCTACGATGCCGATTCGGGAGTTGATCAACGCCCTGGATACTCCTTTGCCGGATGAAGTCCGCGAGGTCAGCGACGGCTTGCAATATCGTGACTTCATTACCGTAGGGCTCCTTGTGGACAGGCTTAAAGTCCGTGAAGCAGACGGGAGCGCGCTGAAAGACAATTGGATATACGTCCAGGAGCCGGATGTTCTGGTGGGCCGCCTTCAGATCTTCAATAATTGGAGCCCATACATGGTTGCTGACCCTTCCAAGACTTGGATCGGTCTGGAGTACTTCTGCTACGAGACCGATGTGCTCTGGAAGATGCCGGACGAGGAACTGAAGAAGTTTGCCATCAGCGAAGTGGAGAAGATCGGGATCCTGAACGGCAGCGACGTCTCCGATGCCCATGTCGTGCGTGTGCCTAAGACCTATCCGGCATACTTCGGAACCTACGACCGATTCGACGTGATTCGCCGCTTCGTGGACCGCTTTGAGAACCTCTTCCTCGTGGGTCGAAATGGCATGCACAAGTACAACAATCAGGATCACTCCATGCTCACTGCGATGACGGCGGTGGACAATATCACCGCTGGAACTATCGACAAGCAGAATCTTTGGTCGATCAACACGGAGATGGAGTATCACGAGGAAAGGGCGGATAAAAATGCCGCCTCCGATCCCACCCTCACCCAGCATCCTGACAACGCGAAGGCAGCCGTCTAATGGAAGGTGCGCCCGCCGGTGGAAGGTGTGCCCGCCGGCGATTTCTCTCTTCCTCCCCGGGGGAGAGCGCCGCGAAATGCTATTCTTAGCCCAAAAGTGACTTGTTCTCAGGCCACTTAATCCGCAGCAATTGCTGAAAAGAGAAGCGAGGAGGCGAATGAGCCAATCCATTTCCATCACAGTCGTCGGATCGGGATACGTGGGCTTGGTGGCCGCAGCGTGCTTTGCTGAGATCGGCCATTGCGTCTTTTGCGTCGACAATGACGAGAGTAAGGTCAAGACGCTGAATGAGGGTGGCGTTCCGATCCATGAGGAATTCCTCCCCGAGCTGCTGGGGCGTCACCGTGCGAGCGGCCAGGTCCAATTCACTTCGGACTTGCGCCATGCTACCCAGGCCTGTCAAGCCATTTTCATCGCCGTAGGGACGCCCCAAAGTCAGACGGGCAATGCAGACCTCTCCTATGTCGACGCCGTCGCCTCTGAGATTGCGCGCTCCATCGATTCCTATAAAGTCATCGTCGAAAAAAGTACAGTCCCGGTTTACACGAATGACTGGATTCGCCGCACGATCGAACGGAACGGCGTTTCCCGGACACTCTTTGACGTGGCTTCCAATCCTGAGTTTCTGCGCGAGGGTACAGCAGTCAAGGATTTTCTCCATCCCGATCGAATCGTTCTAGGTTCTGACAGCGAAGCTGCCGCTGAGCTGATGGCTGCCATTTACGAGCCTCTCACTTCAGGAAGCTATTACGAGCGTTCAGACGCCGTGCCCGGCATCCGGTCAGCTGCTGAACCCCCTCCTGTCCTTGCCACTTCCGCCAAGGCTGCCGAAATCATCAAACACGCTTCGAACGCCTTCTTGGCGACGAAGATTTCCTTCATCAACGTCGTGGCAAACCTTTGCGAAGCGGTCGACGCCGACATCGAACACGTAGCTCGCGGCATGGGTCTGGACACACGTATCGGCAAGCGCTTTTTGAACGCGGGCGTGGGGTATGGTGGTTCCTGCTTTCCCAAGGACGTCGCAGCTTTCCGCTACGTCGCACAGGAGTTGGGCGTTGACTTTACTTTGTTGAAGGAAGTGGAAAGGATCAACGAGAACCAGAAGGAAAGATTTTTTCAAAAGGTCCGCTCCGCTCTCTGGACACTCCGCGGTAAGCGTCTCGGTGTGCTCGGTCTGGCTTTTAAGGGCGGAACCGATGACATCCGTGAATCACCGGCTCTCGAGATCATTCAAATGCTTCTCGAGGCTGGCGCTTCCGTCTACGCCTACGATCCGGCCGCGATGGATCGCGCCAAGGAGGTGCTCCCGGCAAGCAACTCGTTGCACTATGTGCAGGACGCCTATGCGGCTGCTGACAATGCCGATGCCTTGCTGATCCTGACCGATTGGGCGGACTTTGCCAGGATGGAGCTGCCCCGGCTACGCTATACCCTACGCTATCCGATCGTGATTGACGGACGCAACTTATTCGACTTAGCGAAAATGCAGGAGCTTGGGTTTACCTACCTCAGCGTGGGCCGGCCCGCGCAACATACCTCTTTTGCGACCTCTTCGACCAAACTTTGGCCGTAGAACGCGTTTACGCATCGCGAAAGAACGGCTGGTGTAGCGCGGCCACTGGCCAAGAGATTGTGTTTTGAGCCTGCTAGCTTCGGTATAGGTGTGGGCGCTCTTTCGCCCAATGAGGCCAAAGGGCATTTCTCGATCGAGGTGAAAAGTTAATTGACGACTCAGAGAGTTTTGGTGACGGGAGCTGCGGGTTTCCTCGGCTCTCATTTGTGCGATGCCCTTCTCGCAGAAGGCAACAGCGTCGTCGGCGTCGACAATTTCGCCACCGGGCGCCATGTTAATCTTGCTCACCTCCGTAGAGAACCGCGGTTTACGTTAGTCGAGCTGGACATCTGCGAGCCTTTCGATGTCGGTGCGATCGACTACGTTTTTAATTTTGCATCGCCCGCCAGTCCGCCGGACTATTTGCGGCTCGGCCCGGAGACCCTCAATGTGGGCTCCGTTGGAACCAGAAACGCGTTGCAGCTTGCCCACAAAAACCGTGCCGGCTTCCTGCACGCCTCGACGTCTGAGTGCTACGGAGATCCGGACGTCCATCCCCAGCCGGAAACATACTGGGGCCACGTTAATCCCATCGGACCTCGCTCCGTCTATGACGAGGCCAAGCGCTTCTCCGAGGCGACGGTCATGGCCTATCATCGCTATTACCACGTGAATACGCGAATGGTGCGTATCTTCAACACCTACGGGCCTCGTCTGCAGCCCACGGATGGCCGCGTTATCTCCAATCTCATGGTCCAGGCGCTTCTCGACGAAGACCTCACGATCTACGGTGACGGACGCCAGACGCGTAGTTTCTGTTATGTCTCCGACCTCATCGCGGGTATCCTCCTGCTGTCACGCTCCGACGAACACCTTCCGGTGAATATTGGGAATCCCGAGGAGTGGACGATTCTGGAATGTGCCCGTGAAATCCTTTCTGTAACCGGCTCGCGTAGCCAGATACGCTATGAGCTGCTTCCCCAGGATGATCCTACGCAGCGGCGCCCGGACATAACAAAGGCCAAGACCTTGCTTGGTTGGCAACCGACGATTCCTCTGCGCCGCGGTCTGGAATTGTCCCTCGATTACTTTCGAGCGAACCTGCCCACCCGGACCTGAGCTGGCTCGAATGGTGTCCCACCTGCGCGTAACGAGCAGGGAATAGCCGCCGATTAAAAGTGTTCTTGAAATATAGGGTTCGAGTCTTCACAGAACCCGGTGTGTTGCCAGAACCCGGTTTGCTCGCCGCCGTGTGATATGGGGCTGTCCAGGAACGGTGCCGCACCAAACTAATCGCGGATCGGGCAAAAGGGGCCCGGCATCGAGGAAGAATGTTGGACGATTCATCGACAATCCTTGTGACTGGGGGAGCCGGATTCATCGGATCGAATTTCGTTCTGGACTGGCTCGAGCAAGTGGGCTCGCCCATCATCAATCTCGACAAGTTGACATACGCTGGGAATCTTCAAAATCTCGCTTCTGCAGAATTCGATCCGAACTACAGTTTTCAACTTGGGGATATCTGCGACCGGCCATTTCTTGATCATCTCCTAAGAGAAAATCAACCGCGGGCGATCGTGCATTTCGCAGCAGAGAGTCACGTCGATCGTTCTCTGCACGGTCCCGAAGCCTTCATTCAGACCAACATTCACGGTACCTTCTGCCTGCTGGAGGCGACACGAGCGTATCTTGAAAGGCTTTCCTCCGTAGACCGCGCCCGATTCCGTTTTCTTCATGTTTCGACCGATGAGGTCTATGGGACGCTGCGTCCAGACGATCCTCCTTTTCAAGAGACGACTGCCTACGCACCAAACAGTCCTTACGCGGCCTCGAAGGCGGCATCAGACCACTTGGTGCGCTCCTACATCCATAGCTACGGCTTGCCGGCCATCACCACAAACTGCTCCAACAACTACGGCCCGTACCAATTTCCGGAAAAACTCCTACCCCTGATGATCGCCAACGCTCTCAAAGGCAAACCGCTTCCTGTCTACGGCGATGGCAAACAAGTGCGCGATTGGCTCTATGTGGGAGACCACTGCTCTGCGCTGCGTGTGGTGCTTGAGGGCGGCAAACCGGGGGAAACCTACAACATCGGTGGACGCAACGAGCAGGCAAATCTGGACACCGTCCATCTGCTTTGTAGCCTGCTTGACGAACTGCTCCCAACTTCAACGCTGCTGCCGCACTGCAAACTCCTTACATTTGTCGCGGATCGTCCGGGTCACGATCGCCGCTATGCCATCAACGCAAGCAAGATCGAGCGCGAACTCGGCTGGCGGCCTGCAGAGACTTTCGCTTCCGGATTGCGGCGTACGGTCGAGTGGTACTTGGCAAATGAAGATTGGGTCGAGCAGGTCACGAGCGGCGCCTACCGGCAGTGGATCGATAAGAATTATGCCGCGCGGGGAGAGGCCACGCGATGAAGGGCATCATACTTGCCGGCGGTTCGGGAACCCGTCTATACCCGGTCACCCATGTGGTTTCCAAGCAACTTCTTCCTGTGTATGACAAGCCCATGATCTACTACCCGTTGTCCGTGCTCATGCTCGCCGGGATACGCGAGGTGCTGATCATTTCCACTCCCGCGGATACAGCTCTCTTTGAGCGGCTGCTCGGCTCAGGGGAACAATGGGGATTGAAATTCAAATACGCGATTCAACCCTCGCCAGATGGGCTGGCGCAGGCGCTCATCATCGGGGAAGAATTCCTTGCTGGCGGACCCGCAGGTCTGATCCTCGGCGACAACATCTTTTACGGTCAGGATTTTCCCCGCAGCCTTAATGCAGCGGCGCAGATCGAGCAAGGGGCTGTCGTCTTCGCTTATCCGGTCTCCGATCCCGAACGGTACGGCGTCGTCGAATTTGACGCTGCAGGTCGAGCACTTTCAATCGAAGAAAAACCCTCAGAGCCCAAGTCCCGTTATGCCGTTACCGGGTTGTATTTCTTTGACTCCATGGCTCCGCAGATCGCCCGTGAAATCATTCCTTCTGCACGCGGCGAACTCGAAATCACCGACGTCAACCGGCGGTATTTAGAACGAGGTGCTCTGCGTGTCGAAGTTCTGGGTCGTGGTATGGCGTGGCTGGATACAGGCACGCACGATTCCTTGATCGAGGCAGCCGTGTTCATCGAAACCATTGAGAAGCGGCAGGGTCTAAAGGTCGCGTGCCCGGAAGAGATTGCATATCGTCTGGGATGGATTGACGCTCCGCAACTGAATCTCCTCATCGCGAAAGTCGGCAAGAGCGCCTACGGAGCATACCTCCGATCGATATTTCAAGAGTCGATTCTTTCTACGGACGTGGACGCAGGCTGGCAAGAAATTCGTTGGCTGGCCGCGCATTCAGCACGTCATCCTTAGTCAGCCACGCGCGCCTCAACTGCAGAACCCCGTACCGCATGTTGTCCAAATGGCTGGTGTGATGAGAGTCGGTGTTGACCACGACCTTCGCTCCCAGTTCCTTCGCCAGGCGAAGATGGACGTCGCTGAGGTCGAGCCGGTCGGGATAAGCATTATGTTCGACCGCCACACCGAACCTCACAGCTTGTTTGAGCACGGCAGCAATATCGATCTCGTATCCGTCTCGTCGCAGCAGCAATCGTCCAGTGGGGTGGCCGAGGATATGGACATAAGGGTTTTCGAGTGCCTTGAGCATCCGTTCTGTCATCTCGTCCTTGGACTGATTGAACAATGAGTGGACACTCGCGATGACCACATCCATCTGAGCCAGTACGTCGTTCGAGAGGTCGATCTCACCGTCGCCCAGGATGTCGACTTCGATCCCTGTGAAAATTCGGATGCGGCCTTCCAATGCCACGGCGACTTCGCGAATGCGCGTCAGATGCTCGAGCGCCCGTTCTTCGTCGAGTCCGTTTGTCATTGCCAGGTTTTTGGAGTGATCGGTGATCGCAATGTAGGAATAGCCGCGAGCAATTGCAGCTTCTGCCATTTCGAGAATGGTGTTACGCCCGTCTGTCGTTTGAGTGTGCATGTGCACGTCGCCTCGGACGTCGCTCTGCTCAATCAGTTTGGGCAAGCGATGCTCGACGGCTGCCTCAATCTCGCCTTGATTCTCACGGATTTCTGGCGCAATCCAGTCCATTCCAAGAGCGTGGTAGATCTCTTCCTCGGTGGCAGCTGCTACCGACGATCCGTCATCCAAGCGCGCAAGAGAATACTCGTTTAAGGTGTATCCGCGTTTCAGGGCACGCTGGCGCAGCGAGACGTTATGCATCTTCGAGCCGGTAAAGTATTGCAAAGCTGCTCCGTACGAACCTTCCGGCAGCAAACGCACATCCACCTGCAAACTGTTTCGTAAGCGGAAGCTGACTTTGTTCTGTCCTTTTGCGAGGAGTTCAACGATTGGCGGATACGCTGCCGCGTATTCCACTGCCGGGCCTACTTTGTCTTCCGCGCAGGATGGTCCGGTCACGAGCATGTCCAGATCTCCCACCGCCTCACGTCCGCGACGCAGGGAACCGGCAGGTGTCACGCGATCAATTCCGTCGAACCGGAGCAAGTAGAGTTCCAAGCGCTCAGCTGCGGTCTCCGCTTCATCGATGCGGAATTGCCCTGTATTCTTGCGGTACTCAGCGATCCCTCGCTGTAGCTTTTCAATCAGCTTCTCGCCAAATCGCGGAAGCGTTTGCAGTCTCCCTTCCTGAATCGCTACCTCGAGACCCGCCACATCGCTCACTTGGAGGGACTCCCACAACAGCGCAACCGTCTTGGGCCCCATTCCCGGAAGCTTCAGGAGCTCAAGCATTGTAGGGCGGTACTTGACGAGCAACTCGTCCCGCAAAGGGAGGCTGCCTCTGGTCTCGATTTCCTGGATGTTCGCTGCCATGCCCTTTCCAATGCCGGGTATCTCGAGCAGCCGCTTCGGCTCCTGAGTCATCGTGCTCAGTTGCTCGATCGAGTTCTCCACCGCTTCGGCCGCTCTCCTATACGATCGGATACGAAAGGGATCCCCTCCGCTAATCTCCAGCAGATCGGCGGTCTCTGCCAACATTTGTGCAATGGATTTGTTGTCCATCCAATCCTCAGTCAGGGATTCGGGCTCGCAGCACAAACGTAACTGCTTTTGGCGCAGGTATGCAACAGCATGAAGAAAGCCGAACGGCCTGTGCTTCTTGGTTCCGGCCGCTCTGTCGCGTGGTGCCGGAGTCGAAGGACACAGATCTTCTCGGCTCGCTCATCTCAGGAGAGATGGGTGACGAGAGCAGGCAAGGTGCAGTATGTAGCCACGATAAGAAGAAAGCCCAGCTCCCGACTTCGGGCGCTGGGCCGCAGGTGAGTGCGTGCGTGACGTACCCTTTTTGCCGGACGATTGTTGCCAGCGGTCGAGCGAATGGTCCGCTCGATCGGCCCTAGGCAACTTCCCGGACGCGTGTGACGGAGTCTGCTTGAGGACCCTTCTGGCCCTGGACTATATCAAACTCAACCTCGTCTCCTTCTTTCAGACTCTTATAACCGTCGAGCTGGATAGCGCTGTAATGAACGAATACGTCAGGGCCGTCTTCCCGACCGATGAAACCATAGCCCTTCGCGTTGTTGAACCACTTCACCTTACCTTTGTATGCCATCTCTGGCCCATCAACCTTTCCTTCGAGCAGATTGAGGTTGGGGGGACCAACCTGCCTTTGTTTAAAGACGCTCCAAGTGGTGGATTGGTTTGCAAACAAACTTCAACGTTATTTTTTCTTGATGCTTAATTTTTTTCCGAGTGGCGAAGGCGATCGTAAAGCAGCAATGAAATCAGCGTCTTGCCGTCATGTATTTCTCCCTTGTCGCTCATGTGCAGCAGTTTTGATAGCGCGATCATTTGCACTTCGATACTTTCATCATCTTCGGGCTTCGCTGTTCCGGGTGTCAGTCCCTCCGCAAGAAAAACTTGCATCCACTCTCCCAGAAATCCCGGGCTGGCGAAATAGCGCACCAGTCTACTCCACCGTTTTGCTGTGAATCCGGTTTCCTCAAGGAGCTCGCGCTTGGCTCCGTCCAGCATGTCTTCGCCTTGTTCCAACTTTCCAGCTGGGACCTCAAGCAGATATTGAGTTGCCGCGTGGCGATATTGCCGCTCGATCACCACCAGAGGGTCCTTCTTGCTGGGATCATCGATTGCCAGAATGACTGCGGAGCCATTGTGCCGGACCACATCGCGGAAAAATGTCTTCCCGTTCTCACTTATTTCATCTGTGTAAACGCGGAACAGTGGCCCCTCGTAGCTAAGGGTTGAGGAGACGAGCTCAATCCCGAGACTCGGTTTTGCTCGTGTCCGTTTGGTTCGGCTTTTTTGTTTTGCCGCCTTCTTTGTTTTGGCTCTCTTCACCTTCTTGCCCGATGCCGTTCTGTTCGCCATTCACGCTCCTCTTCAGCACATTCACTTACGGTAGCATCCTAGGACCGAGCCTCTTCCCCTGCGAGACGGGCTGAGTGCGGGCAGAGAACGCATCGATGGAATGAGCGGGAATGAGCGAATCCGAGTGAAAAAAGAGAGTAGAACGCGGAGAGCAGCCACGTCTTTGCCAAGCGTTGCTGTTATCGGAGCAGGCAACTGGGGTACTTCGCTGGTTCACGGTTTGCACAAAGCTGGATTCCCTCTCAGCGAGATTGTTGGATCGCGATCTCGCTCAGTCCTGGAGATGCCGTCCGCCATTCCCGTTATCAAGCTGAATCGCGCTGTGCTGGACGCGTCCGTTCTCTGGCTCTGCGTACCGGATTCCGCCATTGAGGAAGTAACCCGTCGCATCGTTCAACGCACTGCCAAACGCCCGGCCCAGTTAAAGGGCCAGATCGTCGTTCATTCAAGCGGAGCGCTCAACGCGAGCGTTCTGGATGCAGCAGCGCGCGCTGGTGCATCCATCGCATCGGTACATCCGGTGATGACATTTCCCACACGCGCTCCAGTCCAGTTGTCTGGCGTTCCCTTCGGCATTGAGGCCGACGCGTCTGCGCGTCCTAAGCTGAATGCCATCGTCCGCCGGCTGGGTGGCGTCCCCTTTGCGCTCAGCAGCTCCGGCAAAGCGCTCTATCACGTGGTAGGAATGCTTGCTTCTCCCTTTCTCGTCAGCCTCGTCATGGCGGCCCAGCAAACCGCGGAGCTCGCAGGCCTCTCTTCGGTTCAGGCCAAACGGGTCATCGAACCGATTGTCCGAGCGACCCTTGCCAATGTCTTTTCCAAGGGGAAGATGAACAGCTTTAGTGGCCCGATCGCCCGCGGCGACCTGGCCTCAATTCAGCTGCATCTTCAAGCGTTGTTACCGCATCCGATTGTGGCGGAGGTTTACCGTTCGCTGGCGCTGTATGCATTAGGTGCGCTTCCTGCGCGCAACTCTGCAGCCATCCGCCAAGTGCTCGAGCGCGACATGCCTGAGCAAAATCGCGCCCGAGCCGCGGCTAGGGACAAAAATCTTTAGGGACGCGCCGGCTTGCTCTCTCCGACCCCGTGAGAAACTACGGAGGGTGCGCGCCATCCAAGCACGCACGCAGCAGTTCCACGGAGAAGAGTAAGGTTTTGAAGACTGAGTGTTATCCCATCTCGATCCTGCCTCACATGAGCCGGCTCTTCTTGGATTTCTGCGAACGGCAGGAACCTCTTGCTCCTTTCTACACAGCGAGCGCTTATTCGACTGAGTGGATGACAGCGCCAATCCGCTTGTCGCCGTCCAATCGCGCCTCGCTCTGCGATCTGCTGGAAGAGGAGAACGGTGGCTTCGGCGCCTCCAACTCGAAGATTGATGAGAATCTCAATCGTCTCCGAGAGGGAGCCGGAGCTGTCGTCACGGGTCAGCAGGTCACGTTGTTTGGTGGTCCGCTCTTCACTCTTTTGAAAGCGGCTACGGCGATACGAAAAGCAAGGGATGCTTCTGCATCCGGACGGCCCCACGTTCCGGTCTTCTGGCTGGCGACCGAAGATCACGATCTAGCGGAGGCGAATCAGGTAGCATTCCCGGCCGATGGAGAGTTGCGCACGCTGCGTGCGGAGATCGATCAGCCGTCCGCTCTCCCTGTAGGTCGAATCCCGTTGGGCAACGGGATCGAGGCTGTGCTGGAACAAGCGGCGGCCATCCTCGGACCCGGCCCTTTCTTAGATGATCTTGTCGCTTGCTACAGGCCTGGAGCGACGTTCAGCCAAGCCTTCGGCGGGTTGATCTCCCGTGTCTTCAGCGGCCAAGGGCTGATCGTGCTGGACGCTTCTTCGAGAGTCTTTCACGCCTTCGGAAAGAGCGTGTTGCGGGAAGCGATCGTTCGCGCCGACGAACTGCACACCGCACTGATGGATCGAGATCAGCAGTTGCGTGCCGCAGGCTATCACTCTCAGGTTCTTGTCCCTTCACATTCCAGCCTGCTCTTTCTCATTGACAGTGCTTCAGGTGCGCGCGTCCCGCTGCGCCGTACCCATTCGGGCGACTGGCAAGCGGCGCGGCGGTCGTACACGTCTTCGGAGCTGTTGGCGATCCTTGATGAAGAGCCGGAACGGCTCAGCCCCAACGCTCTCTTGCGGCCGGTCTTCCAGGACTCCATCCTGCCTACATCCGTCTACATCGGGGGTCCGGCGGAGATCGCGTACTTCGCCCAATCCCAGGTACTCTACGAGCGCATTTTGGGCCGCACCACACCTGTGCTTCCACGCCTCTCGGCTACACTCATCGAGCCCCCCGTAGCCAGCGTCCTGGCGCAGCACGAGCTGTCGCTCCAGGACGTGATAGAGGCGGCTCTCAAGGATCCTCTGGAATTGGCCCACCGTCTTGGGGCTCGCGCGATGCCGATCGAAGCTAAACGCAAGCTGGCTTCCGCGGGCAACGCGCTCGAACAAGAACTCTCAGCCCTGACCTCCTATATGCACTCCGTCAGCCAGAGCCTCGGCAACGCCTCTGACGTAGCCGCGTCCAAGATGCGCTACCAGATGAACCGCTTGCGCCGATTGGCAGCCAACGATCAGCTCAAACGCGAGGAAAGCCTCACCCGCCATGCAGAGGCAATCCTGTTAAACCTGTTCCCCAATCGCCACCCCCAGGAGAGGGTTTTGGGGGCTGCGTGGTTCCTTTCCCGATATGGAGACGTTCTTCCTGAAGTCCTGATCGAGCAGGCGGGGCAGCAATGTCCCGGCCACAAAGCCATTTGGCTCTGACCTGGATGGTGCTGAATGTGCGGACAACTCACTAGGAGAGCCACCGGTCTCTTCCCCTCCGGGAATCTGGTAATTTCACACGGCGAAGAAATGCTCTAGAATACCCGTTACGGCGTATGGCGGGAAAACAGAACAACGCGTTTGACGTCACGTGTCCTGATTGCGGAGCTGTGCTCAAGATCGATCCGCAAACCCGTGCAATTGTTTCCCACACTCCGGCTCCCCGCAAACGGACCTTCGAAGATTTCGAAACGGCTGCCCGCGCTATGCGCGAGCAGGACGAACGCAAGGAAAGTATCTTCCGCCAGTCGGTGGAAGCTGAAAAGAACAAACAACAGCTTTTCGATAAGAAATTCGAAGAAGCTGTTCGCAAGGCCAAAGAGACGCCAAGCGAGGGGAAGCCCTTGCGCGAGTTCGATCTCGACTAGCCTTCGCATTTTCCCGGCTATCCCGCATCGTCTCGAATGTATCTAATCGGTTTGGTTGATTCGCGTGAATACGGAAGAAGAGAAAGAAGAGAGAGAACTATGGCGATTGCACAAATCCCACAACAGGTTGCCTCTGCTGCGAAGGATGCGGCACAGGATTTCAGGGAACGGGCAGCTTCCCTCAAAGTGAACCAGCCCCATTGGTCTCGCAGTGTGGCCGTGAGTGTGCTCATTACCGGAGTGGTCCTTCTAATTAAGGGAAAGCGGAAAGCCGGACTGGCCACCGCAGTTGCTGGTGCTGCCATTGCCCTTCTGGAGGAGCCCCAAGAAGTCAAGGCAGCCTGGAAGAAAATTCCTGGGTACATAGACAATGGGAAAAGGTTCCTGGTCCGCTTGGAAGGCTTTATCGAAGAGTTCTCGAACCAAGGCGATAGGCTTAGGGGTTTGCTGGACAAAGCCCAGCGTTAAGATAATGTTTCCAAAGCTGGCATACAAATCGGGCGATTCGACTTTCGCGCGCAACGCCCTCTCGCCCCATGAATGGGCCCAGCGGCGAACAACCAAGCCATTCTTCTAATCAGCCTAGACCTTGTAGCCACCAAAGCCTTCGGCCCCGTCTCGCCAGGCTTGGTTTTCGCTCGCAACGCTGTTCGCCCTAATAGAGTTAACAGGCCCTAGAACCGCCCGGCTACTTGTTCGACTACCGATGGCCACCGGAGGGCGCACCGCCCCCGCCATGAGAGACACCACCACCGCCCATGCCTCCGCCCATCCCGCCTCCGCCCGATCCGCCGTGGGAGACTCCACCGCCGGCCATCCCGCCTCCGCCCATGCCTCGAGATCCCATTCCCCCCGAGCCCATCCCGCCTGAGTTCGATGGACCTGACAGCCCTGGCGATCGCGAGATGGTGCGGATGTTATTGCTCGCCGTCGGCCCAACTGGTGTTCCTTGGCGCATCGATGTAGGTGCGCCCAAATTGGATCCTCGTACATCCCCCCGGGAAGTCGCGACCGGGGCGGAGTAGACCGACGTAATGACCGCTCCGTGCTGCTCTACTCCTCGAGAGAACCCTTGCAGCTTCCCAAGCGAGCCGCGTGGAACTCCGAAGCCTGCCGAATCCTTGCTGAATAAAAATGTGTCCGAGCCGCTTAATCTGGAGGCTGGAAGCGGTTTCGAATTTACCGCAAACAGGCTTGGATGACCTGTGACAGGTCGCGGCGGTAGCACTGGCCGGGGACCAGGGCCGCCTGCTGGGCCATGCAGCCGGTTGAGAACAATCGGTGTGTTCGCAAGCCCCAGCCATGAGCCGCCGGGCTGCCATCCCCAACCCACGCCATCACAAAATCCCCAGGAACCGTAGTGGTAGGGTGTCCAGCCCCAAGGATATGGGGAGACCCAGGAGTAGCCCGCGCCGGAATACCACGCCCACGATCCATTCGCGTACGGATCCCACGATGCACTGACGAAGTAGGGCCTCCACATCGAACCGCACCCACCCGCGTTAACGAAACTGCCATAGTAGTTCAGGTCGCTTACGCCAAACGTATAGGACGAGTTCCCGAACGCGTTAGCGTTCGCATAGTGCTTGTGATAATCGAAAGCCTGCTTGTCCCACGTATCGTAGTCATATTCCGCCACATTCTTGGCCACCGTGGGTTGATCCTGCCCGGTAAGATCAAAAGTGATCGTTCTCTTCTTGCTGACCTGGGTGGTGCCCGACGCCTGCGCCAATTGCAAATTGCCATCCAGTACCGCGAGAGTAGCCTTGGAATTCTCAACCTGCAGACGGATGTGACTTGCGGGCGGGATTGGAAGACGTTGACGTTGAAACGTCAACGTAAACTCGTTTTCTTTGTTGTTGAGAAGACTCACGTAGACGGTGCCCTTGAGCACGTTTACAGTTGAGGCTTTCACGCCGGTTGGGCGAAGCTCGAGCACTGAAAATTCAACTAGCGTGTCGGGAGCAAGACGCAGCGTGCTGTTGTCCTCAAGCTCCACCTCGGCGAAGCCGGACGTGGTTTGAAGTTTGGCTCCCTCGACAATGGGAAGATTGGCCAAAGCCTTCTCGAAACCCCGATCGATATGGCGGTCAAGCTGCACTTCACCTTCTACCTGGCTCAAACGAACAATGCGCACCTTGGAGCCAGCTGGTGCTGAAGGCATGTCGGCGGGAGTGATCGCCGCTGAGGTGGCGGCTCCTGTCGGTGAGGCAACTGGCGAGTCGGCCGCTGCTCCAGCCGGCGAGCTAGTTGCTGGAGCGGCCAGCGAACTGTTCGCTGGGGTGCTTAGGGAGTCGGTTGCTGGAACAGCCTCTTCTTTCGCTGACGTCTGTGCGGAGTTCGTGGTTTGTTGAGCCTGCAGAACTAGGCCACAAAGCGTCATCGCGAGCAAAACTGTGGGAATGCCTCCAAAAGTCACTTTCACATCCGCCTCCTCGTTTTATTCAATGGCGGGGACCCCGTGCTATTGGAAGCCTCTCTTGCAGCGAAGAAAGAAGGCTCAACCGAGAAATAAGGTTGCAAGCCGTTCGCGAGATGCTTCCAGGCCTTGCACTGAGCATACTAGCACTTAGGAAGCGTGGCGGGCGAATGCTACTCCAGGAGTGCTTGCGTGAAATGAACAACAGAGAGTTAGGCGATGCCTAGCTGCTCACGCGCTTGCTGACTGATGCGGCTGGGTGTCCAAGGCGGCTCCCACACAAGGTTCACAAGCGCCTCGCTAATCTCAGGCACTCCGGCTAGCCGGTTACGAACCTGTTCAAGAATCATGCCATGGGATGGACAGGCTTGCGTAGTCATGGTGATATCTACTTCGACGCGCTGACGTGGAAACGCGGGTGTTGATGTGTCGTCTGGAGATAC
>DASYBJ010000375.1:0-9289 GCA_036500845.1 Acidobacteriaceae bacterium
CCGGGCGGGGCGCAGCCTTGTATTATCCGATGAGATGATCGCCCGGTGGCGGCGAGCGCAGCACTGAGTAAGTGAGCGAAGCCCGATCACGCTATGACTGAGAACCTTTTCGAGCACAGCCGACCTCCGGTTCCCGCCACCGGCTGCTTACGCCGCCCATTCAGAGGCAGGCTGCTTCTATTTGTGCTCGCCGCGACCACCAGTTTTGCTTTCCCCGCACGCTCGCAGGTTCCGTGCGACTTCAAGGGTGTCTCGGTGGGAGACAAGCTGACCCGTGAAGAGCTAATGCAGCGGCTCGGCATCAAAAACTTCAAACTCGATCCGCCGCGTCCCGACTTTATGGAAATGCATCCGGAGATAGAAAAATACGGGATAAACGGGGCGGCTGAACGGGAGGACGATAAAATCGGCCCATACTGTACTGAAAGCTCCTGCAATATCCCGTTCGGAATTGGCGTTGGTGATGACCATATCCCGGTAAAGGTATTCGTCGCGCTGAAAGCCGACGTGGTTTATGCAATAGAAGTATACTTCAACACGATTTTCTGGAACGATATATGGGGAATCATTACAAAGAAATATGGACCGGCGTGGAACATTGAGCGACGCGATATTGCGGTTATTGATTACGAGACAAAAAAGGTCGATCAGTTAGAGCTTGTAAGTGCAACCCATAAGCTCGGCGGCATCAACACGCAAACGAAAGACACTTGTAGTTTGGCCGCGTCAAACATTGACATCATATTCAGGCATCACGATTCGCTCGGCACCCTACATGCAATTTTTGCGATTAAACGTGAAGCAAAAGATTTCTAATGATCCAACGGCTCACTATTGCGGTCACGGTGCTGGTGGCGATTACAGTAGCTTTATTCTTGCCCGTTCGAGCCGAAGGGCCATCAGTGGCCGAGACTCTTCAATGGATGGATAACACCTATAACCGGCACGGTGGTTCTTTTGGCCATGGGCATTGGGAGACTTACAGTGTCGGGAAGCTGTTTCAGCGCAGGGACACTCGGCTCACCTATGATGGATGCAAAATGACGGTCTCCGTCTCGGGTGGCCTTCTGGTCGACAATTATCAAGACAGCAGCAAACATGCTTTCCGTTTGAGTGATATAGACCCCATCTCGGTGCGCACAAGAGCATATTCTTCACAGTTGGCGGGCATCGCGTGCGATGCCTTCCCGAGTTTAGGGATGGTTTGCGACATAGCCGAAATGAGTTTTGAGACCCGTAACAAAGTTCCACTCGTCGAGTCGGAATACCATCACGTCTACCCGGAACTGAAGGGGGCAGAGCACGACACATATTCGAGAGACAAGACGAATGAAACTAGCATACTGATTGACGATGTGAAATATGCGGCTCGCTTTGAGGCAGCTTTCCGTCATGCAGTTATGCTATGTGGTGGTCGCCCATCGGCTTTTTGATGAAGGCCTTATAGTTCTTGCAGAACGGTCAGCACCTTCTTCGCTACGGCGACATAATCCGCTGGTTGGGCAATTATACCTTTAACGAACCTTTATTTGCTTGCGTCTATTAGGGTGATCGGCATGTTTCTTCAGTATGCTTGTTGGAGAATACGGCCTAGCCGTCGAACAGCTTGATCACAGCTTGGGTCACAGCGGAAAGCGCGATGAGCGCCGCAACTATCGGCTTGGCCGCGAGCGGTCCGACGTGGCCAAGCGATACCTCGATTCTGACCTGAATGTGGTAGTCAGAGTTGGCTGGTCCCCGCGGCAGAACGTAGCCGTCATCCGGAAGCTGCTTCCTCATGAGTTCGTCGAACTCGGGAGGGAGAGTGCCATAACCATAGACACCGAGACCGTGCGGCGACGAATAGGCATTCACCAGTTGCCGGTGCTTGCGCGTGATATCCAAGTCATGGAGGGACCACAAAAGTTCTGGAACGTTCCCTCCGCAGTATGGCTGGAGACGTTCGATCGTTTCCTGATCGGAAGCGGAAAGCCGATTTATTTTTTTTTTGTCCGCGGCGCTGAAACTCGTCGATGGTAAGGCAGATCGGAAAGTAGACATCTTTTTTTCCGACGTGTCCGTTTCTCTCGGCGAGCTTGTTGGCGAGCACGTCCAGACTGCTTCGCAGAGAATTGATGATAGCGCCAGCTTCCGCGTTGATAATTCGCGGGATCGGCTCGACCTCCTCGACGTGCCAAACATCCTCGCCGGATTGCGGACCTTTCTTACCCGTGACGGCGTATGGGCGACCGTCGATCCAACGCGCAATCCGTTTGCTGAAAACATCGAGCTGGGCTACGGCCCAATCGACACAAGCATGAGGATCTAGGAGATCGTCGCGCATGGTCGTGGACTCTACCACTAAGGAGCCGTCGTCACGCTTCGAAGCATGCGATACAGCGCGTCGATGGTCTCCTGTGTCACCGGAATTTCCAGTCCATATCCGCCCTCTAGGACTAGGCGGATTCGAGCTGGCCCTTCTATGCCCGGCATCACTACGCCTTCCGCCTGAATTGCGGTCCGGATACGGTGACGACCCTCTGAATCTTGTCTGGCGGGTAGCAGGCGCACTTTCTGAGACATTGGAAGAATGCCAGCGATCATCTCCGATAACTGCTCAGCAGCATCGTGCGTCATCTCCAGAATGACCGGACCACCGGTCGATAGTGCCTCCACTTCGAGATGGGCGGGTTTAATACCGAATCGCTCTTTCTCTTCGATCTTCTCGATTTTGGTCAGCAATGTCACAACGGACATGGCAATTTCGCTCCTAGCGTGACTCGTCATCCGCTAGGATAGCGGAGAGGCGGGGCGGCTGGAATGGTCGCCCCGCCGTGCTATATCGGAGGCATGAAGGGAACAGAAGCCCGCGCCGAGCCCGGACGATATCGAGCTGCGCCCAGATGCCTGGGATCGCTTTGTTGATGCCGTCAAACGCGTGGCTCGGCACCCGCCTGTAGAAAAGCCGAAGCTCAAGCCGCAGAAGCGGCGCTCAGCAGTCGATAAACGGAAACGATAGTTGCGGGTTACGAATCGGAGACGGCGGCTCGACTCGCTTCTCTTGCTTAGGGCGAGCCGGTCTCCTCGGCTTCGGATTGCCCACAGTGCAGGCGGCGGGCCAGTCCGGTGCTTGAAGCGTCGCCGCCGCGAGCACAGATAGGGGCTTCTCCGTGGAGTTGCGAGGCGCGTCATATGCCCTCGATCGAAGGCTCGTCAAATTCACCATGCCAACCCTCGCAACTCAAAAGGACTTTAGGGCGGTTCAGACCCTACCTTTCTGTTATGTTTGCGGAAGGGAGTTCGAGGACGGCGATAATATCAATCGTGATCATCTTCCGCCGCAAAACACATTCGCAAAGCGCGACCGCATCCCCGCTCTGTGGCTTCCCACTCACTATGACTGCAATGCGGCCTATAAATTATTGGATGAGAAAATTGGCCAATTGATTTCGCTCAAACGCTATTATCAGCCGTCGTCGCCAAGGCATAGACGCTTAAGGTTCTCTCTATTCCCCCGGCAAGGTCTTGGAGCCGTTATTAACGTCGATGTGGACGGAGCCATTTGGCGTTGGATACGGGGATTCCATGCTGCCCTCTACCGGAGGTATATGCCCGAGACGCAAATGCGTGCGTTGGTCACGCCATTGCCGCGAGCCAGGAATTCTGCGTTTGGCCCGGTATTCGATCCCCTACTCCCGCAACATCGAGTTGCTGTGGAACTCATCAAGACCAATAGGGCGAAGCGTAACCTGGATAGCATTAAATCGAACAACAGCAAATTCACTTACGAGTGTGTTTGGCAGCAGTCAGACGATAAGCGAGCTTGGGCATGTTTTTTCGCGATGGATATTTATCAGTGGAAAGACTTGGGTGGGACGGGGGTTCAACCGAGCCGTGGCTGCGCGGGCCTGTATATCCTCCCATCAGGTCAGATCCCGGCAGCCGCTACACAGGGAACATCAACCGCAATCCTCGCGCCGAACCTGGACCCTTTAGATCCTTTCGGGCTATAGCAGTAGCCCAGCCTGTTCCGGCTACACAGCTTTGGCATGTGAGCGGCGGTTCCAGCGTGGCAACCGGTCAGAGATCCCTTGTCCTTAACCCTGATCGAGACGATGGTCCGGCATCAATCAAAGAGCTATGCTTCCAGGCCCAATCACGTGCATTCGGCAGGATTATCGTTGGCCACATCGTGAATTCGCGGACCCGCACCGTTGGGCCGTATCCGCGCTCCCGCAGTTGCGCCAGAACCGCGGACAAATCGGCAAGCTCCGTAGCGATCCGGAAATGGCAGAACCGATTATGTGAAATGGCGGCGTCTCGTAGGCAATCGTATGCGGCCTGTCGCCAATAGGGGTCCGTGTCCCATACCGAGACGGAGAGCATCAGCGTTGTTTCCCAAGAAGGTCACAATCGAATTGAAGCTCTGATAGTAGTTCATCTTTGCAATGGCGAGGGTCTTCCGCTCATATTTGTAAATTGAGTTCACTGCATTCTCATGCGCCATCCGGATTGCCTTTTCATCCAAGTCTACGCGGCCTCTGAATTTCCCGAAATTCATTGTGATTTGGCCCGTTGTTGTTCACGTAAGATGTCGTTCATAAGGTCGCCGAGCCGATCAACCTTCTGATGCAGATCCCATACCCGAACAATTTGGGCTTCCTCGTGGTCGCGCATTTTATCCATTGCCACCATATAACATCGCGTCGCGACATAAGCGACGAATAGGATCAGCCATTCCGTGTGATTAAAATCGTTTCTTGCTACCACAAGAAGCACGATCAGCGGTATGATGAAAGGCCCCTGCTCTCGAAGGATTTGGCGATACCATTTCTCGTTTCGTCGCTTTGTTCGTTCGACGATAACCTCCTGCATTCGACAATATGCGGGATCTTTTGACCTTCGTTCCCACTTAAAGTAAAGTTCCCATTCCTTGTCTATTAGGTTATCCCGAAGGTAAATCCGCCTGTCTTCGCCTACGACCAGAAGCTCGGCCACTGCACTGTCGAGGTAGTCCAGCCAGGACTTTTCTTGACCAGTCCAGTCATTGAACAGCTTCCTGTTCTCTGCGCTGCTGCGTCTCGACATATGCTACTCCAACCTCGAAGGCTTGCCAGTCCTTGCGCATTCGTGCTCCGGGGATCGCCCGTCTCGGCGAGGGATTTGCGCAAATCATTGGACAGTTTGGAACTACTGCGCCATGATGACGCTGTGCAATCCTCGCACTATCAGTTCTAATCCGATGCTCCACTCCAGTGCCTTCTTGTTCGCAAGGCTCGGGGAGTATTCGTAGACCTCTTTTGCTGAGACGTTATGCCAGATTGGAAGCACGACTCCGCTTCTTTCCATGATTTCCCTAGTGAATACCGAGTCAAACTCGACCTTTGGCCAACCAGGATTTGAGAGGAAATGAGGACTCAAGATCAAAATGCATTTCCGCGTTTCCTTGAGACCGCGTTCTATGCTTTCCCGAAGATTGTCACCTACCTTCAACGAATACTCGTCGAACCAAACCGGGCACATGAGTTTTTGCAATCCGAGGGCGAGCGGAGCAGCGATTTCCGCTTTGTCTCTGGAGTCATGCGATATGAACGCCAATGGCCGCTCGATCTGGAGCTTCGTTTGCACATATGCCTTTCCTCGCAGGACGAGCGAAATGGATTGTTCCTTGGAAAGAGCGTCTAACGTTGCAGTGTCCGAGTCATTGAGATCGTTTTCTGTATAGACAAAAATCCGATTCGAAAATACAGCCTGCAAAGAGCCCGTCAACCCAACCTGGATGTCGGCAGAGAACTTGACATTAATATCGAGGTCTCTGATCTGATCAAGCGCATTTTGCCGACCTGTAACTAACTGTTGGATCAGAGATTGGTAATCATGGTGATACGGCACATAATAAGCTATAAATGTTGCTCCAGAGTATACCTCGATGCCGACCTTTCCGTCTATCTTATAATTATTACTGTCTGGTTTTATCTGAAATGACAGTTGGGTTGTGAACGCATTCGCAAAATCGGTCAGATAATATTCTTTGAGTGTGGCCATTTACCAGTCTCACAACCCCGCTTGCATTTACAAGATTACCTCAACAGCTAGCCTTCTTGGAACCAAGCGTCGCCTGAATCGTGGCGACTGCTACAAATCAAGGTTGCAAAAACGCGTTCCAAAAGGGGTGCAAAGGGAGCAGTATAGGGGTGCAGATTGGCTGCGACCGAGGGGGCAAGAGCCGCAGAAACGCTGGATTTCGGGCAAAGGGGAGAGGGTTCGAATCGCTCACTCTCCGCCAACGTGTTGATTATGTCAAACACTTACAGAGAAATTCCGCGGCTGTATCATACAGCGGACTATACGTCGAAACCCGGCCATATCTGATCAGGGCGCCCCCATCTCCGCACGCGCGGCGGGCCGTCGAATCGTCTCCCGCGCGCGCCGACGGGCACGCCCACCCTCCCCCTGCACGATTTCGCTCCGACCCGCTTTCGCCCGCCACCGCCCGCGGCCCGCGATCCGGCGCGCATCTCGACGCGATCGACACCCACGAAAAAAGCCGGCCCGAAAGGCCGGCTCTATCGCCTCGACGCGACGGATCGATTAGATCGCCGTGGTCCCGACCGGCTCGACCGAAGGCGACGTCGCCGTCGTCTCCGTCGCCGCGGGCTTCGCCACGGGCGCGGACTTGGTCTTGGGAGGCGCCTTCTTCGTCGCAGGATCAGGCAACCGCCCCAATTCGATCAGCGCCGCAACGCACGCGTTCCACGCTTCGAGGCATCGCGCCGCCGTCGTCTCGGACATGAACGCGCGATCGGCGAGCTCTTTCATGCTGATCTTGTCATTCTTTGCGAGCACCCGAGCCGCGCGGGTGTAGCGCAAATGGCTTGCACGCCAAATCTAGAGTTGGATGAATTTTAAATATTGCTAAAGATTAATAGTGGTTAACACGTCCCATAAATGCCACAGGCAACATTAACCCAAATAAGTTAATAACTACGAGCTAAGACCAAGTGGTTAATCCACTACATATAAGGATATCGTTATGTCACCACCTTGTCTCCGCCGCTGGCTTCAGCGAGCATCAATCCTACTGATAATCTTGGGTTTAACTTCGGTCCCTGCGCTAGCGCAGACGCAACCATGGTGGTCCTACCTCCCAGGCGCCAACTCCCTGCCGCTCCAAAACCTGCCCAGCCAACCAGGCCTTCCCGGCACGACACCCCCGACGACGGGAAAGTCAGCGGCAACCTTGCTGCCGGCCTATAACGTCGCACCTAGTGGCGTTACCGTCGCCGGCATCTCCTCCGGCGGTTTCATGGCGGTTCAGTTGCAGGTCGCCTACTCCCAGCGGATCTTCGGTACGGCGGTTTTCGCCGGCGGCCCGTACTACTGCGCTCAGGGAAGCGTCGTGTCAGCGCTGGGATATTGTGAAAGCGGAAATGGTATCCCGCTGCAAACGCTGATCGATTACACAAACGCTCAGGCGACAGCGGGCAAGATCGACCCGACCAGCCATCTCGCCCACAAGCCGATCTATATGTTCAGTGGGACCAAGGACACGACAGTCCATCAAGCCTCGATGAACGCGCTGCAACAGTATTACCAAACCTACACCGATCCAAGCAACATTGCCTATAACAACGATACTGCGGCAGCCCACGGCTGGATCTCACCTTACGGTTCGGTTGCATGCGCCAGTTCTACTACTCCATACATCAACAACTGCGGCGGCATGGATCCTGAGCAGAGCTTTCTTACCAACTTCTACGGGACATTGAACGCCAAGAACACCGGAACTCTTACCGGCTCTTACGTCAAGTTTGACCAAACCGAGTTCGTCACCGGCGGTAATGCCAAAGCCTACAGCATGGATACCAATGGTTGGCTGTTCGTGCCGCAAAACTGCGCGAATGGGCAAGCCTGCCGCCTAGTTGTCGCACTCCATGGATGCCTGCAACACCAAGGCGCAGTCCAACAGCAGTTCGTGCAGAAATCTGGCATCAACGAGTGGGCCGACACGAACAACCTCATTGTTCTGTACCCGCAAACCAGCACTATGCAAAACACTAACCCGTTGGGATGCTGGGATTGGTGGGGATATCTCAGCGCCGACTTTGCGCTGAAGAGCGCCCCGCAAATGACCGCGATCATGGAGATGGTGAAGCAGATCACCAGCGGCTACAAACCGGCCACATGAGGGGCGTTCCGGCGGCTCTGACAAAAATCTGCGAGAATGCAGATTCATGTTGACAGTGGACCTTCGACATTTTGTCGGGGCGATATCGCGACCCGCGTCCTAACGCTCAGCGCGCTACGGGCGACTTTCGTCCAAGCCTCTCGCGACCCCATATTTTACGGATGAACCTTGACCTTACCGACGAAGAAGCCGCCGCTCTCATCCGTGAGCTGCACGATCGTTGAGAACGACCATTACCCGTTCTCGCATCCCATCCGCGTCCTGAGGGACATACCTCGCGAAGCTCCGACCCGAGCCCGTCCACGAGCCTTTGCCGCCGCCGAAGGTGTACGCTCCGCCGCGGTTTGTCAGCGGACGTCGGCGGCGAGGATAAGCGCTCGGGCTTGCAGGCGCTTGCTATATCGCAGCACGTCATGGAGTTCCGCCGATGACGCTGGGCAACGCTGCCGCGGCCCGCGTGCGGCTGATAGTGTGGCGCAAGAAATGCCGCTGGTCGAGGACAACCAACTAAGTTCGAAGCTATTGAAGCAGCTTCTAACGGCTCATGGCTACGAGATACTGCAAACTCCGGAGGGCTGGGCGGCGGTCGATCTCGCTCGTGACCAACAGCCCGATTTGATCCTGATGGATATTGGATTGCCCGACCTCTGCGGGCTCGACGTGACCCGTCTACTCAAACAGGATGATTACACGAAGACCATTCCGATCATTGCTGTAACCGCCTATGCAATGCCGGGGGATGAAAAGGACGCTCTGGACAGCGGATGCGATGCCTATTTCGTTAAGCCGATAAGGCTCGACAATTTGTTGCGAACGATCGAGTCGATGTTGTCTACCAGCCCTCCCGCTTTTGGTAGCCTATAGGAGAAGTCTCCAAGTGCGGCTCCACGACCACTGACGGTGCAAAACTTCAATGCGCCGCGGCAAGAGACCTCTTTGAAGGGGCGGCAAAGCTCTTCAGGAGGTTCCTTTCCGTCAATAGGACATGCAAGCTCATGACGCCGAGACGGTGACGGCCAATGCCGATCGGATGTTCGCTCGTCCGATCGCCTGAGGCTTATCCTGGCGTTTGCTTTACGAAATACGCACCCGGCCCAGCGGACCAACCAAATCGTTCAAATC
>DASYBJ010000376.1:0-39783 GCA_036500845.1 Acidobacteriaceae bacterium
CATCGACTACGCGCGCCGCGACCTGCTCTTGATCGATGTAGCCGAGTCGGCAACGCAGGAGATGGCCGGACCAGCGCCGGGCTTGGTGTTCCGCAAACCACCGGTCGAAACCGGCGAACCACTCGCGCTGGAGATTCAGGCGTTTCTGGAAGCGATTCGCATGCGTACCCCGCCACAGGTAACGGCGCAAGAGGGTCGAGACGCTCTGGCTCTTGCTCTCGAGATCAATCGGGAGATCTCGGCACACACGCAGCGCGCAGGACTGAACACCTAGAAGCAGGGATGACGTGGAGCTTTTCCTGCCTGCCCGGATTTCAGCTGCCGGATTTTAGCTTACCGCTTTTTAGCTGACTCGCTGACTTCACTCGAGCCTCTCGACGTGGACACCCGCGGGCATCTTGATTTGGAACTGATCGTCGGAGAGTGGCTGATTCACTGTCACCTTCTCGATGGCCAGCGTGAGGCGAAACTCGTCCATCGGGCGATTGATCGCGATGTTCCCGGGGAATTGGGTCCCATTGAAGTCCTGGTAGGAGCTGTAGAAAACCTGCGTTTCGAGATCGCCGTTCGTGTTGTAGATGTCCTGTTCCGTCGGGAGCAGGTTGAGGCGGCTGAAGCGGATCACCCGCCACGGTTTGGCTACACGTGCGACCGGCGGTGATCCTGCTGGCGAGACTTCGCTCAGCACCGTCAGGTCGTACTGCGGCTGCTCGATCATCTGCTTGGTCTTGCGATCCAGAGTGGTCGTGTGCTCATGAATGACTGAGACGATCTGGTTCGGGGAGATTGCGGGAATCAGCAGGGTGTCGGTGAAGAGATTTGGCCGGAGGTTTTCAAGCGGATTGGCACCCGGTTTAGTGACGGAGTTCTTCCCTTCGATAGCGCGATTCTTCGGCGGGATCAGAAGAGTGAAGGTGGTGCCGTTGCTGGCTAGATCGACCGCATGTGTATGGAGCACCGGCACAAGGATCAGCACACGAAGCATCTGAGGCTTGCGGAAGAGGATATAACCGAGAAACGAAGTGTAATCTGTCTGTTTCCCCTGATGTGCACCGCCCACGGACGCAGTAAACTCCGCCGTCGCTGTGAGCGAATTCACGGATTCGTAGCGCTTATTGATTCCAGAGACGAGATCCAGCACGTCAGCATTCATTACCGGTCCGGCCAACTTCGGCTGCTGCAGTTTGCGGGTATGGCTCAGGCATCCGGTCAAGACCGGGAGAAACAGCGCTGCAAATTTCAGCCAGTCTTTCCGCATCGATTTCAACTCAGGAACTGCGAGTATAGCCCTTTCAATGAGCCGGCCCGGCCTTTAGGGTCTTGCGGTATTCGGCGACATTTCGCTCATGCCCGGCGAGAGTACTGGAAAATCGAGAGTGGCCGGAGGTCTGAGCGTCCGCCACAAAATACAGATAGTCTGTCTTTGCGGGGTGGAGCGCCGCTTGGAGCGAGGCAAGACCCGGGCTGCAGATTGGACCAGGAGGCAGGCCGGCATGGCGGTAGGTGTTATATGCGGAGTTTGCCTGGAGATCAGACTGATAGATGGTTCCCCGATACCGATTCTCAAGCATAGCGGCATAGATTACCGTCGGATCGGTCATAAGCGGCATTCCTTTTGTCAACCGGTTCTCGAATACGCTGGCGACCAGGGGCCGGTCCGCCGGCTGGGGTGTCTCTTTCTCGATCAGCGAGGCCAGAGTCACGGCCCGGTGATAATTCGTATCCAGACCGGCGCCGGCAGCTGCCTCGCGGAAACGCTTCACCATCGCCGCTAACATTTGGGAGGGCGTCTCAAGCTTCTGAAACCGATACGTATCGGGAAAAAGATACCCCTCGAGATCGGCTGCTCCCGGATCAAGGTCCGCGATTAGATTGACATTCTTCTTGGCGGCCGCAAGGAAATGGTCTTTTGAACCCAGCTTGGCATCTTGGACTGCTTGTGCGATGTCGAAGAGGTTGAAACCCTCGGGGATCGTCACCACATGGGTGTAAACGTCGCCGCGCCGCAGCCGGTCGTAAACGTCGAGCAAACTGGCAGGCCCTGCGAAGCGGTACTCTCCTGCCTGAAGCCTGCCTCTCCGCAGCAAGCGCCACAACCCAAAGGAATAGTGGCTGCGAATAATCTTTTGCGATTCGAGCAAAGACGCAATCTGGCGCGAACCCATCCCGGACGGGATCTCCACAAACGTTTCCGCCGGAGGCGTCGCTGGCAGCAACAGGCTAGCTCCGAGCAAGGCAGCCGCTAGAAGCACAACCAGAGAAACAACGACTAGAAAGCGTCGCACAGTCAAGTAAGTCCTGGAAATATGATTCCTGCCTCAGAAGGAATGATGCGGCTTCCGCAACTCCCTGAACCAGATGCCAAAACAAGTCCAATCGAATAGGCTTCCTATAGGGTAATAGATCCCGATGGAAAGCAACGTTCCTCCGCTGGTTTCCGATGCTGCGCCGAGCCGTATCCTCGGGCTTGATGTCGGGGACCGGAGGATCGGCGTAGCTGTCTCGGACCAACTCGGTATCACTGCACAGCCCGTGCTCACTCTCGTGCGGACGAACCGCCGTCAAGATCTCCGCTCTCTAGCCAGGCTTATGCGCAAGTACAGCTGTACGGAGGTGGTTGTAGGCAATCCGCTCTACATGTCCGGCGATCTTAGCCCGCAGGCTGTCAAGGCCCAGTTGTTTGCGCAAGCCCTCCGGGAAGAGATGGGAGTGGTAGTCCATCTTTGGGATGAGCGCCTCTCGACGACCGAAGCCCACCGTCATTTAGACGAGGCTGGGCGGGCTCCAAGTGCACGGCGTGCGGTGATTGATCAGGTCGCTGCGGTGCTCATTCTGCAAGCCTTTCTGGATGCCCGGGCCTTCGCACAGCGCTCGTCGGTGGGTTCTTAAAAGAGGCCATCGTTACCCGCGATGCCAAACGCAGCGTCGGAAATAGGTCTGCCCGTCGTATACTGGTCCTTTGGCGATGGCAGAACGCGCTGTGCTGCTTTTGCCGCTGCGCAACACGGGTCCGCCATCTTCTCCGTCCAGCAAGACCGCCGCGCTGGGCTTACGGGAATGCCATTGCGTTTGCGCTACCTCGACTGTCTCGCCCGAGGGCCGGAACGCTGTGGTTCTCGGGCCTGCATCTCGGCTTAATGTACCCGGAACATCCAAATATGCCTGAGCACATCAAAAAACAATTGGAAGAACAGATTCGCGAATTGGAGCGCGAGCTTACCCAGGAGCTGCCCGCAGAGATTAAGAAAGCGGCGGCCCTAGGCGATCTAAGCGAAAACGCGGAGTATCACATGGCGAAGCAACGGCAGGTCTTCGTCAATGCCCGCCTAGGACAGCTTAAGAAACGCATGGCAGAGCTCGCGCTTGTGAACCTCGCGAACATCCCGAAGGACCGCATTGCGTTTGGCTCGACCGTACTAGTCTACGATACGACCAAGGACGAAAAAATCGAGTATAAGCTTGTCACGAGCGAAGAATCGGATGTCAACAAGGGACTGATCTCGACCACGTCACCTATCGGCCGCGGATTGGTCGGCAAACAGGTTGGGGACATTGCCGTGATCGTGACACCGAATGGCAAGCGCGAGCTCGAGATCCTTAGGCTCACTACGATTCACGGCGAGGAAGAATGACCTGGACGCGCGCCTTCGGCCGAGGCTGCGGTTACATCTTGCAGGGTATCGTGAACCGCCTTGCCCTGACGCGCATCTCCCCGAATGTTCTCACCTTCATCGGCCTCATCATCAACACGGTCGCAGCGATTCTCTTTGGCTTCGCGAATGAACGGAATTACGTCCGGATGTTCTTCTATGCCGGGCTGGTCATTATCGGAGCAGGTATCTTCGACATGGTCGACGGTCGCGTGGCGCGACAAACCGACCAGGTAACCGTCTTCGGCGCGTTTTTCGACTCGGTCATCGATCGCTATAGCGATGTGGTTCTTTTCTTCGGATTGCTGGTTTTCTACGCCCGGGGAAACCGGTTCTTCTATGTTGTATTGGCGGCGTTCGTCATGGTGACTTCCTTGATGGTCAGTTACACACGCGCCCGAGCGGAAGCGCTCATCGGATCATGTAAGGTCGGATTCATGGAGCGGCCGGAGCGCGTGGTATTGATCATTCTGGGAGCACTCTTCGATCGCTGGGGCGTGATGGCCCCGGTCCTGTGGGTGCTGGCGGTTCTCTCGACCGTCACTGTCATCCACCGTATCAGCTACACCTACCAGAGAACTAAGGCGATGGGCCCAGTGCGGGTTGCGGTCCCTGTTCCCATCCGCGGCGAAGCCCGGCTTCCCGCGGATATGAGGGCAGATGCGCGCGAGGTTCGCTCGGAATCCAAGCCGGAATCACGGGCAGATGCCAAGGATCTTCGCTCCGCACCCCAAGCCTAAGAACCTCTTCTTCTCTATGCGTCTATCAGTTGCGGTCATGCTGTCGTTCTTTCCTGCTCCTGATCGTCTCCGGTCAAGCCCTCTTCGTTCTGAATACACGGGTGCGAAAACAGAGACGCTCTGACATGATTTCCAATTCCTCTCTTCCAAGCCACAAAAGTCGGAGACCGCAAGCCGAACGGGGTCCTGTGATGCTTGTGCATGGTGGTGCATGGGCCATTCCTGACGAGATGGTGGCGGCCCACGAACAAGGAGTACGACGGGCCGTTAGAGCCGGATATGCGCTCCTCGAACAGGGCGCAACCGC
The DNA here is from genome assembly GCA_036500845.1 of Acidobacteriaceae bacterium. GTDB lineage: Bacteria > Acidobacteriota > Terriglobia > Terriglobales > Acidobacteriaceae > PALSA-350. Next base: position 4,698 of record DASYBJ010000376.1, read on the forward strand.
TGTCGATGCCGTCGAAGCCGCGATCCTTGTCCTTGAAGACGATGAAACCTTTGATGCCGGGCGTGGCAGCTTTCTCACCAGGGATGGCCGTGTCCAATTGGATGCGCTGCTGATGGAAGGCACCACGCTGCGCGCTGGGGGAGTGGCCTGCGTCGAGCGGCTGCGAAACCCCATTCATGCGGCCAGGCTCGTGCTCGAGAAGAGCCCGCATGTTTACCTGGTGGGCGGCGGGGCCGAGGAATTTGCACGACAGCACGGAATGCAATGGATCGAGAATAGCGAACTGGTGCTTGACCGCGAGCGCCTCCACCTCCAGGCAGCGCAAGAGAAGGAACGGGACGGCGTCCTCGACAATACCTTTGCCGGTCCGGAGACCCACGACACAGTTGGAGCGGTTGCTCTCGATGCGGCCGGCAACTTGGCCGCAGGCACTTCGACCGGCGGGACGCTCAATAAGACTCCAGGGCGCGTTGGCGACTCTTCTCTGATCGGTTGCGGTTGCTACGCCGATAACCGGAGCGCCGCGGTCTCCCTGACCGGCTGGGGCGAACCCATCATGAAGCTGGTTCTCGGCAAATGGGCCGTCGATCGCGTGCAAGCAGGTCACTCACCGCAAACCTCCGCCCAGGACGCCATCGCATATCTCTTTGCTCGATTGCAAGGCCATGGGGGAATTATCCTGCTTGGTCCCGACGGTCGTTTCGGCGTCGCTCACAACACCCCACGAATGGCTTGGGGGGTTCATGATTGGCAGGGCTTGCGCGCGGGCACGCGACTCGACACTGGATTCGAGAGCAGCATTCTTGAGAACACTCTCGAAGCCCGTGGCGACGGCAACCTCGATAGAATTGTCGATAAGGGCTAAGGAGATCATGCTGATTCTTGCTTCCGCCTCGCCACGCCGGCGGGAACTTCTCATGCAAGCCGGTTACCGATTCGAAGTTCAGGCTCCTTCACTCTCGGAAGTCTCAAAACCCGGCGACGATGGCATTCGCCTTGCGACAAGGTTAGCGCGAGAGAAGGCCGAGGCAGTATTCGCCTCGCGACGGGGCGGCCGGCGACCAGGCGAGCCGGTTGTCAGCCAGGTCCCCCCGCCGGTAATGGATCCAATCCTTGTTTTGGGTGCGGACACAGTTGTCGTCTGCGATGGAGAGTTGCTGGGCAAGCCTTCCGGTCCGGAGGATGCCGCCCGTATGTTGCGGCTGCTCTCCGGGCGCACCCATCAGGTGATCACGGGAGTGGCCGTTGCGGCCCAGGCCGGATCGATTGCAACGGTTGAAGTGGCCGCTGAGCTAACCCACGTCACCATGCAAACCCTCTCGGCCTCGGAGATCTCAACGTATATCGCCACGGGCGAGCCCATGGACAAAGCCGGCGCATATGCGATCCAGGGCTATGCGGGGCGGTGGATTCCCCGCATCCAGGGCTGCTATTTCAACGTGGTGGGACTACCCTTAGCTCTGGTGTCCAGCTTGCTGGAAGGGGCACAGAATAGGCTGGTTCAGGCCGCTCCGGAAGCCGTATTTTCTCGAAGTTGACTTTGTCGGTGGGAATCGGTTTCCCTCAAGAAATCGAATCGGCGAACCCGATGATCCACGAAGTTTAAGACCGATTCAGAATCGGCTACCTGTTAGTTAGCAGGCCCTAACACCGCGGCGGCACACCTGGAGAGTCGGAGCGGCGGTTTCGAGGCCAGGCCTTCGCACGCACCCAAACCGTCGACCTTGAAAGCAAAGGCTCGATCGCGAACAACACAAGGAGGGTAAGGAGCGTCAGGTCCATGACCGCTAACATATGGTCCGTTTCCGAGGATCCGTTTCGGCAATCCGCTGAACATAGTTGAGATACTTCAGATAGTGTTGTTCTAGGAACGAGCGTATCGAGCGAATTGGATTCTTTTTCCACCCGTCTACTTGCAGTTGAATGGCCATTCCAGCCAAGCACTCCAGCCAAGCACCCATAGATGCATGGTCGTGGTATCCGTCCGCTTACCGTTAACCTAACGACTGCTGATGTTTAGGCCCGCTCCAAGCCTGTGCTGGCGGCGATCAAAATGTGTCATTTTTGACACATCGAAACTTTGCCGTAGATCTGTAGTCTATGGTTTTGAGATATTTCCCTATTAGGAAATCCGGATCTGTGGAACCAGGGCACCTAGAACAGACAATTGGCTCCGTGATCGAGTTGTCCGGAAGCGGCTTGCATAGCGGTGCGCCTGTGAATTTACGGTTACTACCCGCAGCTGCAGGTTCAGGCGTTGTCTTCCGCAGAACTGATCTCGACGACTTTGAAATTCCCGCGATCGCACGCAACGTCGCGAAAGTAAGTTATGCCACTAGCCTGATGCGCCAGGGCGTTCTGATTCAGACGACAGAGCACCTTCTTTCCGCATTGGTCGGTATGGGAATCGATAACGTCGTCGTCGAGCTGGACAATTTAGAGTTACCTATTCTGGATGGCAGCGCTCTGCCCTACGTCGAGGCATTCGCCCAAGCTGGCGTCAAGACACAGCGGAGAAGACGGAAGTATCTGCGCATCCTGAAAAGCGTCGAGGTACGAGAAGGCGATAAATTTATTGCACTGTACCCGGGCGAGGTCTTCAGCATTAGCTATGACATTGATTTCCGGCAACCCATCGGCCGCCAGGCTTTCGCCGTCGATTTAGCTGCAGGATCGTATGGAGCGCTAGTCGCAGCAGCACGAACTTTCGGTTTTCGTGAAGATGAGAAGAAGCTCCGGGATATGGGGCTCATCCGTGGTGTCTGTGAAGAAAACGCAATCATTCTCTCCAAGGGAAACGTGCAAAATGGACCGCTTCGCTTTCACGATGAATTTGTACGTCACAAAGTGCTCGATCTGATTGGCGACCTCGCGCTCGCCGGCCACCGTATTCTCGGCCGCGTCGTCGCCGAAAGGGCCGGCCATGCAATGCACACCGCACTCGTCTCTCGCCTGCTTCGTGACCGCTCTGCCTGGGACCTCGTCCATTTCCCCGCCTCCAAACGGAGCCCTGTAGCGATTCCCGCAGTAGGGCGTCTGGTGCCAGCGTGAGGCGAGCTGAGAAGCGGTCAGCTGATGAGACGCTAAAAGCCGGTCAGCGCAAACGATTGGCCAAGACTCGCAGAATCTCTGGATCTGGAGTTCCCCATCGCCAAGGGTTGAGGTTTTGCTGACAGGCGCTGGGACAGTCGCCGCGCGGGACGTACTTTCAAGATGTGGCTGGCCTGAAGCAGGTTGATCTGCCGAAAGGAAAAGCCGACTTGGTTATTACTGCACTCTGTGCTTACGACGCCAAGAGCAACTGGGCCACTTTCAACCAAAGAACCGGTATGTTCCAGGTGGGCTCCGTCGACGGTGCGGGAAGTAATGCCACGCTCGATTACACCAACTTCGCAGCAGGTGCACAAACGGATGCGGTGATCGCAGTAGGAAGGCGTTTGCTGACCATTTCTTAGCTAAACCGGTTTTTAGCTGACCGCTGTATCCGCTGACAGGTTCTTAGCTGCCCACTGCACCCGCTCGCCAATCGCATACTTCAGTTCTTCGATCCCCATGCCCGTTACGGCGGAGATGACATAGAACGGCAGTTTCCGCCGGTTGGCCATTGTCTTCAGCTTTTTGAGTTTGTCCGGATTTGCGGCATCGGCTTTGGATGCAACTACCAGCATCGGTTTCTCGTCAAGGCCGTGGCCAAAGTTCTTGAGCTCACTTTGGATCACGCGGAAATCCTCAACCGGATCGGGACGGCCGCTCGCGTCGGAAACGTCGACCAAGTGTACGAGGATCCTTGTTCGCTCGATGTGCCGCAAAAATTCAACGCCCAAGCCTGCTCCCAAGTGGGCTCCCTCGATCAACCCTGGAATATCGGCCACCACGTAGCTCTCGTCGTGCGGAGCCTCGCCGATCGTCACGACTCCGAGATTGGGCTCGAGCGTTGTGAAGGGATAATCGGCAATCTTGGGCTTCGCCGCCGAGATTCTCGAAATCAGAGTTGACTTTCCAACGTTGGGATATCCGACCAGTCCTACGTCGGCCAGCAGTTTTAGTTCCAGCCGATAGACGCGCTCCTCGCCCGGCCTGCCAGCTTCCGATTCGCGGGGCGCCTGATGCGTCGGAGTAGCGAAGTGCTGGTTGCCCCGCCCGCCGCGTCCGCCTTTGGCGACGACGATCCTCTCATCGTGTTGAGAGAAGTCGTGTACGAGCTCTCCTGTCAGATCGTCGTAAAGAGCCGTGCCGACTGGAACCTTCAGAACGATGCTCTCGCCTTCCCGTCCCGTGCAATTTGAACCCTCTCCGTGCCGGCCGCGTTCCGCCTTGTGCTCTGGATTGAAGCGAAAGTGGACCAGAGTGTTGTGCCGCTCGCTGGATTCCATGATGACATCGCCGCCGCGTCCTCCATCGCCTCCGGAAGGTCCTCCCCGGGGAACAAATTTCTCCCGGCGGAAGGCGACACAACCGTTGCCCCCATCTCCCGCCTTGACCCGGATTTTTGCTTCGTCGATGAACATGTACTGAATTAAGTGTAAAGCAGCGAGTCCGCAAGCCGGCGAGTCCGCAAATCGGCAACAAACTGCTCGGCTACGAACCGTAAGAGAGTGAGAGGACGCCGATGTTTGTATGGCAACGGACAAAAGCATCGGAGAAAGGGTGTCGCCCAAGCTTGAGTGAAATGCCGGTTGCACGCTGCTCTTCGCTGACTCGCCCGACTTGCCGATTCGCCAATTACCGCTTGCGAAATTGTTCGGCAACAACGGAGAGGTCTTTGTCTCCATTGCCGGCTGCAACAGCAGCCTCGTAATCGCGAAGGGCGGCGGCGGCCGTAGGGAGATCCTGGGACTGCTCTTGGGCGAGTCTCAACACGTATCGCAAATCCTTGGCCATGAGCCTTGCGGAAAAATTCGGCTCGTAGTCACGGGCCACCATGCGCGCGCTCACCGTCTTGATCATCGGACTTCCCGGGGCACCTTCCGTGAGGACACCCAAGGCCTGCGTCGTATCCAAACCAGAACGTTCAATCAAGCCGAGCGCTTCCGCTAGAGACGCACCCTGCACTGCGCTCAGAAAATTATTGATCAGCTTCATGCGCGCGCCACTTCCCGTGGGACCCAAGTGCACAATCCCCCTGCCCATTGCCTCGAGGACTGGCGATACTTTGCTGAGTGCGGCTTCCGAACCCCCGGCAAGAAAGCGCAGCTGCCCGGCGGCCGCTTGAGGTTTGCTCCCCGTCACAGGCGCATCGATGAGCTCAAGACCCTTCTTGCGCGCAGCCGCTTCGAGCTCGGCGATCCAGCTGGGCGTTAAGGTGCTCGACTCGACCAGAACTGCGCCAGGTTTGGCGCTGGCCAAAGCTCCTTCCTTCCCCAGCCAAACCTCGCGAGAGACGTCGTCATCGGAGACCATGCTGAGAATCACGTCCGCGCCGGAGGCTGCTTCTGCGGGCGATTTTGCGAGCTTTGCTCCCCGCTTTACGAAGGGCTGAGCCTTTTCTGGAGTTCTGTTGTAAATCGTAAGCGGATAGCCGCCGTCCAGCAGTCGTCCAGCCATGCCCGAACCCATCAACCCCAGCCCGATAAGCGCAACGTTTGCTTGTGTCATTCGATCTCCTGATTTCTTCTGTTTTAGGTAAGAGGGCGAACGTCGATCGGCGCATCAGGCCCAGGAGCAATGTGAACCGGATTGCGCAGCGGACGCCCAAATTCCTGAAATTGGACTTCCATCGTATCGCCGTCCTTGAGCTGTACGTGGCCGAAGCTCAACGAGTGCGCACCCAGGAAGTGAAGGTGCAGATCGCCGGGGCGGCGGTGCAGAGCGAACTTGAAGTGATGATGTTCGACATTGCGTAAGCTGTGACACATCTCGTCTTCGCCGGTGGCGATGGGTTGGGACCATAGCACGGTCCCTTCTCGTTCGATGGTAACCTTCCCGGGAACTGAGTCGAAGCGGGGATTGATCGTCAGCTCGGGGCCGATCGAGCAGCTGCGCAACTTCGATCCGGCGAGGTTGAGATAATTCCTCTTTTCGAAGCGATGATCGGAGAATTCGTTCCCGGGCACCATCCCGATCCGCCATGGCTGGCCATCCGGACCAATCAGATAAGCGACGGCGATCTCCGCCTCTTCGCCGCCATCCTCCGCGTACGTCGGCACCAGCAAAGGAGCCCCGGGCGGCTCGACGATGGAGCCATTGCCTTTATAAAACCACTCCGGGGCGATACCAACCGCATTCGGACCGGGCCGTCCCGCTTCGACGCCCCAGCGGAACATCTTCATGCTGTCGGTCAGCTCTCCCTCCTTCTGCTGAGTCTGTTCGATGTGCATCGATTGCCGGTCGCGGGCACTCCCGAGATGAGTCAACCCGGTGCCCGAGACCAGACACCGTGCCGGCTCATTGGGATGATCGACCGGTGGAAGCAGTTTCCAGGCTCCATCTCTCCGGTACACAGGATCGTAATCGATGAGCTCCTCTGTCAGGAGTTCGCTTACCAGATCGGTAAGCTTTCGTTTAGTCGCGATTGCAGCCTGGGCCAGCGCGTAAACCGAGTCGAAACCGCCGATGTTTGATCCCCCAGGGCGCGAGCCTTGAATGAAACGCAGATTCGGCTCTTCGACCACCGCCACGCGGCGGATGTTGCCTGCCTTCAATTGCACCAGTCGCATCGTGCTGATGTTCTCTCCCTCGATTCGATGAATCCTGCTCAACCACTACTCCTCGACAACTATTCCGACCACTATTCAATGACCTTAAATTTTTGGAATCGCTCTTCGTTGATCGTCAATCCGAGTCCAGAAACATCGTCGTTGAGATCGATGAAGCCGTCCTTTGCCTTGGGCTCGCCATCAAAAAGGTAATAGAACAGCTCGTTGCCTACCTCGACATCCACCGGCGGAAAGAATTCAGCCATCGGCGAGTTCAGGCTCGCCATCACGATGTGGTAGTTGTGCATCTGGCCGGCATGCGGAATCACAGGGATGGAGAACGCTTCGGCCATCGCCGAGATCTTCCGCGCCTGGCTGATGCCGCCGACGCGGTTGGTGTCGAACTGAATGTAGTCGACCGCATGTGCCTCCAAAAGATTCCGGAAGCCATAGATCGTGAATTCGTGCTCCCCGCCGGCGATCGGTACCCGGCCATAGGACTTCAGCTCAGCGTACCCATAGGTGTCATCGGGAATCACCGCCTCTTCGAGCCAGCGCAGATTGTAAGGCTGGAGCAGCGGCAGCATGCGCTTGGCGTAGTCGAGCGTCCAGCCCATGTAGGCGTCCACCATTACGTCGATCTCGTCTCCCACAGTTTTGCGCACGGTGCGCACCAGGTCCAAATTGCGCTGCATGCCCGCAGCTCCATCGACTGGGCCCCAACCGAAGCGCAGCTTCATGGCTTTGTATCCCTCGTCCTTATAAGCCTTGGCTTCGGAGGCCAGTTGCTCGAGGCCGACGGAGTAGAGCCGGCTCGCGTAGACGGGGATACGAGGTTTCGTTCTACCGCCGAGCAGCCGGTACACGGGCTGTTTGGCCGATTTTCCCAGGAGATCCCACAATGCAATGTCTACTGCACTGATTGCGGTCATGCCGATGCCCTTGCGGCCAAAAGCCATGGTATTACGGTACATATGCTGCCACAGGAATTCGATGTCCCAGGGATTCTGGCCTAGCAACAGCGGCTTGAGGTAAAGATCGATCACCTGCTTGGTGACCAGCGGAGCCAGCGCCGCGTTTCCGATTCCAACCAAACCATCGTCCGTGAAGATCTCCACCACCAGCCACCCGTGAAACGTGAACGTTTTCATCGAGGCCTGCGGAAGGGAGAGCAGGTCCATCGGATTGGTACAAAAGTGCGGCGGCAGTGGAGTCGTGTCTCCTGACCATTGTGCAACTCGTGTGCGAACCTCACGGATCTTCATAGTGAAATCAGCTTTCCTTGTGGTTGAAATGTGTCGGTTTCCAGTGCGCGCAGAACGCCTGAAGTAAGCAAAAGAACAGCAAAAGCCACCGCGTGCAGACTGCCCACAATGGCAAACACGGTGGCATAGCTCGATCCATGGCTGAGCAAGCGGCCGGCCAAGAGATTGAAGATTGCGCCCCCCATTGCACCGCCAAATCCGATCAAGCCTGCGACCGAACCCACCGAGCTCACCGGAAAGATGTCGGTTGGCAACGTCATGATGAGGCCCGACCACGACTGCTGGCCAAAGAAGGCCAGACTGAAAAGAAAGAGCGCTAGACTTACCGGCACATGAGGCACGAGGATGACTGCCGGCATCAACCCTGCGCTCAATCCCAGAGCCAGCTTCCTCGAAAAGTTGAGCGAATGACCGCTTCGCAGCAATTTGCTTGAGAACCATCCACCAAGAAGGCTGCCGAGTCCAGAAGCCGCATACGGAATCCATGCAAAGTAGCTGACCTGCTTGATGTCGAACCCGCGGGCGTCATAGAGGTATTTTGGCAGCCAGAATAAGCAGAAGTACCACGCCGAGTCGCTCAGGAACTTGGCGGTCACCATTCCCAAAACCTTGCGCGATGAGAGCAAGCGCAGCCAGGGAATCGGTGCAGCACCTTCAACCGCAGCAGCCGCGGTAACAGAAGCAACCATGCTTCCCAGAACTCGCGCACCTGAAACGTGAGTTGCTGACTCGTCCGGCCGCTGGTACACAATCCACCAACTCACGGCCCATACCAAGCCAATCGTTCCCGCAAAGACAAAGACATATCTCCAATTTGCAACCAACAGGATGATCCCGATCAACGGCGGAGCCAGCACTGAGCCCAACGCTGTCCCCGCGTTGATAATCCCCATCGCGGTCGCGCGCTGGGTAGCCGGGAGCCACTCCGCAATCACGCGCGTCGCGGCGGGAAACGCAGCGCCTTCGCCCGCCCCAAGCAGAAGCCGGCCGGCGACAAGCACCGATAGGCTTTGCGCCAGGCCATGGAGCATGCACGCAAGCGACCACCACGCCATGCTGATGGAGAACCCCTTTCTCGTTCCGATTGCATCCAGGAACTTGCCGCCACCGGCGTAGAGCAGACCATAGGTGGCTAGAAAGGCCGCCTGCAGCAAAGCAAATTGAGAATCAGAGATTGGGATGTTGCGTTGGATCGCAGCAATCGCCACGGGCAGCGCCTGTCGATCGAAATAGCTGATCCCGATCGCAACCGTGACCAGTGCGACGAAGAACCATGGCTTGGAAGTTTGCCGCAAATCTACCTTTCTTAGGATCCTGATGCTCGGAGACCCAGAGCCTCTGAGATCCAGAGCCGGCTTCCGGTTGCTAACTCTCGTAAGAATTGCCGCCACTCTTCCTTCGCTCTTAGCTTAAGACGAAGGGCTCAATCGCGCGGCCAGGTCACCCGCAACAGAGAAATTGCCTGCCGGGGGAGTTGCAGATCGAATTTCAATTCACCGTGATCAGGAGTTATCCATTGAGGAGAGCTCAACAGTTGCAGTTGCCCGGCAGATTGCAACTTAGCATATTGCTCGGGTGTCGGATTTTCCGGAGAGCCCATTGCTTTCCAGACGGCGTAAGCATTGCTGTGATGGTCGTCGATACGGTAGTGCTGCAACAACACGCGGTGCACAGTCGGGGCAATTCCCTTCACTGACACTGAGACCGTAGCTCCGGGCGCGGCGAGATCATCGTCATGATAGTTCCACACCATGACAGAAGCCTGACCGGGAGCGCTCGCCGCGAGCGCATCGACGTCGGGTTGCTGACGCACCCCCGATTTCATGATGCTATCCAGCGGCACAGCCCCGGTGCTCTCGGTGGCGACACGGGTACCGCGCATTAATCCCGCCATGCGGAAGAAGTTCAACACCGGCTTGTCGACTCCGTTGGTCGCCAGAGTCCGGTAACCCTCAAAGTACTGCTTCCCTTCGAATTCAAAGGCCCAGGTCTGCATCCCTATCAGGTTTATGTGATACCGGTCCTTCAACTCAAACAAGCCCTTCATCGCTGCTGCTGTGTAGCAAGGGTAAAGCGGTCCATTGCGATAGGCATTCGGGGGATAGAGACGCGCGGAGCAGGCTGCACAGCCCTCCGGATCCGCCTCCGTCAGAATGATCGGCAGGCTGGCGAAACGAGGGAAGGATCGCACGATGGTAAATCCGTCCGCAGCATTGTTCATTTCGCGATCAAGACCCATTTGTACGTGACCATTCACGACGTTGGGGCTTCCCTTGACATGGAATGAGATAAATTCGAGCGGAATCGGGCCACCCGTCGCCGCGCTTTTCTCCTTCACGCAGTGGTCGAGGAATGCGCGAAGATATTCCGAAGCATTTCCCCTCGAACCTGGCCCGGTGGTTGCAGGACCACCCACTTGGGCATTGGGAATCGCCTGGCGAATGCCCGCGGCAGCATAGTCGTAGAGCTTGTTGTATTCCGCCTGCGTTCCCTTCCAGTAGTATTGCCCGTTTGGTTCGTTCCAAACCTCCCAGTACCAGGTGGACACTGCGTCCATGCCATAGCGCTTCACCATGTGCAACGCGACTTGATGGTTCAGTTCCTGCCAGCGTTTGTAATCTTTGGGAGGATAGGACCATCCCTCGACTTGCCCGGGCTTCAACGGCCAACCGATGTGATAGGGATCGGGATGAGAGGAGAGTGCCTTCGGCATAAAGCCAAGCTCGACGAGAGGACGCACGTGCGCGGCCGCGTAAGCGTCGAAGATCTGGTCGAGAATCGTCCAGCTATAGACCGGATTTCCCTGAGCATCCTCTGTGTAGACGTTCGAGGAGCTCCATTTCAGTTCTGGCTTTCCGTCCCCGGTTGCGAGCAGGAAATGTGCGCGGACGTAAACCGGAACCGGGCTGAGGTCGTGCAACTCGCGGAGCAGTGCCTGCCCATTCTTCGTCGTCGTGTAGTTCGATTCGTCGTAGCCGAACCAACTATAGATCGGAGAAAACGTCCCGGTCTTTTGGTTTAGATCGACATTCACGCGAACCGTTTGGCCCAAGCAGCTGAAGACGGCGACCTGCAGGCAGAGAGCAAGAAAGAAGTTGCGCATTCGTCACAATCTCCGTGGCTAAAAGTACAATTTTAGGGCGAATTGAATCTGCCGCGGGTTGGTGGATGTGCTGATCACCTTGGCTCCCGCAGCTGTATCAATCGCGGCAGTCGGCGCCAAAGTAGAATTTGCCGCGAGCGACGGCGGATTGAAGCTGGTTACATTCGGCAGGTTGAAGAACTCTGCTCGGAACTGAAGGCTTGAGCTCTCGGTGATGGGGAAGGTCTTGAAGATGGAGACGTCGTATTGCCGGTACATATCCCCCTGCAAGATGTAGGCCTTGCTGGTTCCGTACGTGTATTGCGCCGGCACCACGAACGCGCTTTGATCGAACCAGTGGGCCAGCGTCCGGTTTTGCAGATTGCCACTCCCGATCCGGATTGGGCGCTGCAAGGCTACGCCGGTATTCGCCACGTCGCGGGAAATGATCGGGGTGAATGGCAGACCGCTGCGCAAAACAGTGATGTTCTGCACCTGCCATCCGCCGAGTGTCGAGTTCATCAACCAGTTCGCATGGTTCATATACTGTTTTCCCCGGCCAAAGGGCAACTCGTAACTCATGCTGAAGGCGAAGTTCTGCGGGATGTTGAATTGCGAAATAGACTTTTCGTAGCCGTTGTTCCCGCCCAACGGAGGAGCAGGATTACTCTGCAGGAACTTCGACCAGGTATACGCAGCGAGAAAAGTCAGACCGTTGTTCAAACGCTCGTTGATCTTGGCTTGCAAGGAGTTGTATGTGCCGCCCACCTCGGAGCTAAAGAGCGTGATCCCACCGAAGATGGGATAGGGCCGCCGCGAGGCCACGGCACCCGCTCCCGGGGGAGGATCATTGAGATCCTGTGTGCCCTGCCAATGAACTCCGTGATTTCCGACATATCCGACTTCCGCTACCATCGATTTGGTAATCTGCTGCTGCACTCCGAAGCTCCAGTGCTGGTCATAGGCCATGGGCAGTTTCACCGGGCTTGAGGAAATTGTTGGTTGTGTGGTCGATGCTCCGAGGGGCGCCCCCAGGTAGAAGTTGGCGAGAGTGCGATTCGGAATGACGTTGGTGGTGTTGAAGGCGGTCTCCGCGAGCTTGTAAGGAAGAATATTGTAATTGTCGCGGTTTCCGTTCTCCGGCTCATAGAAAATGCCGTACCCGCCGCGGAAAACTGTATTGGGCGAGGCCTGATACGCCAGGCCGACGCGCGGCGCGAACTGCGTTTTATCCGTCGCAGTGATGTTGTACGGAATGCCTGCCTGATGCGATGTCTGAATCAGAGTTCCGAAGTATTTGTACGCCACGGGCGCGGCGTACTGCGAAGTCAGATCGACTGTATCTCCGTGACCACTGACGATAATCGGCCGGGCCCTCGTTGGGTCGAAGGTCCCCATCTGATTCCTGTATGGAGAGAGCCAAGGCGTGTACTCGTAACGCAGGCCGACGTTGACTGTAAGGTTGCTCGAGACGCGATAATCGTCCTGCACGAAGAACTGATAGTAGGTATTTTGACCGCCGAAGAAGTTCGCGGGATACGCGCGCTGCACGCTCGCTGGATATCCCAACATCCAATCCGCAAAGGCGTCGCCGGTGCCCGTGGTGGATGCTGGATTTTGCGTATTGATGCCGGACATGGTCCAGACGCCGACATACTGTTGGCTGTCATAGCCAAGCCACTGGTAGTAGCGGACCAGGCCGCCAAACTTGAGTGTGCTCCGGCCTTTCACAATGGTGAAGTTGTAAGTCGGCTCAAACGCTTTCCGGTTTTGCCCCTTAGGCCGCTGATCGAAAGCTGACCCTGTGATGCTGCCGTATCCGCTCCAGGAATAATCAGGGAAGCTCCCTCCGGTACCGGGACGCAAGGTATCCTGAAAGCCGCTGGCTCCGGCCATCTGGTTGATGTTCTGGCCTTGCAGGAAGGCTTGCAGCCGAATTCTGCTGAAGAGATAATGCGCGCGAAACTCCGAAACTTTGTTCGAGCCGAAGTTCGTCGTTAGACCCAGTGCGATGTCCTCTCCCTGGGAATTCAGGGGAGCCATGCCCAATGCCGGAGAGGCGTTCGGATCCTTCTCGCGGTTATTGTCAAAACTCCACCGCAGGAAGAGGCGGTTGGAGCCATTGATCTGGTCGTCCACCCTCAGCGTAAATTGATCCAGGTCGATCGCTTGCGAAGGGTTATACGAATAAGTGCCGGAAGAGGTATTTGGCAGCGGAATGTAGTTGTTGATGAATTGTGCCTGCGGAGACAGCCGATTCCGAGGGATGATGTTGTTCGGAAACTGCGTGCGTCGGGGGTTGGACCCCGAGGTGGTGGTCAGCGGGTCATAAATCTTATTGAGGCCGGCCGCGCTGAAGTCGCCATTCCGTTGAGCCTGAGTCGGTACGACGGTGTTCTCTACAATCCCTTGGCGCAGGCGCTGCCCTTCATAGCTGCCAAAGAAAAACGTGCGATTCCTGCCGCTATATAGACCCGGGATCGACAGCGGGCCTCCGAGGGTGCCTCCGAACTGATTTCGCTTGAGGGGCTCACGCGTGAGTGCAAAATAGTTTCTGGCATCCAACTTGTCGTTCCGGAGAAATTCGAAAGCGTCTCCATGGAACTGATTTGTCCCGGATTTTGTCGTCGCATTGAAGAACCCGCCTCCCCGGTTGAATTCAGCGGAATAAGGGTTTTGCTGCACGCTGAACTCCTGCAATGCGTCGATCGAGGTCTGGATAAACGTGCCTCCCTGGTGCTGCTCGCTGACGTCGACACCATCCAGCAGGAAAGACAGTGCCGAACCTCGGATGCCACTAATGGTATTACCATCAATCGACTCAGGGCGAATTGCGACTGAATTTCCGGTCGGAGGCAGGAGCGCTGCCCCCGGCGTGAGCTGGGCTAATTGATAGAAACCCCTTCCATTGAGCGGCAGATTGACGATCTGCGTGTTCGTGATTACCTGGCCCACAGTTGCCGTCTCAGTATTCAGCAATGCCGGTGCGCCTGTGACCTCAACTGTCGCGGTCGACGCGCCCACGGTCATCGAAAAGTCTTCCCGGGCGATCTGCCCAACCTGGATCTCAACAGCTTTCTTGATCGAATTTTCGAAACCCTTCGCGTTTACGAAGATGTCGTAGACGCCGGGGTCCACCGGTGTAACTACATACTCCCCTTGATTGCCCGAGACCGCGCTCTGGGTAAGATTTGTGGAGACATTGGTCACTCGCACACTGGCGGCGGGAATTACCGCTCCATTCTGGTCGTAGACCGTGCCTACGATGCGCCCGGATTGCACTTGGCCGACCGCTGCGGGGATGGCAAGCATTCCAGCGCACGCGGCAAGGCACAGCACGAAAGCGTGTTTCATAGCGAAAGCGTGTTTCATAGATGGACTGGCGGCGGGTCTTGCCCGTGGCCTAGGAATGCTCCGAGATTTATGAAACACGCTCAGCCCCATGGGAAGAGTTGCAGTCATAATGAACCTCTTTTCCGCCCCGCACGTCGCGAGCGGTCTTTTTTCAACCGGGGCGAATGGTAGTACCATTAAAAGAGTGCTGTCAAGGAAAGGTTTTCTCGAAGGCTCTCCTCTCCCGGCCGCATCAACCTTGCAATCGACTACATTGGGTATGTTCAAGGGTCGCGCTCATGGCTCGAAAAACTTCTGCAGACTCGGATAAAGGCGATCTCACGGATTGGTTGATCCTGCGCTTCAAGCAGCTCATCAGCGAGGGAACCCTCATGCCGGGTCACAAGCTGCCTTCGGAACGCGAGCTGTCGATGCACTTTGGGGTGAGCCGCACGTCGCTGCGCCCTGTAATGAAAGTGCTCAAGATGATGGGCGTTGTGTCGCAGCGGGTCGGCGACGGAACCTATCTAAGCAGCGACGCCTCTTCAGTGCTTTCCGAACCGATGGAGTTCCTGTTTCTGCTCGACGAGACATCGTCGCAGGAACTCGTCGAAGCTCGTCTGATGGTGGAACCCGCTCTGGCCGCAAAGGCAGCGCAGCAGGCTACAGCGGAGCATCGATTGATTTTGCGGCAGACAATCGCGGAGATTGAAGCTGCCAGCGACGATCAGTTCCGCATCATCGAGGCGGACCTGCTCTTCCATCGCACCATCCACCAGAGCGCTGACAATCGCCTCTTCAGCCGCCTGTTCCAGGTAATCCACCGGTCTATGATGAACATGATGATGTTGACCTCCCAGATGGTGGACCGGGATCACACGCTGGCCTTTCATCAGGCTATCTATGAAGCGATCGAGCGGCGCGATGCCTCTGAGGCTGCGCGGCGTATGCGCGACCATCTGGTCGATGCTCGAGCCCTGCTCGTCCAGGCCAATCGGGCCCATGCTGACGAGCGTCTGCATGAACGAATCCAATCCGTTTCGCGTGAGCATACAGCGAAAAATGGGTTGCGGGGAAAAGTACTCGGCACGACTTCGCGTCGGCGCGGCGTAAAGTCTGCAAACACCACGAAAAGCCAAACCCGATAAGTTCGTTCCCTTGGCCGGCTCAGTCCGTAACGGAGTTACTCCGAGAGAATGGGTTCCGGCCGCTCCTCTGTCCTCGCCGCCAACTCTTTGTGGCGCTCCAGAAAACGAACGCATGCGTTCCAGCGCAGAATCGCGTCATCGTTGCCTGCGGGGCGCAAGCGCTCTGCCTCCTCGAATAGGTCCAAGGCCTTAATGAGCCAGTCGTACACATAACCGCTGGATCCCATTCTGCCGCTCTCATAGCGTGCCTTAGCGCGCCGTTCCGACGCAATCCCGGAATAGTAAGCGCGATCGTACGGCGCTTCCAATCCGGATATCGCCTCCATGGCGCTCGAATACGCGCACTCCTCTTGAGGGAACTGGTCGGTGAGGGCCAGAACCAAGCTGATCCGCGCGTCCCGGTTTGCCGGCTCAACTTCGAGAATGTCGCGGCAGATGCTCTCGGCTTCGTGCGGTTCGTTCAGCAAGCGGTAACGCTCGGCCTTGGCGAGTGCGCCGTCAACGCTGTCATGTGAGATGGGTTTCAAGCTGAACATGGGACCTCCTTACGCTCAGATGATGTGGAATAGCTGCTTCAGGGGATCGAAGAATCGATCTACAAGCCGCTCCTTGAGAGGGATAATTGCGTTCTCCGTGATGGTGATCGACTCTGGACATACCTGGCGGCAGCACGTCGTGATATTGCAATAGCCAATGTTGTGCTTTTGCCTTAGATCGCTCACGCGGTCTTCGATATCGAGAGGATGCATTTCCAACGCCGCCGCGTAGACAAGCAGGCGAGGGCCGATAAACTCATCCTCCTTATGGTGTTCGCGCAAGACGTGACATACATCCTGGCAGAGAAAGCACTCGATGCACTTGCGAAACTCCTGCACACGTTCGACGTCGGCTTGTTTCATTCGCCATGTTCCATCCGGCCAGTCGGGTGAGCGGGGCCTGAACTCCTTGATTGTCTTCTTGGCTCGGAAGTTCCACGAGACGTCGGTGACCAGGTCCCGGATCAAGGGGAAGGTATGCATCGGCTCAAGAATGACCGGCATCTCCAGGTTCAGGTTGCTGAGCCGTGTCATGCACATCAGCTTCGGCATCCCATTGATTTCCGCTGAGCAGGAGCCACACTTGCCGGCTTTGCAATTCCATCGCACCGCAAGGTCGGGCGCCTGCTGCGCCTGAATTCGGTGCACGGCGTCTAAAACCACCATGCCCTCCTCCACCGGTGTGACGTAGTCCTTGAACCCACCGCCAGCCGGATCTCCGCGCCAGATTCGGAACATCGCTTGCGTGGCCATTGTTTTTCTCTCCGTAACTCGGTTCGCTACTTCATTTCTTCGATCACGGCCTGCAACGCATCGGGTATGGGCGGGAGAGCGCGCTTCTCCACCTGCATTGCGCCATCCTCGCCGCGCTTGACGACGATGCTGTGCTTGCCCCACTCCGCATCTTTGCCCGGATAGTCCTCACGAAACTGCGCGCCTCGGCTCTCTTTTCGCAGCAGTGCAGCGCGAGTAATCGCCTCCGACACAATCAGCAGATTTTCAAGATCCATCGCGGTGTGCCATCCGTTGTTGTACTCGCGGTTTCCCGCGATACCGGCACTGGCCGCCCGCATATGGAGTTGGACGATCTTCTCCAATGCTAGTTGCATTTCACTCTCGGTCCGGACGATGCCGACCAGCTCCTGCATCGAATCCTGCAGGTCGTATTGAATCTGATACGGATTCTCGCCGGAAGGACCGCGCTCAAATGGCGAGAGGGCTGCTTTCGCAGTTGACTGAAGCTGCTCTTCGTCGATGGTCACCGCCGCACCGTTGCCCTTGGCGAATTCAGCCGCAAACCGGCCGGCACGGCGTCCGAATACCACGAGATCGGAGAGCGAATTCCCACCCAGCCGATTGGCGCCATGCAGTCCCGCAGCCACTTCTCCCGCCGCGAACAATCCAGGCACGGTGGACATCTGCGAATCGCCATCCACCCGGATCCCGCCCATCATGTAGTGAGTCGTCGGACCCACTTCCATCGGTTCCTTGGTGATATCCAGATCGGCCAGCTGTTTGAACTGGTGATACATGCTGGGCAGCTTGCGTTTGATATGCTCCTCTGACTTCGGTAGGTGCTTTCTGATCCAGGCAATATCCAGAAAGACGCCGCCGTGCGGCGTGCCCCGTCCCGCTTTGACCTCACGATTGATGCAGCGGGCGACGTGATCGCGTGTCAGTAGCTCGGGCGGCCGGCGGGCATTCCTGTCACCCTGCGTGTAGCGCCATCCTTCCTCCTCTGTGTCCGCCGTCTGCTCCTTGTAGAGGTCGGGAATTTCATCGAACATGAACCGGCGGCCCTCGCTATTGCGCAGAACGCCGCCTTCGCCGCGCACGCCTTCGGTCACCAGGATGCCGCGCACACTGATCGGCCAGACCATGCCGGTCGGATGGAATTGAACGAACTCCATATCCTGCAGTTCGGCTCCGGCGCGATAGGCGAGCGCAAGACCATCGCCTGTGTATTCCCAACTATTGCTGGTGACCTTGTAAGCGCGTCCGATCCCGCCCGTGGCCAGCACCACCGCCTTCGCCTGCCACAGATGGAAGCGCCCTTTTTCGCGGTCGTATCCACAGGCCCCGGCGATGCGGCCCGAGTCCAACAGGAGTGTCAGTACCGTGCACTCCATGTGGACCTCCATCCCTCGATGGATACCGTGATCCTGCAGTGTGCGGATCATCTCGAGGCCGGTGCGATCGCCGACATGCGCCAGGCGAGGATATCGGTGCCCGCCGAAGTTCCGCTGAAGGATACGGCCGTCTTTCGTCCTGTCGAAGAGTGCGCCCCACGCTTCGAGCTCGCGCACACACTCCGGCGCCTCCTTGGCGTGCAACTCCGCCATACGCCAGTTGTTGAGGTACTGTCCGCCGCGCATCGTGTCGGCGAAATGCACGCGCCAGTTGTCACGATCGTCGACGTTGGCCAGAGCAGCGGCGATCCCGCCCTCGGCCATCACGGTGTGGGCTTTGCCCAGCAGCGATTTGCATACCACCGCCACTTTGGCCCCGGAGCCCGCCGCTTCGATCGCCGCACGCAATCCTGCACCGCCCGCGCCAATCACCAGGACATCGTAGGAGAACCGTTCGAACTCCGGCATCTACAGGATTCTCCAGTCATGCCAGATACCCATCGAGCAGAGCCGGACATACACATCCGAAAATCCCACCCAGAACAGACTCACCCACGCCCACTTCTTATGCCGCGCGTTCAAGCAGCTCACGCAGTCGTAGAGCTTGTGGCGCACGGGATGATCCGAGATCTGGTCAAGCGTCCCTCCGACCAGGTGCCGGAAAGCGTGACAGCCAAATACGTAACCGCCAATGAGCACAACATTCACAACTAAAACGATGCTTCCAATCCCGATTCCAAAACCGTCAGGGAAGCGGAACGATCTCACCGCGTCGTAGACGAGAAAACCCCAGACTGGATACGAGAGCCGCAGGAAGTAACGATGGAAATTCTGTAATACGAGCGGAAACCTTCGTTCGCCGAGATACTTCTTGCGCGGTTCGCCGACCGCGCACGCTGGAGGGTCAGCCCAGAACGACTTGTAGTACGCGCCGCGGTAGTAATAACACGTTAGCCGAAAGAGCCCGGGAATCCAGAGAATGAGCAGCGCCGGAGAAAACGGCAGAAATGTCGGATACCATGACGGCTTCGGCCCGAACAGAGCGTGCGGCGAATCGCCGAAAAGTTCTGGAGAATAAAACGGCGAGATGTAGGGGCCGAATGTGTAGTGGGCGTTCTGAAGCGCCGCCCACGTCGAATACACAATAAACGCGCTGAACCCTAGAAAGACTACGGCCGGCGAAAGCCACCAGGAGTCGCGCCGAGACGTCTGGCCGAAGCTGCCGCCTTTCCAGACGACATCGGGACCCCCCATCTTCCCCTCCACGGCAGACTTAAGCGCCCGGCTCGGCCTTTCCCGCCTTTGGCACGGGATTATACTCGCCTGCATCTGCCTTCCGGGAGAGCCCATCGGACACAGGCCCGATCAGCCATCGGACACAGGGCCGACCAGCCATCGATCGCGCCGTAATTGCACCAAGTTCCACACGTCAGATTTCGGCATCATCCGTATTTGGGCATCATCTGTATCGAAGGGACGAAATTTCCGGAGAGTCCGGGTCATTCATCTCGGATACAATCCCACCCTGGAGAAGTTACCGATAATTCGACCTCATGCAAGAAAAGCAGAGGTCCATTTGGGAAGTGGCTTCCAATTCGGGATCAACCATCTTGGGTATAGCAGGCCGCGCTCGCTCTCCTGATGTCGGTCAGTTTGTATTCTCTGTTTGAACGGCCGTTCATGCGGATGCGCGATCGACAACACGGCTCCCATTCCGATTCAGTACCGGTCGTCCAAACCGCGTCTTAACGCTCCTGATGTGCTTCTGGTGCGGAGTCTTGCTTGCAAATGCGCACTCCAAAAAAAAAGCCCCACGTTGAACGCGGGGCTTTCGTGGTTGGGCGGTCTTAAGCTCAGCTACTTCGCTGCGACTGCTTTGGACTCGAGCGCTGCCAATCGATCGGCAAGCAATTTCTCGAGCTTGACTAGGGCGGCGCTAAACCCTTCAATGCCTTCCTTCAGCTTGTCATTCGCCATCCGGTCCGCTGCGTGCATTTTCTCGAAAGTCGCCTCGTCCATCGGGATCTTCTCGATGTTCAGTGTCTTTGCTTTTTGCGGGTCCAATTTACGAGGTAGAGGTTCACGAATCGAGTCCAGCTCCTCGAGTAACGGTGGGGAGATCGTGAGAAGATCGCATCCGGCCAGTTCACGGATCTCGCCGATGTTGCGGAAGCTGGCACCCATCACCTGAGTCTTGTGATCGAATTTCTTGAAGTAGTTATAGATGGTAGTGACCGACTGAACCCCCGGATCGTCCGCTCCTTGGTAGTCGCGGCCGGTATTCTTCTTGTACCAGTCAAGGATTCGGCCTACGAATGGAGAAATCAGAGTGACCTTCGCCTCCGCGCAGGCCACGGCCTGGTGGATTCCGAAGAGCAGTGTCAGATTGCAGTGAATGCCTTCCTTCTCCAACTGCTCTGCTGCCTTGATGCCTGCCCAAGTAGAAGCAATCTTGATCAGGATGCGCTCGCGCGGGATACCTGCCTCATCGTATTGCGCGATGATGTCCTTCGCTTGTTTCATGGTCGCGGCTGTGTCGTAGGAAAGGCGGGCATCTACCTCGGTCGAGACCCGTCCAGGCACGATGGCCAGAATCTTTTTTCCAAAAGCCACTGCCAAGTGTTGAAAGGCAAGGTTTGCGATTTCGGTATCTTTGGCGTTCGGTCCGAGCTTTTTCCTCGCCTCTTCAAGGACACTATCCACGATGGGCTGATACTGCGGCATCGCTGCGGCTGTCGCTAGAAGAGAAGGATTCGTAGTGGCATCCTGAGGCTTCACCTTGGCGATCGACTCTATGTCTCCGGTATCCGCAACAACCACCGTCATTTCGCGTAGCTGTTCAAGCAATGTCTTGGCCATAATCAGGCTCCTTCCAATTACAAGTGTACGGCTTTCCTTGGGGTGAGATTCGTGAAAATGGTAGAAAGCTGTAATTTGGCGACCGGCGAAACGCCCGAGCTCAGTTTGAAACATCCGAGGTCAGTCAGGAGAGAGCGCGTAGGCGAAAGGTGGGCTACATCACCGTATTCACCAAGATACCGACACCTTCCACGGCTACCTCGACCCGGTCTCCAGCTCGCATCGGAGCTACACCCGAGGGTGTTCCGGTGGGAATTAAGTCTCCTGGGTAAAGCGTGATAGCCGCTGTGATGTAGCGCATCAGATGCTCGATTGGAAAAATAAAATCGCGTGTATTGCCATCCTGACGCAGCTCGCCATTCAGGTGTGTTGTGACGCGTACTCCGGCAGCCGGATCGATTTCATCCGTCACGAGCGGACCAACGGGACAGAAAGTATCGAATCCTTTGGCCCGGGTCCATTGTCCGTCCTTCTTTTGCAGGTCACGCGCAGTGACGTCGTTGACGATCGTATATCCCCGAATGTATTGCCAGACATCGTCATCCGCATCCAGCTTGGAGCATGTCTCGCCAATCACAATGGCGATTTCGCCCTCGAAATCCACCCGTTGCGAGAGTGCCGGAATCCGGATGCTTTCGCCTGGACCAATGATGGCTGACGGGGGCTTGAAAAAGATTAACGGCTCCGCCGGCACATCATTTCCCAGCTCGGCTGCATGCTCGCGATAATTGCGACCCACACAGATGATCTTCGAAGGAACAACTGGAGGCAGCAGTTGGGCTTCCGATAGGGGCATCGGTTCAAACGATTGATCGGCAAAATAGGCGTAGCTGTCTTCCTCAAATGGCGGAATCAGGCGTTCGATCCACAGCTGCCCGCTTCGGTCGGCAATCTCTGCAAATTGGGCTCCCTGCGATGTCTGGAGGCGGCAATATCTCATTCGTGTCTTTCCCCTGAGCGAAATTCAAGTCTTTGTTATTGGTTGGGCAGCGTCTCGGTGGCTTCACGTGAACGGGCACTTGCGTTTCCAGTTTTGTCGATTGCCGAAACCGAGTAGGCATACGTGTGACCGCGCTCGACTTCGGTGTCGCGGAAGTTGGGAACGGTCAGAGCGGAGCCCGGAGCCGAGATCCTTTGCGCAGGAAGCCCGCTCGCCAAGTCCCGGCGGTAAAGAACATAGCCGGCAAGATCGACGTCGGTATCCGGGGTCCATGATAGGTCGATCGCGCCAGCTGCTGTATCTGCCACAGCGGCCAAGTCCTGGGGCACAGCAGGCGGGAACACATCGTTGGTTGTGATCGGGACTGAATCGCTTGGATGTCCTTCAACCTCGATTGCATGGCCTGAGAGGTCGACGGTAGCCGACCGTTCCAAAGTGTATACATACTGCTGGTTCAGTGCCGCATCTTTGTCGAGGGCATGGCCGGGGTCGACACCGTCCGGATTGTGCACGGCAAGAATCTGAACCTCTGGAGACAGCTTTGCCGCGTCTGAGGCGCTTGTTCCGGCTGGGAGAGGATTTTCCCGGACACGCTTAATGCGGAAAAGCGTCGATTTCGCTACATCCGCCGCCGTCCCGGCACTACTTTCGGTAGAGGGATGCCAGCTCAACAACACGCCGTCCCGGCGCACTTGAGCCGTTAGCCCGGTAACTGCCGGCGGACTCGGCCCTGCTGCGGTGAACGCGGAATTGGAAGGACCAGCTGTTTTTTGGGCATGATTGCGCAGATCGATGCGGTAGGTGAGCAGCCGCATGGGCCCATGGGCGAGCTCCGCGGGAAGAACATCAGTGTACCCTGCGGGCTTGCCCGGGTCGAAGGAAAGGGTGGCGACCACGATGCATGGACCGTTTTCGGTTGCGCGGCAAACCTGGGTCGGGACGGGACGCTTGAGAATCATCCGGTCCGTAGTGTGCGTCGGCATCGTCCAGTCCAAGCGCACCGAATCGCCGGTGCGGACCGCTGACACGTTCCGAACCGGCGACGGCAAATTCAAGCTGGGCGGAGCAGGTGCACCCGGGCTTCCACAGCCAATCATTATCAGGACTAGAGACGGCAGCGCTCGAGGCAGCAACGGACGGAACGATCTTGCCATTTGGGTCGCGTGAGACGGAAGCCTGTGTTCGGCTACCAGTTTTGGCTTAGGGGCCGCTTCTAGCTTATAGGATGGTTCGACCGGCAGTTCGTGTCCAGAACGGGTCCCGAAAATATTTGCGTCAGTTTCTGAGAAGGAAGCTCAAGGCAACGGACAGTTCGGGACACTCAAACTTAAAGCCCTCCTCGTTTAGGCGCTTCGAAACAACACGCTGGCTCGCCAAGATGGTGCTCTGCGCCATTTCGCCGAACGCCAGCTGCAGAACAAGTTCAGGGACGAAAAGCAGTGCTGGGCGCCTGAGTACATCCGCGAGCTTTCGAGTGAACTCCGCATTCGTTACAGGCTCGGGTGCGGTGATGTTCACCGGACCTGAAATTGTCTCGGTATGGAGCGCGAAATCGATGGCGCGGACGACATCTGGAAGCGCCACCCAACTCACCCACTGGCGGCCGGAGCCCATTTGGCCACCCAGGCCAAGCCGAAAAAGTGGCAGGAGCTTGGTGAGGGCACCTCCGTTGGGCGAGAGGACTACCCCGAAACGCGAATGCACTACCCGAATCCCCGCATCGGCGGCAGGTTGGGCTGCCTCCTCCCATTCCTTGCAAACCGAAGCCAGAAAATCGTGTCCGACTGCTGACTGCTCATCTATCAACTCGTCTCCCCGGCTGCCATAAATACCTATGGCGGAAGCACATATTAGGACTCTAGGCCGCCTCTTTAATCGCGCAAGGAGCTTGGCGACAGCACGCGTCGTGCGCACTCTGCTGTCACGAATCATCTGCTTACGGGCTTTGGTCCAGCGATGGCCCGCAACGTTGGCGCCGGAAAGATGGATGGCCGCTGAAATCCCTTCCAGTGGCGATAAATCCGGTACGGGGTCTACTGCGTATGGATCCCAAGGGAGCGCTGCTTCCCTCCCGCGTGCTTCGCGGACTAATTGCAAAGTTTGTAGTCCATTTTCGCTAAAGCTTCGTCTAACAGCTGTACCGATCACGCCCGAGCCGCCGGTCAAAAGAATTCGTTCCATGGGTCATCCTTAGGTCTTGGGTTGTGATGAAGATTTTGGCGGAGTAGTGTTGATGGGGAAGCAAAACTTTTCAGTGTGAGCAACAGCTGAATTGTTTTTTTCATCCGACACGTTATCCGGTCCGGGGAGGACCATCCTATGGACACCATGCAGGACGCAAACGCGCAAATTGATCCAGCAAGCGCAGAAAGTTTCATCGCTGAAAAGCGTATCGGTGAACGCATCAAGCGCCTTCGTCTGAAGAAGTCGATGGGCTTGGTGGAGTTAGGCCGGCATACTGGCTTGTCAGCCAGCTTTCTGTCTCAGCTGGAAACCGGACGGGTTGTTCCTACTTTGAGGAACCTCGCTCGGATCGCCATGGTATTCAGTAAGGATCTTTCTTATTTCTTTGAAACCGAACCCCACACGCTCTTCCGTATCCATCGGAAAAAGGAACGCGTTCGGCTGCCTCAGACCGGCGTCGATGATCCGACCTATTTCTTCGAGAGCCTCGGGTATATGGTTCCTGATCGCCACCTAGACCCCTACTACGCAGAGTTCGTGCCGCTCAAGAAGAATCTTGAGGTTCGTCCTCATGTACACCCCGGCTACGAGTTCCTCTACGTCCTGGAGGGGGAACTGGAGATTCGCCACGCAGACAAAACGCACATCTTGGAGCCTGGGGATGGCGTCTACTTCGATGCGAGCACGCCGCACAGTTACAAGTGCGCCGGTAAAACTCCAGCCATCTGCATCATTGTGACCATGCACCAGCAGCAACCATCGCAGTCCGCAATGGGGTTGCGCCCACTGGGTGCTTCAGCGCCGACGAGGAACGTTCCGCCGACGAAGAACGTCCATGAGAAGAGCGTCCCTGAAAGGACACCGGCGGTGAAGCCGATACCTCCGCCTGGCGAATCCAATAATCAGAATCGGGCGGAGCGATAACGAATTTACTATTGCGGGGAAATCCCTTGCGCCTCGTCGGGAGTAGGCTCGAGGCTCGCATCGAAATAGAGCAGTCGTCCGCAACTCTCGCAATGGAGGAGCGTCCCAGCTCTTACCTGATTCCAGAATTGAGGCCGCAAGTGCATCTGGCACGCCGTACATCTCTGCACGGAGGCGCGGGCGAGCGCCGTCTTCCTGGAGGAAGAAGCCAGGCGATCGTACTCCGCCAGGAGCGTAGGGTCGACGCTACCCCGTATCGATGCGCGCTCGCTTTGGAGGGCTTCCAACTCTTGCCGCTTCACCCCTGAATCCCTCTGTAAGGCTTCCTTTTCTAATTCGATTCGTTTGGATTGAGCGGCCATTTCGTTCCGTGCTTCGGTCCGGCGTGCTTCGAGTGTCTCGCTCTCGATCATGCTGGAGAGCTCTGCGTCTTCAATCCGCCTTATTTCCGCCTCAACGAAACCTATCTCGTGTTGCAAGGCGTGAAATTGTTCATTCGTCTTTACGCTGCTAGATTGTTCGCGATATTTGACGATCTTGTGCTGTTGATCCCGCAGGTCGCTCTCCAGGCGTCTGCGTTTCGCCTCTTCTGCGAGGACGGCCTGCTCAGCCTTGGCTAAGCCTTGCTTCTGTCGCTCCTGAGTTTCTTCCAGAGCGGCCATTCGTTTGGGCATCGCGGCAATGGCGGCTGACAATTCAGCCACTCGGCCGTCCACCTGCTGCAGTCTGAGGATCTCTTTGAGTTGAAAATCCATGTGTGGTGAGAAGTCTATAACGTCCTGTGCTGATCCTGTTTTGAACCTCATCGGGGCTCTTCCCAAAAAAGGGAGATGCTCTTTCAGGTTGTCCGCAACGAACAAGCTCGGGTTGAGATGTCTTTGGTCACTCCCTAGCTTTATCCTTCACTTATTCTAAAGAATGAGCGAACCACTGAATTCCATAGTTTCTCTGCTGGAGCTTTTACTTGAAACAGCTCGTTCTTGCCGGTGCTCTGCTTTTGAGCAGCTTCCCTTTCGCCGCAACTCTTTCTCGTGCTCAACAGAGTATTACGGTGCAACAAATTTTCCATCAGAGTAACCTGCAAGTTCTGCCGCCAACGGATCTGACGTGGAGTCCCGATGGAATCCAGCTCTCGTATACCGCGGAGAACGGGGACTTGATGGCGGTCAAGGGCGTTTCGGGTTCGCAACGCGTACTCGTCAGCCGCGATAAGCTGCATGCGTTCGGTGCGACGGCGATCTCTGAACGAGATCGCGACCATCGCGCCCGGTACGACCAGCCCAACTACATTTGGGTGCCGGATTCCAAGCACGTGCTCTTCGATTTCAACGGGGAGCTATGGTTCTTCGATACGACCAATGGTACGGGCCTTCAATTGGCTTCCACCGATATGGGCAGCGGAGACGATCCGCAGTTCTCGCCCGACGGCGCATACCTTTCCTATCTCCGTGAGCACAACCTTTACGTCCGCAAAATGAAGGAAAGTCAAACTTTGGTCAAGCTGACCGACTCCTCAAATCCGGCCATCTTGAACGGTGAGGTCGATTGGGTATATCAGGAAGAGCTCGATGCCCGCAGCGACTACTTCTGGTCGCCAGACTCGAAGCATCTCGCATACTTGCAAACGAATGAAACCCAGGTTCCGGAATACCCGATCGTTGACTGGATACCGGTGCATGCAACGGAGTATCGTCAGCGCTACCCCCAGCCGGGCGATCTGAATCCTGCTGTTCGGCTTGGGGTCGTCGGACCGAACGGCGGAAAAACCAAGTGGATCAATCTTCCCATCGATAGCGGAAATGACTACATACCGCGCTTTGGGTGGATTGATGGCAAGGCACTTTGGATTGAGGCGCTCTCGCGCGACCACACGAAGAAGACGATCTACATCGCGGATATCGGAAACGATACTGTTGAGCCTGCGCTGACACTCTCTGACGATAAATTCTTCGACGAATCGTACGACATCGAGGTTTCCGGTGCCGACATGCTACTCACCAGTTGGCAGGACGGACACAATCACATCTATCTCTACCACCTCGATTCGGGCAAGGCGACGCTAGTAAAGCAGCTGACTGCGGGCGATTGGGAAGTGTCGAAGATATGCGCGATAGATCCGAAGTCGGAGATCGTGTATTACCTGGCGAATGAAGGCGACCCAACGAAGCGCTTGCTATGGGCAGTAAAGCTCGATGGCACAGGCAAACACGTGGTGAGCACCTCTGGAGGCTGGCACCATCCCGTCTTCTCGCCCAATGCGAAGTTTTTCGTCGACACAATCTCCTCCCTCACAACGCCCCCTGTTGTCGACCTGTGTAGCGGGGAGAAGGACTGCCAGACCATCTGGAAGTCTCCAGCAGTCGACCTCAAGCTGATTGATCCCATCTCACTGGATGACCTCAAAGCCTCCGACAACAAGACGACGCTCGACGGCCGCCTGCTCTTGCCGCCAGGGATGACTCAGGCGCAGAGCATTCCCTTAATTGTGAACCCTTACGGGGGACCCCACAACCAACTTGTAATCGATAAGTGGGATAAAAGAACCCTGCTCTTCGATCAGGTTCTCGCACAGCATGGGTTTGCTGTTTTACACGTGGATAACCGTGGCATGGGTGGCCGAGGGCGCGATTTCGAGCAAGCCGCTTACCGTAATTTCGGACCGATGCAGCTGGGCGACCAGCTTGCCGCGCTCGACCAGGTACTGGCGCGGTATCCCCAATTGGACGCCCATCGGCTTGGCTGGTGGGGATGGAGTTGGGGTGGCACATTCACGCTCTATGCCATGACGCATAGCGATCGATTCCGTGCGGGTGTAGCCGTGGCGCCCGTGACTGACTGGCGAAACTATGATTCGATCTACACAGAACGATACATGGGCGAGCCGGAAAGCAATCCCGATGAGTATCACGATGATTCCGTGATCAACAGTGTGACAGCTCTCAAGGGCCACCTGCTGCTCGCGCACGGGACCGGAGATGACAATGTGCATCTGGGCAATTCGATTCAATTCATTCAGCAGCTCATCGGCGCGAACATCCAGTATGATCTCCAGCTCTATCCACGCAAGACCCATAGCATTAGCGGCGCTGAAGCGAGAACGCACCTATACACCCGCATCCTGGCACACTTCGAACAGTACTTGAAACCTGCCGCAAACGAGACCCACACTGACACTTCCAGCAGTGCAGTTCAAGGAAGCGGAGGATCCAGGAACGTAGAGCGCAGGAACGTGGAGCTAAAGAGGGATGCGAGACAAACGTCGGAACAAGCGAACCCGTCGAAAGCGGTTCAGGCTCGAGCCGACGAACCAACGGCAGCGCTCACGAGCCGGGAGACGAGAGAACCAGTCACGCATCAAGTCAACGACCAGCGAGGTGACGCCCGTTGAGCCATCCGGCGGAAACGGCAACGACGCCCGCACTCGTGCGAGGGCACCTCACGCTAGGCGATTTCGATCTGACGATTCTCACTGACGGCAACTATCTGCTCGACGGCGGGGCCATGTTTGGCGTGGTTCCCAAGCCGCTTTGGGAAAAGCGTGCTCCCGCGAATGCGCGAAACCAGATTCTGCTTGGGACCAATACCGTTGTTGCCCGCACCGGCAAGCATACCGTGGTGATCGAAACCGGCATAGGCAATAAGCTGCCGGAGAAGCTGCGTTCCATTTATGAGGCCAAGCAGCTCTTGCCTGAAAGCTTCCGCGCCGCAGGCATTCGTCCGGAAGACGTCGATATCGTGATCAACTCGCACCTCCACTTTGACCATTGCGGATGGAATACGACCAGACTTGAGGATGGCCGCGTGGTGCCGACATTTCCCAATGCACGCTATTTCGCGCACCGCGGCGAGGTCGAGCACGGTCATCTGCAACTTGAGCGCGACCGTATCAGTTACATCGGCGAGAACTACGATCCGCTTATCGCCAGCGGGCAGATGACCCTTATCGATGCAAGACCTGGAGACATCTTCGATATTGTTCCTGGCGTGTCCGTGGAACTCTTTCCTGGCCATACAGCTCATCTGATGGCGGTGATGCTCGATTCCAGGGGGCAGCGCGCATGTTACATCTCTGATTGCATGCCGACCAGCGCGCATCTGGATCCCACATGGGTAATGGCGTATGACCTCTATCCGCTAACCTCAATAGAGCAGCGTAAGCGCTTTTTGAGCCGCGCGATTCTCGAACGGTGGCTCGTCCTCTTCACGCACGATCACCATCAACCCTCTGGATATCTCCGCTGGGGAGAGCGAGGTAAGCCGGAGTTGCTACCCCGTCTCCCTGGCGAATGATTTACGAGTTCGCGAGCAGAGTCTCGAGCAGGGTACCCACCGGAGAACCAAGGCCAGTGCATGCATCCCAGCCCTTGGCTGCCTGAAACGCTCCGTTATTGCCGCTCGTTATGTCATAGAAGTCGCCCGTGCCGCTCTGATAGAGCGTGGGGTTTACGAATCCGACCGGCCTCCCTCGCTTCTCAGGTGCAATTCATTCAAAGTGGGATGTTGCCGTGTTTTTTCGCCGGATTTTTGTCACGTTTCCCGTCCAACATCTCCAGTGCTAGTATCAAGCGCCGCCGCGTCTCCCGCGGATGGATCACCGCGTCTACGTAGCCTCTTTCGGCAGCGATATAGGGATTAGCGAAGCGTTCGCGAAATTCGCGAACCTTATGCTCACGCTCGGCAGATAGAATCTCCTGCCGCCTCGCCTCGGTGAGGTCACCCTCCGCTTGTTCCGCTTCCTTCATAGCTCGTTCGATCTCCCGGCCATACACGATGTTCACTGCGCCTTCAGGGCCCATGACCGCGATCTCCGCACTGGGCCACGCCAGGTTGATGTCCGTGCGGATGTGCTTTGAGCTCATCACGCAATAGGCGCCCCCGTAGGCCTTACGGGTGATCACCAGCAGTTTTGGAACCGTGGCCTCAGCGAAGGCGTACAGCAGCTTGGCGCCATGGCGAATAATGCCGCCGTATTCCTGCTGAGTTCCGGGCAAAAATCCAGGCACATCCTCTAACGTCAGCAGCGGGATGTTGAACGCGTCGCAGAACCGCACGAACCTTGCGGCCTTCACGCTGGCGTCGATGTCCAGCACTCCGGCGAGATGGGCGGGTTGATTGGCGACGATTCCCACAGAACGGCCGTTCATGCGCGAGAATCCCACCACTATGTTGCGCGCGAAGTGCTCGTGTACTTCGAAGAAATAGCCATCGTCGACGATGTGGACGATGACCTCCTTGATGTCGTAAGGCTGCATCGAATCTTGCGGGACGATTGAGTCCAGTTCGGCATCTGCCCGGTCCACGGGATCATTCGAGGCACGGCGCGGCGGGTCGTCAACGTTATTCGACGGCAAAAAGCTGAACAACTCCCGAACCAGCGCAAGGCATTCCGCGTCATCTCTGGAAAGGAAGTGCGCCACCCCGGAAATTTCGTTGTGTGTCGTGGCTCCCCCGAGTTGCTCTTTCGTTACTTCCTCATGTGTAACAGTCCGGATTACATCTGGGCCTGTAACGAACATGTAAGAGGTCTTGTCCACCATAAGCGTGAAGTCGGTAATCGCGGGGGAATAGACGGCGCCTCCCGCACAGGGCCCGAGGATCGCAGAGATCTGCGGCACGACTCCACTGGCCAGAGTATTGCGCAGAAAAATATCGGCATACCCGGCAAGGGAAACGACGCCTTCCTGAATGCGCGCGCCGCCTGAATCGTTTAGCCCGATGATCGGGGCACCGACACGCATGGCCATGTCCATGATTTTCACGATTTTTCCGGCGTTGGCTTCCGACAGGGATCCGCCAAAAACCGTAAAGTCTTGAGCAAACACGAACACTGTGCGGCCATCGATGCGGCCGTAGCCGGTCACAAAGCCGTCCCCGGGAATACGCTTCTCTTCCATGCCAAAATCGGTGCATCGATGTGTGACGAATGCATCGGTTTCTTCGAAAGAGCCCTCGTCCAGCAGCAACTCGATGCGTTCGCGGGCGGACAACTTCCCCTCCCGATGCTGGCGATCGCGGCGCTCCCGGCCGCCCCCTTGTTGAGCCAAAGCCGAGCGGCGCTCCAACTCCTGAAGCGACGCAGAGTGAGAAGTACTATCCATGTTTTGGGATTATAGAGAAGGTAAGAACCGGTCAGCTAAGAGGCGGATAGCTAAGAACCTGTCAGCTAAAAAGCGTCAGCAAAATTCGGATTGGAGCGGTCCGGCTAGAGCTTCTTGATTGACCTTAGCTGTGGAGCTTAACGGGGGTGTTGCGTTGACCACTTTCACGCGGAGAGCGGTTGCAAGAGCTGATTCTTTTGGCGAATCCCCTGTGTGCAAGCGAAGAGTTGCTGCACTGGCCGATAGGAAACAGAGAGCCTCGTTGACCGCCCTTTCGCTAACCGTTTGCTTAGCTATCCGCCTCTTGGCTGACCGGATTTTTCCTGCTTCTAGAACACTTGCCGATGGAAAAACTCGTCTTTCTCCTTGCACGGGGAGCAGCTCGCTCCGATCGCACAAGCAAACAACAAGGCGGCTCCGATCGTCACCACGATTGCCGGCACATAAGCCTCGAATTCATAGAACCATCGAATGAGACTGTGCAGATTGAGGGATGGCATCTTCAAACCCCTTTTACACTATGTGACTCTAAAAATCAGAATCAGGTTTCATGGAAGGCAAAAAAATTCCAATGCGAACATAACTTTTTCTGCCTGAGAATTCATCTCATCAACAAGTCTGAACGAGAAAAGCGTAACATCCGCCGGAATTTTCACGATACGTGAAGAATGGGGGATAGTGGCGGACGCAAAGGCTATTACGTTACGAAATGGGCAGCCGCACCTAAAGTGGCTCTTCCTGGACCTGAACTCTTACTTCGCTTCTGTGGAGCAGGAGTTACGGCCGGAGCTGCGTGGCAAGCCGGTCGCCGTCGTTCCGCTCATTGCTGATACAACCTGCTGTATTGCCGCCAGTTACGAAGCGAAGCTCCACGGAGTCCGGACCGGCACCCAAGTCGGGGAGGCAAAGCAGCTATGCCCCGGACTTGAGCTGGTCGAAGCCCGCCACGAGGTCTACGTCGACTACCATCACCGGGTCATTGAAGCTGTCGAATCCTGCGTACCCGTAACTTCCGTAATGTCGATCGATGAGATGGCCTGCCGCTTGATAGGCCGGGAGCAAGCTCTGCTTGCGGCGCTGGCGCTCGCTCGTGAGGTCAAGGCGGCGGTTCGGCGGGGTGCCGGTGCGACGCTCTGCTGTTCGATCGGCCTGGCCCCAAACCGCTATCTCGCCAAGATCGCCTCTGACATGGAGAAACCGGACGGACTGGTGGCGCTCACTCCGGATCTGCTCCATGATGCGCTGTGTCGGATGACGCCGCGCGATCTCCCAGGCGTGGGCGGCCGGATGGAAAAACGCCTGCACGAGCAAGGAATTCGCAGCATCACCCAGTTGCTGGCCCTCGACCGCGCGCAGATGAACACAGCGTGGGGCGGTATCAACGGCGAGAAGCTTTGGCACTGGCTGCGCGGAGAAGACTTCGGGGACAACGAACTCGAGCATCAGAAATCGATCAGCCATTCCCATGTCTTGCCGCCGGAGCTGCGCACGCCGGAAGGCGCCTACTCTGTCGCGAACAAGCTGCTGCACAAATCCGCAATGCGCTTGAGGAAGGCTCGGCTCTGGGCATCTCATATGACCGTCACACTGCGATTTGCGGTCCCGCGGGCTGCCGCGTCCTCGAAACACACGTCCGGCATCCACCAAAAACCCTGGACCCAGAGCACTCCGCTGGTTGAATGTCAGGACAATCTGACGCTCCTCGAAGGCCTGCAGCGGGTCTGGAAAAAGAGCCCAAACGGGGGTGAGTACAAGAAGCCATTCTTCGTCGGAGTGGCGCTCAACAACCTTGTGCCCGATCACCTTCATACTCTCGACCTTTTCTCCGGGCTCGAGGAGCAGGGTAAGCGCACCCGCTTATCAAAAACAATGGATCAGGTGAACTACAAGTACGGCACCAACACCCTGACGTTCGCAAGCACGCTCCTGGCAGGCGCGGCGGCTCCCACGCGCATCGCCTTTTCCAGTATTCCGGAGCTCTTTTAGGTGCCTGCGGGAGTCGAACCCTATCGCGGACGAGTTGCACCCTCGCCGACGGGGCTTCTCCACTTAGGCCATGCGCGAACGTTTTGGATCGCATATCAGCGCGCGCTCGCCGCCCAAGGCACGCTGGTTTTGCGGAATGAAGATCTAGATCCAGATCGATCGCGGCCAGAGTTCGCCCGGGCGATGCTGGAAGACCTGCGCTGGCTTGGTATCCGTTGGCAGGAGGGTCCCGACCTCGGCGGTCCTTTTGCGCCCTACACGCAAAGCGAGCGGCACGGCTGTTATCGCGCCACTTGGAAACGTCTGCGGCGAGGAGGTTGGATCTATCCCTGCCGCTGCTCGCGCAGGGAGCTGGCGCGTGTCGCACAGGCGCCGCATGAGGATGAAGCGATCTATCCGGGGACTTGCCGGCCCTCCCGGGCTGAACTGCCATCGATTGATGCCACGGAGGCTTCCGCAGTCCAGGTCCCGTCGGGTATCAACTGGCGCTTTCGAGTGCCAGATGGCGAGGTAGTTAAGTTTGATGATGGGCATTTCGGCCCGCAGAGTTTTGTGGCTGGCCGCGACTTTGGTGATTTTCTCGTTTGGCGCCGTGACGATGTCCCTGCGTATCAACTCGCGGTCGTGGTCGATGATGCGGCGATGCAGATCACGGAAGCGGTACGCGGCGAGGATCTGCTCAAATCCACAGCACGGCAGATTCTGCTGGCGCGGGCTTTGGAGCTTCCGTCACCGGCCTGGTATCACTGCAATTTGCTACTGGATACGACGGGCCAGCGGCTCGCGAAGCGCCACGATGCTCTGAGCCTTCGGTCACTCCGTGAACAAGGCAAACAGCCGGAAGAACTCACCCGCTACTTCTGAAGCCACACTTCGATCTTCAGATCAGCCAATCGCAGCTCCTTCTGTGGAAGGGAAGTGACCTTCTTTGCCAGCATGAAAAACGTGCGGGTTGAAGAACCGTTGAGAAAGCCTGGCGCGAAGTCGGAATCAGTACGCCGCCGAGCCGGATCGCAGAGGGGCGGAAGCCGCATTTACGCGGGTGACGACGGGGTACTCGGAGAAGTTGGAGATTCAGTTGACGCTAGATGGGATGTGCAAAATCGTACGTCTCCGGAACCGCCAAACGCTTACGGGGTGCACCGCGTCGCTAAGGTTTTACGCTGACCACATCAATCGATTTCAGGTTTCGTACCCAGCGGGCTGGCCGCTTTTCTTCCGTGGAAACGAGCTTAAATGCACCATCTTTGTCCAGCTTCCTTCCGTCGAGACTATCTGCAACGATCACTTCACCAGTATGAATGGTTGGATCAACTTCAGCCAGGGAGTAAAGAACCTTGTAACCGTCCGTCCCTTCTGCAATGACTCCCGTCATGAAGAGCGCACCCTTCACCTGTTCACCTTGCGGAACCTGAACCTTTGTAAGCAAATCGGAAAGCGGAACACCAGAGTATGTCTCGTTCACTTTGCTGTGTGCATTGAAGACGGTGACGGATTTGTGTGGCAGAGCGGCTAGATCAGCGGCGCCCACAGTAGCGGTCTTCCCATCGGATGTCCGAAGGATCAAGCTGCTCGATGGGGTAGAAGGACCGCCGTGGTGCATTTCCTGAGCAACAAGAGCGGGCGCCAAACCGGATGACGCGAATGCGAGCATAAGAACGCTCATTGTGTGCAGGCGGAAGAGGTCCTTGCGTTGCATGCAGCGATTTTAGCGGAATCATGCTCGCCTTTAGGATTTTCCGTACAATGATTCGCATGAAGATATCAGCGCGCAATCAACTGCGGGGCACGGTAGAGACGATTGTCCTTGGGGTGGTCACAGCGAAAGTGAGTGTGCGCGTTGGCGATAACCTCATCGAGAGCGTGATCACTCGCCAAAGCGTCGAGGACTTGAACATCAAGATAGGCAGCGAAGTCACGGCGGTAATTAAGTCAACGGAAATCATGCTCATGGTCGACTAGAAGTG
>DASYBJ010000377.1:0-10599 GCA_036500845.1 Acidobacteriaceae bacterium
CGCCCTGACCTCCTCCATGGCCTCCACCTGGGTTCCCACCCGGGTTTCCTCCTTGACCGCCATGCTGTTGCGCAAGCGCAAAAGGAGCGAGCATCAACATCACTACCCACAACCGGATCCCACGTTTCATATCAACCTCCCCGGAAACAACCTTACCGATCGTTGGATGCGCCTTTGCTGGACAGGTCAGGAGCGGAGGATTCGAGTGAGCCGCAACTCCTTGATTGTGCGCAAAAAAAAGATTCGGCGGGGCTCGCAACCTTGAGCGCGCACTTCAGCCGGAAATTCCAGTATTTCAGGCCTACGATGGAAGCCGGTAGGCGGAAGCAGGAAAAAGCGACTTCTCGCACCCGCGGCTGATCGATGGAGATCAAATGGAAGTTCACGATGACGACCTCAGTAAATTCGAAGCGGAGGGCGCCGCACCCTTGCCGGTGCCAAATGATCAAGGCTACGTCGAACACCAGGGAGCTCGGATCTGGTACTCCAATTACGGATCCGGCTCGCCCTTGATCCTGCTTCATGGCGGTCTCGGCCATGCTGGCAATTGGGGTTATCAGGTACCGGCACTAGTCAGGAGCGGCTATCGTGCCGTTTTGATTGATAGCCGTGGCCATGGCCGCAGCACGCGCGACGCGCGACCGTTCTCGTACGAGTTGATGGCGTCCGACGTTCTAGCAGTGATGGATGGGTTGCATCTTGAAAAAGCAGGCTTGGTGGGCTGGAGCGACGGGGCATGCACCGCTATGGTCCTTGCCGCGAAAGCTCCCTCTCGAATTGCGGGCGTGTTCTTCTTTGCCTGCAATATGGACCCGAGCGGCGTAAAGCCAATTGAAGCCAGTCCCACTCTGAACCGGTGCTTCGCTCGACACGCGAAGGACTACGCCCAGCTATCGGCTGCGCCCGAGCACTTCAAAGCCTTCGTCGAAGCCGTCACCCTGATGCAGCGGACCCAACCCAACTACTCCGCGCGCGATCTGGCGAAGATCAGCGTGCCCGTCGTGATCGTACAAAGCGAGCATGACGAATTTATCAAACGCGAACACGCAGAGTATTTAGCCCAGGCTATTCCGAACGCCGAATTTGTCCTCCTCAACGCCGTGAGCCACTTCGCTCCGTTGCAGAGGCCTGAGCAATTCAACACTGCAATCCTTGAGTTTGCCGGCAAGATTCTACCGACGGAACGTGGCAATTGCGCCGGCTGAACCACTCAAGGTTGGGCTACCTGGATCAGTACCGCAGTCGGTTTGCGTTCACGGAAAATCGCTTGGCGAATCAGTGAGACGTGGTCAATGAGAACACCGCGAGACGAAGCAATGCGCAGACCTGCGCTAAGAGCGCTGCGTCTCTGCGATGCGCTCGATTTCTGCCGCTTCATCTTTGGTGAGCTCGATCTCTGCCGATGCGATGTTTTCTTTCAGATGCTCGAGCGAATAGGTCCCGGGGATGGGGAGCATCATCGGCGATTTGTGAAGCAGCCAGGCGAGTGACAACTGAGTTACCGTGGCGTGCTTTGCGTTCGCAATGGCCGCAAGATGCCCGTCTGGCCTGCTGAGTCTGCCCGCGTCCACGGGATACCATGGAATGAAGGCTATTTTGTTCTCCGTACAAAACTCCAGTACGCTCTCATGCTTACGTTCGCTCAGGTTGTATTTGTTCTGAACGGAGACGATAGGAGTCATTTTCTGCGCCTGCCTGATCTGCTCGACCGTCACTTCTGAAAGTCCGATGTGCTGGATCTTGCCCTGTTCGCGCAACTCGACGAGCTTGCCGAGAGACTCTTCCATCGGCACCTTCGGATCGATGCGATGCAACTGGTACAGCGTGATTGTTTCCAGATGCAGGCGGCGCAGGCTCATCTCGACACACTGATGCAAGTACTCCGGTCGACCCACGGGTGCTGCTTTTGCAGGTCCCTGCCGGGTTATGCCGCCTTTGGTCGCGATCACCAGGTCGGCCGGATAAGGGTGGAGGGCCTCGTAGATCAGTTCTTCCGCGATTTCTGGGCCATAAGCATCCGCGGTGTCGATGAAGTTGATCCCCGAGCCCACAGCAGTCCGAAGGACGGTACGAGCGTGGTCACGGCTTTTGGGTTCTCCCCAGGCTCCTTCGCCGACGAGGCGCATGGTTCCGTAGCCGAGGCGATGGATCGTAAGGCCTGCAAGGGAGAGAGTCCGATTGATCACGCATGATTGGATGCGGCTAGGCTTCTGAAAGAATTGGTCGGCAGTAATCAAGAAATCATGAAGCCACTTTGCGAGCGCTCAGAGACCTGTGCTCGACTGTTTCAAGGCTAACGCTTCATGGCGATCTCCGCGCCGTAAAGTGTCAGCAGCGGATGGTGAATGACGGCGCGAAACTCGTAGGCACCTTTCGCCGAGAGGCCGTCGATGTGGGCTATGAAAGGCCCGGGCTTCGAAATGGTCTGCATCGGCGTCGGGGTCCAGGCAGACGAACGCGAGTTTACGTCTTCGCCAAGAATGGGACGGTATTCAAAGCCGGCCTGGAGCGATGAGCTGTCGCCCATATCGAGCACTTCGCCCTTGAGCGTCTCCTGCTGACCGGATGATTCGGCGGCTGACCCGGTGGTCTGTACGTGCGGCGGAGCAAGCGCCGGCTCGGCGTTCGTAATCTTCAGCACAGCCGGGTTGGGCCAGCGAAAATTGTCCTGCAGGCGTTGTGTCTGCATCACCCGCACATGCAGACCATCCTTTTCCTGGTGCCAGCTGGATTTGGGATTGATCTCGGGGTGGTACTCGACCACCTGGTCGTTCTGGCCGAGCACGCTTACTTCGGTCTTGTCGGTCGCGCGGACCGAATGCAGTGTGAATTCTTTCCAGGTCGCGCGTGGCCACGGCGTGTCGGATTCGACGATGGCATAGAGCGTCTGGCCATCCTTCTTCTTCGTGAACCAGATGTCGCCCTCGTTGGTGATCACCCAGGGCCGCACGGCATAAATCGCGTCGGAGTTCACGAACATCCAGAGGGCGATTTCGCGCAGGCGCTCTTCTTCTTCAATGGGAAGTTCGCCATTCGGCTTAGGACCCACATTGAGCAGAAAGTTGCCGCCCTTCGCGCGCGTCTGGATCAGCAGCCGAATCAGCTCGCCTCCTGATTTGTAGTGCTCATTCTGCGGCTGGTATTGCCACGCCGTGCCCATAGTCATGCAGGTTTCCCACGCGCCCGGCAGCGGCATCCCCGGAACAGTGAGCTCTGGTGTTTTGATTGCTCCGCGGGTGACGATGATCTCAGGATCCAGCTTCCATGCAAGGTCGCGCAGGCCGGTCGCGTCGCCATCAAGAAAAAGCGCATCGATTTTGCCGTAGTGCGTCAGCAACTCGCGGAGCTGGGTCTGATCGTATTCCATCAGGCCAGGGTTATTGCGCGGCTGGACGCCGGGAACCGAGCGCTCGATTGTCTTGCCGTTTTGGTGAAGCCACCAGAAATCATCGGGCGAATAATAAACGCCCGCGGCGATACCCTCGGAACGGAATGCGTCGAAGACTTCCTTCGTAATGTCGCGATGAAAGGGCGTATGAATGATGCCGAAGGGCGTCGTCGCCGTGTCGAACATCGCGAAGCCGGAATGGTGCTTGGCCGTGAACATCACGTATCGGACGCCGGCCAGGTGCGCGAACCGAGCCCAATCCAGTGGTTGAAACTCGTGCGGGTCGAAGGTCTTGGGCAGATCTTGAAAGAAGCGGTCAGTGTATTCGGGAGATGCGCCGACCAGTGAGTGGCTGATGACCACGCCAAGCTGACTATCCACGCTCCAGTGGATGAACAGTCCAAACCCCTGATCGCGGAACCACTCCAGCCGCTCCGGCTTGTTCAGCGAGCCGACTTCCGGATCGTCTGCTGCAGCGGAGCAGGGCAAAACGAACAGGTTGCCGGCAAGGAAGAAAACCGCAAACAGGCACATGGTGCGGATAAGAAATCGCGTTGCGGACATGGGAAGTCGACCCATTTGCATGCAGATGGAAGAATCCTCACGAGGAGGCACCCACAACAATATATGAAATTGCTCCGCGCCAAGAAATTCATAATGCGGGAGCGGGGTTTCGGGAAGGGCACGGCTTTCCACAGGCGGGTGGCCCTCGGTCCTAAGACCTGGATTTAAGCCTTCCATTGCCCGATAGAGTGGTGGTCGGGAAATCCTCAGAAAGGTTTAAAGAGGGATATTTCCGTGGAGCCTCCATCGCGGCCTCATTGAAGGTTTGCAGTCAACAAGGGAATCGCAATTCACTCCCTGAGCTCGGCCCCCGAGCAATGACCTTGCATCTGGACCGGGGGGCACGTCAAGGAACCATAAGAGCAGAACACGCAACAATCCCCGGCTTTTGGACGAATCAGAGCCTTGCAGCGCGCACATTCATAAAAAACGCGGCACGACTCGCAAGACATAGTCTCCGTCATTTCATGGCCGCAATGCGGCATGTAAGCACGGCTTGAAGGACGACTTCAGAAGACTTCATCAGTGCACCTCAGGCATTTTTTAAACGCCTCTGAATGATACTCGGGCACATCGACCAAGTTAAATTCTTCACATTGAGGAAAGTAGTCTGCGGTTACCGGGGCGTGTGGCCCAGGTCTCGCTCCTGGGACCGGGGTTTTTCCAAAGTTCACTTACACACCACGACTGTGTGTCGGAAGGGCATGGCTTCAGCTAGAAGGAGTAACTAATCCACGGCGCTCGAGACGTGAAATTATCACCATCGGATTCCTGCAAAGTCAACAACTTAAGTACAAAAACTTCAGACTTGGGACACCAGGCTCTGTTCACATGAATGAAATATATGTCGTATAAGCGACATAGCAATTACTCCCGAGCAGTGTGAGAAAAGATCCCCGGCGGCAGTAGCGCGCCGACGATTTGTCCGATGTTTGGCCCGCCATGTGCAACGGCTAGCTGCCAGACGGTATTCTATTCCGACTTATAGTTGAATGCTCTTCGAGACGCCGCGGGCCACGCTAGTCTGGTTTGGCACGGCAGCTTCCGTCTCGAGTTTCCGATCAAGAGTAGCGTTATAAGTCATGAGAAGGCGGACATATTCACAAGCTATCGAGTCTCTGCTCGACTTTCATGCTCACGTAGCGAGCTTTCCTATATACTTCTCCCGCTCTTCAAGAGCAAGGGAGAAATTCACATGACCCTCTATCCCCGACTAGCAAGCTGCATCGCCCTCTGCTACGCTAGCCTCCCACTTTGGGGCTGGCAAATGGAATCGCGATCCGATCTTGTCTATCAGCAAAACATTCCAGTACCTAACTGGACTACAAGTGGTTCAACGCAAGCCAACTTCGATCTGTTCGCTTTCAATCCTCGTACTCGCATCATGTACGTTGCGGATCGGACGAACAAGTCCATCACAGCCATCGACGCAAGCGTCAATCAGGTCATCGGGCTTACTCCGCTGCCGAGTCTCGGAAGCACCAATGGAGTGGTCATCGCGCCGGAGCTGCAGGCCCTAGTGGCGACGGACGGTCAGAGTAACGTCTTTGTCTATGACTTGAGAGTGCCGGATAAAGCTCCAGATACGTACGTGATTCCAAATATCACCGCTGGAACCGACGCCCTTGACTACGATCCGCTCAATCGAACGGTTTACGTGATCAACGGCACCGCTCCCTATTACATGACAGGCATCGATCTGCTCAATCGCAAGGTTTCTACCCAGCTCTTACTTCCAGGTAGTCCTGAACTGATGCGTTTCAATCCGGTTGATGGCCTCATATACCAGGTGATCACTGACAGCGACAACAAGAACGCAGGAGCCGGAGTTTACGTTTTTGATCCCGTGGCCAATGCCATCACGGCGAAATACCTGACGTCTGATTGCGTACCACATGGAATTGATATCGATCCTGTTACAAATGTTGCGATGCTGGGCTGCGGTACAAACCAGGCTCAGATCGCCATGGACCTGACGAACGGCCAGATCATCAAACGCTTCACCGGAGTCACGGGTACCGATCTTTTGCAATTTAATCCAAGTACCCGACGCTTTTACACCGCTTCTTCCGGTAACGTGAGCACCACGACTGGTTGCCCGACAGATACCACGAAATCGATACCGGTAATCGGGGTTTTCAGTTCGCCCGGCGCCGGTCGCGCCAAGGACGACGGTGTCGAGTGCGCCGGCCGCAATTCACACGGTCTCGGAGTTGACCCGATCGACAACTTCATCTACGTTGGCACCCGCCAATTTCCTGTAAATCCGTTAGACCCCAACACGGGCCAGCCTGGCGTGCTGGTCTTTTACGATCCCAGTTCTCGATCTGACGTGAGCCTGCCCTCGATTGCTGATCTGACCTCGAACTCGGCATTTGGGACCGTTCAGTTCATTCGTGATCACGGCATCGTTCGAGTAAAGGCCTTTGTCGGATTCTCGACTGGGACCGTCGCATTGGTGAATGTACCTACTACATCAGGGAACGAAGTCGTGACGTGTGGCGCTGTTCAAAACGGAACGGCATCCTGCGCGGGACCGCTTTCTGGCACTCCACTGATCGGCGCGACGGCGATGTTGGCAGTCGACGGCGCCCCGGCCGCAAAGGGAACCATCTACAGAGACAAGCTCAGCAATTGAGCTTGGTAACGTCACGCGGGCTCCGGTCCGTGGGGCATATTCGCGCGAATGATCCGGGCCTTTCGAAAACAAAACATCACAGGACACCCTGGGGAACTGGGACCGTGTATTCCGCATTTTGTCGGTATGCGTCGGCCGGTTTTGCAGCAAGTCGGCTCCCGCCTCGCATGGGACCGGGAGCAGCGCCAACTCAAACGCCGTGTACGCGCCCGTTCGCACGGTGATTATGGCAGGGGAGGCGGGTGACCGCCGCCCCTTGCCGGTTTAAGATACTTCTCGGAAGTACTACGCGGCCTCATTGAAGCTTTGCAGTTTGCGGACAGACGAGTCTGAACTCACGGGAGTGAGTTCAGACTGTGAGCATTGGGATGTCTACAGTTGTTTGCTGGCGCGACAGTTACTTGATCTTATCGAACAAACCGCTGTTTACGATTTTGAGATTCTCAACAAGAACCTGCTTCCCGCCGTCGAGGAATTTCACCCCTCGGCGGCCGATTCCCGTGATCTCGCTCGCGAAATAATACGTAAAGGTATCTCCGTCCCAGTGCGTCAGCTCGTAGTACGAATCTCGCGGTGGAAGGCGAAGGATCAACTGATCTCGTTCTACGTCGATCTGGAGCTTACCGTAGTACGAGTTAAAGTAAGTACCCTTGTAAGTAGAAAGGGGAGCGCTAGGAGAAGGATTCCGCGGCGGCGGAAGCTTTGAGTAATTCTGAGATGAGTCTTGCGTTGTTCGCCTCATTTCGTCAAACAAAGGCCTCAAGACCGTTAGGTAGTCGTTTTTGACATAGCCGTAGTGGAAGTAATCTAGAAACGAGAGGCTGACCGATTCCGGCACACCGATCGGAGTACCGTTCACGAGAACTACAATTCCAATCTGCTCGCTAGGGATCATGAAAACGGCGGTGCTGCCACCCAACAGGAATGCTCCGCTATGGCTAAGCGTCCGGCGGCCTTCAGTATCGGTGCCAACATTCCAACCGAGGCCATAGAACTGATTCCCCGGGCATTGTCCGGGGGCAACCGGACCTGGGACGGACCGACAAATTTGCGGTTTGTGCGTCTCCTCGAGCGCAGCCCGGTCTACAACCTGCTCGCCATCAAATACGCCCTCGTCGAGTTGCAGCCGCACCCAGTTAGCAAGATCCCTCACATTCGAGCTCACGCCGCCTGCCGGCGCTTCGGCGTCCGCTTCGCGAACAAACCAGTTCTTGTAATCGTCATCTTCGAGAACATGGAGAGCCGCTTTATCTGGATTGTTCTCATAGTCGGAGTAACGGGAACTCGTCGAACGCATCCCTATCTTCCCGTAAAGCCTCTGCTGGGCAAGTTGTTCCCAGGTCTTACCTGTCTTCAGCGCAGCCGCAATCGCTCCTTCTGTCAATCCAAAGTTGCTGTAGTGGTAGGTTTCACGAAATTGCCCTGCAAGCGGAACCAAACGGATCCGGTGCAGGATTTCGGGGCGGCTGTACCCCAGGTCCTCCAGAACGTCCCCCCCGTCTGTCGGTAGGCCGCTGCGATGCGCGAACAGATCGCGTATTGTCACCTGCTCTGTAGCGGTTGGATTGGAAAGCTCGAAACCGGGATCCAGCGTTTCAATCCGGTCGTCCCAAGTCACCTCGCCGGTGCCAACCAGCGAAGCCACAATCGTCGAAGCGATGGGCTTCGATACGGAGGCAATCTCGAATACGGTGTCTGGATCGACCTTCGCACGCTCGCCAAGCTTACGCACTCCATATCCCTTGAGAAACACCACTTGATCCCGATAGATGACCGCCACAGCGAGACCGGGCACCTTGGTCTTCTGCATAGCGTCAGAAATGAAAGCATCCAATTTCGTCAGAGCCGTACTGATGTTGCCCGAACTGGATGATCCTGTTTGACCGTGAGCGCCGAGCAAGGCTGTGAGCACAACAAGAAGGAACGATCTTTTGAGCATAGGCTTCCTCGGGTGGTTCGTAGGTCTGTCTAAGGAGGAGGGGTATCCGCTACGTGGCCCGTAAGCAAGCCCGAATCAGCCCAGCATTAGGTACTTGCGAGCAGCGACTCAGCCTACCAAA
Organism: Acidobacteriaceae bacterium; assembly: GCA_036500845.1. GTDB lineage: Bacteria > Acidobacteriota > Terriglobia > Terriglobales > Acidobacteriaceae > PALSA-350. The sequence continues at coordinate 8,651 of DASYBJ010000377.1, forward strand.
GCCTTTCCAGTCGGACAAGTCAATTTGCAGACAATTAGCGAACCGGCAGAGCTGCGGCCGCGTACCGTTCGGGTAGGAATGACGCGTAGGATCGACTCGGGATCGATCGCCTGCGGAGTAGCCGTCGGCCTAGCAGGCTGCGGAAAAACGCGCCGAAGCAACCAGCGAGGCGCAAGAAGATGTATCACCCGAATCGGAGCACCCCAAGGCATAGGCGGTTCGTTCACCGCAGACTAGTTCTTCAGCAGCCTGCTAGTGTCTTGAGTCCACGGCGGGCTTACATCCTTCGAGTGGGTTATGGGAATGGCGCGGGTTCATTCGTGCCTAACTAAAGCAATGTAAAACATGTCCCCGGCTGGACACAGTCACTAAATCCTCGCGCCGTTGGCCCCTGAGGTGATCGCCGTTGGCTTCCTCAAAAGTCGACAAACTCAGGAAAGAACTTGAGACTCGGGACGACTGGCGGAACAGATCGTTATGGCATTCTTACGGGATTATTTTGTCTTCGCGCAGACGAGTGAAGAGGTCGAAGAAGCTCTCGTCCGTTGGCTGGTAGTCAAGAAACCCCATTTTGCGGCTCTTGCTCATGTCCGTCAGGACTTCGATAGGACGCCCGAGGTCGGCGTCCGTATGCCATGCGGAAGTGAGGACGTTGAGGTTCGGTTCGGCGAGATGATATTTGCTGGCGATCTCTGCCCAGAGCGGAGCGGCATCGACGAGTTGCACTTCGAGCGGGGTCCCCTTTCCTGGAAATGGCGCAGCTTCTATAGCAAACCATTTCGCGATACGTTCCCACATCCAGCTCCAGCGGAACACGTCTCCGTTGACCACGTTGAACGCATTATTGCGAGCCGCTGGCGTCGTAGCGGCCCACTCGAGATGACGAGCCAGCAATCTAGCGTCAGTCATATCTGTCAGCCCGTTCCATTGCACTGCGGACCCGGGAAAGAGGAACGGTCGCCCGGTTTCCCTGCAGATGGTCGCATATACGGCCAGGGTCACGCCCATGTTCATTGCGTTTCCAAGTGCGTAGCCGATGATGGTGTGCGGGCGATGTACGCTCCAACCAAAGCCGTCCCGTTTGGCCGCTGCAAAAAGCTCATCCTCTTGCGCATAGTAGAAGTTCTCAACATCCAAACGGCTATACTCTTCACGGAATGGCGTCGGAGGCATCTTACCTTTCCCATAGGCCTCGAATGGCCCAAGGTAGTGCTTGAGGCCGGTGACCAATGCCACGTGCTCAACAGTCTTCGCCTTCGAGACGGCATCGAGCAGGTTGCGGACCATGGTGCTGTTTACCTTGATGTTTTCAGCTTCTGTCGGCTGGCGCATCCAGGTCGTCAAAAAGACATGCGTTGGCTTAACGTCTTTGAGTGCGGCGGCGAGACTCGTCCGCTCCAACAGATCGGCAGCAACAGCTTGCACGCCTGCAGGTGTAGACGGCTTTCGTGCAAGGCCCAACACGACCCACTCGTTTTGCGCAAGGTGAGTTGCAAGATTGAGACCGACGATGCCCGTCGATCCAGCCACCAGAGCTATTCTCTTCGCCATAAACTCCTTTTCAGGAAAGCGGCTGTATCCGCTGCTTTGGATCACTGCTTCTACCTGATACATCCATTGGATGAGGCAATGAGGGTCTTTGGATCATGCGGCGCAGTTCAGGATACCGCCACAGCCGGACAGTCCTCGCCCGATGGTGCATCCTTGCAGAAGCTGATTTGCTCATGTCGGTTGACGGATGTTGTCCTAGGGCGGGAGGCGCATTCCCTTGAGAAGTTCGGTGTATCTCCGGTCGTGGCGGAGAGTTCCTAATAGCGGATCGGTCTTGATTATGGGCATTCCGGTGTCTCGCTGTTTGTAGGCGCGCTCCAGCCATGCAAACGATTTCTCGGACTCCCCGCGATACGCATACACCTGAGCGATCTGATAGGCGGCATGAGTGTCATCGG
>DASYBJ010000378.1:0-10331 GCA_036500845.1 Acidobacteriaceae bacterium
TTCGTCCCGAAAGCTTACAGAGAGCACATTGCCTGGCTGCTCGCCTGCAAGCCGGCTGGGTTATTTGCCGCCGGTGGCACCGGAGAATTCTTTTCACTTACCCTGGAGGAGTTTTCCACGGTGGTCGGTGCGGCCGTTGCGGAAACCGCCGGCCGTGTGCCTGTTGTCGCCGGATGCGGCTACGGCACAGCCATGGCTAAACAATTTGCAAAGTCGGCCGAGGACGCGGGTGCGGATGGAATTCTGCTCTTGCCCCCTTACCTGGTTGGCTCCGAACAATCCGGATTAGCTGCGCATGCAGAGGCTGTATGCGCCTCCACTAGCCTGGGAGTAATCTTCTACAACCGCGACAATGCGATCATCGATGAAGTGGCGCTTGAACGCTTATGCGATCGGTGCCCGAACCTGGTTGGCTTCAAAGATGGAGTAGGAGACATCGAGCGCATGACGCGTATCTACGCCAGGCTTGGAGATCGCGTGACGTATATCGGAGGTCTGCCGACGGCTGAGACATTCGCGCTGCCTTATCTGGAAATGGGCGTCACAACCTATTCCTCGGCCATCTTTAACTTCCTGCCAAACTTCGCCCAGGAATTCTATGCTGCAGTAAGGCGTCGCGATCGTGACGCTGTCTTCTCAGGGCTACGACAGTTTGTGCTGCCTTACATTCAAATTCGCAATCGCCGCAAGGGCTATGCTGTCTCCATCGTCAAGGCTGGGTTGAATGCCATCGGCCGTCCTGCGGGCCCAGTCCGGCCGCCGCTCACCGACTTGGAGCAGAACGAAATGCAGGAACTCACGAAACTTATCGCTGGCAGGTCTTGAGCCGATGGCATACTCAGCGATGTCCGATACGAAACAGACGCATGTCCGCTACTGGATCATTGCTGTTCTGTTCATCGTAAGCTGCACAAGCTATGGAGATAGGGTGGCTCTCTCTATAGCTGGACCGGGTATGTCCAAAGACATCGGCATGGATGCGCTGAAGATGGGCTATCTCTTCTCCGCATTTAGCTGGGCGTACGTGCTTGGCCAACTCCCCGCGGGAGGATTGCTGGACCGGTTTGGATCGAAGAGAGTCTACGGAATCGCCATCGTTCTCTTCTCTATCTCCGCCTTTCTGATCGGATTTGCGGGATATCTTCCGGCCGCCGCTGCATTCACCACAATCTTCATCTTGCGGCTTTTCTCGGGCTTTGCGCAGTCGCCTGTCTTTCCAGGCAATGGCCGCATCGTCGCCGCCTGGTTTCCCGCGACCGAACGCGGACGGGCTTCTGCGATCTTCAATGCATCGCAGTATTTCGCGTTAATGCTCTTTGCCCCCGTTCTGGGATGGATAAGCCATGTGACTGGATGGAGAGGCTGTTTTTGGTTCATAGGTGTCGTAGGATTTGTGCTCGTCTTTGTGTGGCTCAACACCGTCTATGACGTGAAGACGCATCCGCGCATTTCGAACGCCGAGATCGACTACATCGAACAAGGCGGCGGGTTGATAAATACAGATCAGAGCGCGAAGGGAAAAGGGAAAACCAACGTGCTTACTTGGGCGGCCGTGAAGGAATTGCTGAGCCACCGTATGCTCGTCGGCATCTACCTCGGCCAATACTGCGTCACCACGCTAACCTGGTTTTTCCTCACCTGGTTCCCCGTCTACCTTTCGCAAGCCAGGCACATGTCCATCGTGAAGGTAGGGTTTGCCGCAGCGCTGCCGGCGCTTTGCGGGGGAGTAGGAGGAGTTCTCGGAGGCGTTGTTTCCGATCGAATCCTGCGGGCCGGACACTCCCTCACCTTCGCGAGAAAATTGCCAATCGTCGCCGGTATGGCGCTTTCGGTAACAATGATTGGGTGTAATTATGCGAAGGCTCAGGATGTCATGCTGCTCCTGATGTCTTTGGCATTCTTTGGGAAAGGATTTGGCTCATTGGGATGGACAGTGGTTTCCGACACATCGCCCAAAGGCATGGTTGGTCTGAACGGTGCGCTCTTCAACCTGATTGGAAACCTGGCCGGTATCACTACACCGATCATCATTGGATACATGGTGAAGAAGACCGGGTCATTCAACGACGTGCTCATCTTCGTGGGCGCCACGGCAGTGATGGCGATCGTGAGCTATTTGCCCCTGGTAGGCGAGATCAAGCGGGTTGAGTTAAAGCCCTTACCTCTGGCGGCAAGTGCCGGATAAAGGTCCCGGCGAAAGCCCTCCAGAACTCCCCCAGCAACACTCCGAAGCCCAGACAACGGAGGGCATGACAAGACGATGACCACAAGGCGAGTTGAGGATGAGGTAAAGACCAGCCAATGGGAGTCAACCGTGGCATACGGCCGATCCCCCGTCGTCACCGGTATGCGAGTGATTCCTGTTGCAGGCCACGACAGCATGCTGCTAAACCTCAGCGGAGCTCATGGGCCCTTCTTCACACGAAATATCGTTGTGCTTACCGACAGCGCAGGTCACACTGGCGCCGGCGAGGTGCCGGGCGGCGAGAAGATCCGTCAAGTTCTGGAAGAGGCGCAGTCGCTGGTAGTCGGCCGCGAGCTGGCGACATTCAACGAAATCTTGAACCAAGTGCAGCGCCGTTTTTCCCACCATGATCTCGAAGGACGTGGCCTCCAGACTTTCGATTTGCGCACGACCGTTCATGCGGTGACCGCCATCGAATGTGCCTTCTTTGACCTGCTCGGCCAGTTTCTAGGGGTTCCGGTCGCATCTCTTTTGGGCGAAGGGCAACAGCGATCCAGAGTTGCGGTGCTCGGCTACTTGTTCTTCGTCGGCGACAGGACGAAGACCGATCTGCCTTATCTCAGCGAACCGGACGATACTGATGACTGGGTGCGCCTCAGGCATGAGGAAGCTTTGAGCTCCGAAGCAGTTGTACGCCTGGCCGAAGCCGCACACGCACGCTACGGCTTTAAGGACTTCAAGCTAAAGGGCGGAGTGCTCCCGGGCGCGCAGGAGATAGCAACCGTTACCGCGTTGGCAGAACGGTTCCCCGGCGCGCGAATCACCCTTGATCCGAACGGCGCGTGGTCTCTGGAGGAGGCCGTTGCCCTCTGCAGGCAGAAGCATCATGTGCTCGCCTACGCGGAAGATCCGTGCGGAGCGGAGCACGGCTTCTCCGGCCGGGAAATCATGGCGGAGTTCCGCCGCGCCACCGGCATTCCCACCGCCACGAACATGGTCGCGACGGACTGGCGAGAGCTGAAACACGCTACGCAGTTGAACGCCGTCGATATCCCGCTTGCGGATCCCCACTTCTGGACGATGCGTGGTTCTGTCCGGGTTGCACAGTTCTGCCGCGAATGGGGCCTGACGTGGGGATCGCATTCGAACAACCATTTTGATATTTCCCTGGCGATGTTTACCCATGTCGCGGCCGCTGCCCCTGGTAAAGTAACCGCAATCGATACACATTGGATCTGGCAGGATGGTCAACGTCTGACAAAAAATCCATTCACGATTCGAGAGGGAGAGCTGCAATTACCCGACAGCCCCGGCCTCGGTATCGAACTCGATTTCGAACGGATCGAAGCAGCGCACCAGCTTTACAACAAAATGCAATTGGGCGCTCGCGACGATCGCAAGGCGATGCAGTTCCTCGTACCCGGCTGGACATTTAATCCCAAGCGTCCTTGTCTCGGGTAAGATCCCACTCGGGGATAACGGCCTCTGCAGCCTTCGAATCTCGAATCTCGGACCGGAGCGGCACTTCGAACTGTCCATTTCTGCAATGTAATGTCCAAAAATGGGCAGAACCGTTTGTTGATCCGGAGATGTCTGATCCGGAGATGTCGCTCCGTCCCTCAGCGAGCGACAAGGCTGGTAATACGAGACCGGAAACCGCGGCTTACCGGGAGCTTATGGCCGTCCAACATCACAACGTGGGAGTCACCCTCTGTACTGTCACTCCGGAACTCTCGAACATATTGCAAATTCACGATCGCGGAACGGTGAACCCGCATAAACGAAGCTGGGTCAAGTTTGGTCTCGAAATTCATCATCGTATCCCGTAACAGGTGTGTTTCCTTAGCCGTACAAATGCGGACATAGTTTTCTTCTGCGCAAACCCAACGGATCTCTGAAACCGGCAAGAATAGGATTCGCCCCTTGGAGCGAAACACCAGCCGATTGGTGTAGCTCTTCGCGCTTTGCACCGCTGCTGCCGGTTTCGTTGCTGCGCGTTCAGTCTGTTCTAACTGCTCGCGAACGCGCTGCAAGGCATCCCTGAGCCGCTCGCGGGTAAAGGGTTTCAGCAGGTAGTCGACTGCACGGATTTCGAACGCCCGTAAAGCATATTTGTCGTACGCAGTTGTGAAGATGATGCGCGGGAGCTCGATTGATTGCTGGTGGAGGCACGCAACAAGGTCAAACCCATCCATACCCGCCATTTGCACGTCCAGCAGGAGTAGGTCAGGTGAGGTCAACTGAATGAGGTCAACGGTTTCCGGGCCGTTGGCCCCCTCCCCCACAACTTCGACATCGGGTTCCCCGCGCAGGAGCTGCAAGAGTTTCTGGCGGGCAAGTACTTCATCATCCACGATCAATGTTCGAATTGCCATAGACTGCGACCGGAGGCTCCTCCTTTAGATAGGCTGCCGTTTCTATAGGAAGCACGAAGTGGGCCGTTGCTTCGCCCGGTGCCGCTTGCTCGAAAGAAAAAGTTTGCTGATCGCCATAGTGCAGTTGAAGCCGGGCTTTCACATTCGCAATTCCGACTCTTTCCCGCCGGGCTCCCTGCTTCGGCGGAGCCCAATTGGCACAAGTGTTGCGGACAGAAATGCACAGCTGGCCGGAGGTTACCGCCCCTAGTATCTCCACCGTGGCTGCTCCAATAGACCTCGCAACGCCGTGAACGTAAGCATTCTCGACAATCGGTTGAAGAATCATCGTGGGCACCAGAAAATCCCATGCCTCTGGTGCGATTCGAAAGACATTCGTAACCCGGTCACCGTACCTCAGTTGTTGAATCGAGACATACAACTGCACAATTTCAATCTCTTCCTGCAAGCGGATCTTTTGCGCATCCCCTTGATCTAGCGTCATACGCAGTAGGCTGCTCAGGCGTTCCAGCATCTCGTCCGCGACTTCGACATCGGTTCGCATCAGACTGGAAACGCTGTTCAAGGCATTGAACAGGAAATGAGGATTCAATTGCATACGCAGGGCCTGCAACCGGGTATTTGTGAGTTGGGCCTCGAGTTGCGAAGCCACCCTCTCCCGCTCGCGATATTTTTGGTAGTGCCCGATCCCACGAAACAAGGCAAAAACAATCCAGAAGATTGCCACGTTCGTGACGAATTCATACGCAAGGTGCATCTCCAGACGCTCCCAATACGTATGGTGTTTACCCGGCATGGTCTTAGGTACGAGTAGAAGAAATAGGGCTTCTTGCAGGACGCTAACAACCATGCTGAGAGGCAGAAAAGCGAATAACATCCGGCGAGGCGAAGCCTCTTCGATATGCCGCCGGAGGAGGTACCACATGCCCAGGCACAAGACCCCCCAAAGCAGGAAGTGAACCGACCAATCTTTCATGGCTAGCGAGAAGGGGAACTTAATGCCCTCAATGCGCTCGTCCCAGTAGTCTTGGATGGCGAAGGGTACCGCCAACACCTGCCACGCAGAAAGAAAGACAAACGGGTGCATAAACCAGGGGCGGTACTCTTCGCGCTTAGGTGAGCTGTTCAGTTGGGTACCTCCTTGTTCGCCGCATCCTTGTTCGCCGCGTGTTGCAAAGCCTGAATGGCAGCATACGCCTCCCGATCGCGGAACGCTCCACCATCGATTCCATCCGAGAACGTGAAGAGATCATCGGTCGGATGGGCCGTGAGCCACGCACCTGCGTCCTTGTCCACGAGGGCTTGTTCATTGGCTCCAAGCTGCTTCGCTTGAAACCGAAGAGTGGACCCGAGATATGCCTCGGCCGGGGCGCCACCCTGCAGGACTGCGATGCGGAACCAGCGATAAGAAACTTCGATGTCCTGAGGTAGATACCGGCCGTCACGGGCGAGCATTCCCAAGACAGCAGAAGACTTCCAAAACCCGGCTTGCGCTGCGGAGGTTAGCATCTGGACCTCCTCTCCCGATTCGCGCGGGAGTTCCGGGTGTTTTGCTAGAAGCAGCCCTAGGGAATGCATGGCCGGGACATATCCCTTTGCGGCAGACCGTCGGAAAAGCACTACTTCGTGGGCAAGATTATTGGCGCTATTGTGATCGGTGGACTCCAGAGTTGCGAGACCAAACTCTGCCTCTGGACTGTCGCGCTTGACCCCTTTCTCGAACCACGCTTTCGCGGCGGAGCGATCCACCGGCACAGCCAAGCCCAATCCATAGATTGTTCCCAGATATGCCTCCGCTCGGCCACTATGTTTGGCGGCTGCTTCTTTTAGGAGGATGAGCGCTGCATTTGGATCTTGCTTGATTCCGTTGCCGTGCAGATACATTGCCGCAAGATTCACCTTTGCTTCTATGCAACCGTCAGCAACGGCTCGTAGATCCCAAAGGAATGCCTGATGTGGATCCTTAGGCACTCCCGCTCCCGCGAAATACATGTACGCCAGCATCATCTGGGCGCGCGGATCGCCCTGCTCTGCGGCTCGCCGGTACCAACGAGCTGCCTGCACCACGTCCTTCGCTACACCGCGGCCAGTAAGGTAATCATCCGCACGTTGAAGTTCCTGGCCGGCCGATACTGCGGTTCTATCCCCCGCTTGCATGGATGGTGCGCTCTGGGGCGTAGCAGTATCTACGTCTACGCCGTAACAGAGTTGAGTGCCAAACAATACCATCGCTGTACCCAGAAAAAATCCCTTCCTGAGTCTGCTGCATCTTGAGAACGAAGTAGTCATGATCCACCCCTGCGCCTGATATGCGCATTCCCGAATTGCGCATATCAGGCGCAGCAGAAGCTGGAAACAGTCACTGCCGCGCTCGTTGCGCCTACCCATCGTGCTCTCGAGAGAGAGCCACTCAAGGTTGAGGGGTCGATGGAACTTTCAGACCAACCTTCGTATTCTCGAGGAACGTCCCGCCAACTACGCAACTGGTCACAAACCTTGCACCTCGTAACCTTTGTGACGAACGGCACGATGGCCGCAACGGAGTTGAACGGAGCTCCCGATCTCAACCTTCGCATAAAAGAACACCGCCCATCCGCGTTTTATGCCTTGAAAGACGCGGTTGATCTCTATGCAGGTCTCGTACATCCCCGTTTCGCGTCTGCTCGTCACAATTCTTGATACTGGCCAGAGCGCCTTTCCCTGCGCATGGGATGTTAGGCGAAAGTTAAAAAATGCGGGTGCTGAGTTTTGTAATCGCAGGGAAATGCAAAGCTATTGGGTGCCCGATTCGTCCACCGCAGGCCGACGTACGTGGGTGAATTTAGGGTTTCTTCATTATTTCTTTATTGATTACTGGAATAAATACCGGAAGGTTGGTCTCTTCATTGTCACAACAACCTGGTTTTTAGCTTCGCTGTACGATGGCGCACGCCCTGTCAGTAACCCTGTCACGCGCTTACGCGATCCCCGTGGCTGTGGGGCTGGCTAACGACGATCATCCGCACGTCAGCCTGACTGACATTCATTGCTTGATGTGCTTGTCCAGGTGCAATCTCGAGACCCTGCTCAGGCGTCAGCGTAAAACTGCGGTTCTCCACCTCCAGGGTCAGCTCTCCCTCTAGGACAAAGAAGAATTGTCTTGAGTGCTGATGAAAATGGCGAACCTCGCTGGACCGCGGAGGCATGGACTCGAGAATGACACTTAACTCAGGCGTCTTGACAAGGTGCCAGCCATCGCATCGCCCTCCCCACGTGTAGTGCTCGGCGTTCTTCCTATCGACTGCGGCAAGGTTCACGGGCTTCTCCTCTGCTTCCAGGTTGGCGAGTGTCTCACGCAAGAACACTCCATTCATATCAGCTGTAACACACTGTTCATTCCTCGCTGCTATCGTCGCGTACGGATTCGTGTTCCCCCCGATTCGGGGACTTCTGATTAAGCAGGAATAACTCGAAGGAAACTCTCCATGGACCTTTCGACAGAGCTACCAGTGCGAATTGGCGACGCCAGAAAGAACGACGGCTTGACCGTGTGGTTCACGGGGTTGAGTGGTGCGGGAAAGACGACGATCTGTAAGGCGGTCTATTCCGCCCTCTTGGCGAGTGGGTACCGCGTGGAGATCTTGGATGGCGACCTCCTGCGGAAACATTTGAGCCGCGACCTCGGCTTCAGCAAAGAAGACCGCGATGAGAACATCCGCCGTATCGGCTTTATCGCGGATCTGTTGACCCGCAATGGAGTAATCGTGCTTGTGGCGGTAATTTCTCCCTACCGTGCAGTTCGCGATGAAGTACGCAAGAAGATTGGCCGTTTCCTCGAAGTCTTTGTGGACGCTCCTCTGGCTGTCTGCGAGCAGCGCGATCCAAAAGGGCTCTATCGTAAGGCGTACCGTGGGGAATTGCGGGGGTTCACCGGCATCGACGATCCCTATGAACCACCTTTGGCGCCAGCGGTCCAATGCCGGACAGATCGCGAGAGCCTCCAGGATTCCAGCGAAAAAGTAATCTGTGCCGTTGCTGAGTTTCTTGAGCGAGCAGCTCCACACGACCTAAGCTTAAAATCGTGACAAGCTCTTCATGCAAGCCAGTTGTGGGAGAGTGTTGCAGAGCAAGCTGAGTACTCGCCATTTTGAATGTGTTTGCTAGGAGGTCGCTCTCAGGCTGCTACCGCTGTTTCGCAGCACGGGCGCAAGGTGCCGATGCCACAAACCGCACTGGAAGGACTGCGCGTGCTTGCGCTTGAATCCCGCCGCGCAAAGGAGATTGCGACTCTCCTTCGCAACAATGGCGCCGAACCCATGGTGGCCCCGGCCCTGCGGGAGATCTCGCTCGAATCCAACACTGCCGCGCTCGATTTCGCGGCTGCGCTTATACGGGGAGAATTCGATCTCGTCATCTTCCTTACAGGAGCCGGTGTTCGCGCTCTCCTTGCCACCGTGGAAACAAAGTATGAGCGCGAGGCCTTTCTTCAAGCCTTGCGCAGGGTCAAGGTCGCGGCGCGCGGTCCGAAGCCTATCGCTGTCCTGCGCGAGCTCAACGTTCCTATTACCGTTACCGCGCCCGAGCCCAATACCTGGCGTGAGCTCATCGCCTCGATAGAAGCCGAAATTGGACCTGGTTTGGATAACCTTCGCGTCGCCGTTCAGGAATACGGAGCGCCGGCCACCGATTTACTCGCTGCTCTGCGAGAACGCCACGCCAGGACTACGGCGGTACCTGTTTATCAATGGGCGTTGCCGGAGGATCTTGAGCCACTGCGAACGGCAATCCTCGCGATTGCAGAAGGCAAGGTGGACTTGCTCTTCCTGTTGAATGCCGCCCAGGTCACGAATCTTTTCCTCGTCGCCGGGCAGATGGGAAAAGAAGCAGAACTCAGCGAGGGCTTGCGATACACCGTCGTTTGTTCAATTGGTCCGACTACTTCCGAGCAACTGCGGCAGGTTGGCATTGAACCAGATTTCGAACCGGCGCATCCCAAGATGGGCGTTATGGTCAACGAGGCGGCGAAGGTCGCCAGAACTCTAATCGACCGGAAGCGATCTGCTTGAAGTCGAAAATGGGTGCCCTTGAAGCACCGCGAACATGGGTGCTCCAGCGAACATGGGTGCCCCCATGTCTCGCTTTTGAGACCTGGGATTGAGACCTGGGATTGATGCCGGTGCGAACGGCCTGCTCCCTGGATGTGGAAAATTCAAAGCTTTTAATAGGGTTAACAGGCCCCCTAGGGAATCTCTGATTAAATTTGGTGCTTAAGGGACTGACCAGGGATCCGGGATCGGAATAGGACTGTCCGAGCGAAGCCGAGGGATCTGCTTTTTCCGGGCCTTAGCCGTGTGGGAGCAGTTTGGGAAGGCACGGCTTTTAGCCGTGGCGCCAACCATGCAACGAGAAGGGGCTTGACAGGCTGCTGAAAAACTGGTCTGCGGGGAACGAACCATCTATTCCTTGGGGTGCTCCGATTCGGGTAATACGTCTTCTTGCGCCTCGCTTGTTGCTTCGGCGCGTTTTTCCGCAGCCTGTTGAGCCCCTGAGGATCGGGAATTCCACCTGGCCAGCTTAAGCAGAGATTCTCTAGAGCTCAGCCCCAATCTGCAGGAAGTTAGTCGATCTGGTTCGGAGTTACGCCAAGGTCGCCTTGCATCTTCTCCCTCAGCGGCTCGGAACGTGCACTGCATACTGCGGAGTAGGCAAAGCCCGCCAAGAGCAATCCGGTATAGAGATACGGCAGAAGCGAGTACGGGGCGGGAGGAACGGGATACAAACTTCCGAACAGC
>DASYBJ010000379.1:0-2551 GCA_036500845.1 Acidobacteriaceae bacterium
CGCCTCTTCGGCGGATCTGAACAGATCGGGCCTCCTAAAGATGTTCGATGACTTCACGCTGATCACACCAGCATCGTGCAAAGCTAGGTATTTATGAGTGCAACCGGTTTAGATGCATTCGACCGCACGATCCAAAAGACGAACCTCTGGCTGCAGGCAGTGGAGGAAGAGCTAGGCGTGGAAAGCAAACACCAGGCCTATCACCTGCTCCGAGTCGTTCTGCACGAAGTTCGGGATCGGCTGCCCATGCCCCAAACGGCCCATCTGGGTGCCCAACTTCCCACGCTGCTTCGTGGCGTCTACTACGACAGCTGGAGCCCTTCCCTTAAGGGCAGTAAAGAACATCGTGAGGAGTTTTTGTTGCATATCGCCGCGGAGATTGACCCCGCGCTGAATCTTTCTGCCGAGGCTGTGGCAAAGGGTGTCTTCCGCGTGATCTCGCAGAAAGTTGACGCGGGAGAAATTAGACAGATAGTTCAGACAATGCCGAAGGACCTGCAGTCGCTCTGGCTTGGCAAAGCTGCCGCCTAAAAAGGGTTCTTCTAGAGATCGTAGCCGAAACTATCTTCGCATCAACACTTGAAAACTTGTTTCCACGTATCAAACGAAGCGGGCGACTCAGTGGAGTCGCCTGTCCTTCAGCGCTTGTGCCCAAGGCGAGGAGTTGCGGCTTTGGGCCTTAGGCTGATCACGGGCACGTTGCAGTTCTCAATGCTGAGCTGTTCAGGAGTCCGCAGGGCGATGGAATGCGACGATACGTGGCCTTACAACGAACTGCTCCATGTCGGCAGGCGCATTCTCGAGAGAAGCTCGGTATATCTCTTGTCGTGGCGCAGATTTTTGAATGCCGGATTGATTTTGATCTCAGGCAGTCCGGCGTCTCGTTGTTCGTAGGCATGGTCCAGCCATTCGAACGATTTGTCGGACTCCCCCCGGTAGGCATATACCTCAGCGATCTGGTAGGCTACAAGAACGCGATACTTCGTAATAAGGGCCTCTAAAGCAGCATTCGAATCCTGTTCACGCCCGAGCGCATGATAAGCCAGTGCTTGACCCGTGAGTTTCGCCCACTCGCTTGGTTCCTTCTCAATTTGTGCGAGCGCCTGCTGTGGTTTTCCCTGCTCGATGAGAATCTTGTCCAGGGTGAGATGGATAAAGGCACCCTGCGGATTCAGGTCGAGAGCTTTTTGCATCTCGGCCCGGGCTTCATCGTATCGACCCGCCGCATACAGCAGGTATCCCAAGCGCCAATAAGAATTGCCACTAAGAGGGTCGAGCGCGACCACTTGTTCATCGAGTTTGATGGCCTGGTCGAGATCGCCCAATATCCTAGATCGATACGCGCGCATACGCAGTACTTCGACGCTACCCGGTTGTAAGGCTTCTGCTTTGGTAATGGCGGTGTTGGCAGCATCCCAGTTCCAGTCGCAGCTGATTTGCGTGTGCGCTAGCGCCAGGTAGGCTGATGCCAAATTAGGATCGAGCGCAATCGCCCGTTCCGCGTCGTCCCGGCTCTTTCGAAAGCCTTCTGTAAGATCGGTCAGCAAAGCCTCCGCCATCGCGAACTGCACCAACGAGCGGAGCGCCCAGGCTGGCGCATATCTTTCATCTAGCTTGATCGCCGTGTCGGTATATGCGAGCGCCTTGCGGAGGTCTTCCTTGCTCGGTCCCCGCCCACTGAAGTATTGCGCTTGCAAGAAAGCCTGATATGCCTCCGGATTCGTGCTGCGCGAGTTCGGAACAACCGGCTGGCCATTGCCTCCCAGCAGCTTCAATTGCAACCCGTCGGCCGCGGCCAGAGCAATGTCATCCTCTACGGCAAAGATGTCATCGATCTCCCGATCGTATGTCTGCGACCAAAGCTGAAAGCCGTCGTCCGCCTTGATCAGTTCCGCGGTGATGCGTACATGATTGCCCTCGCGGCGTACACTTCCCTCAAGAATATTCGCCACGCCGAGTTTCCGTCCCACATCGCGCACATCCGCGTTCTTGTCCCTAAACTGAAAGGCCGAGGACCGTCCGACGACCTTCAGGCCTGATACTTTGGCGAGGTCGTTAATCAGTTCTTCGGCCAGTCCATCTGTAAAATACTCCTGGTCTTTGGCCGGGCTCCTGTCCACAAAAGGTAGCACGGCGATGGACGCATTGATCGGCGAGGGAGCATCCCGCCCATTTCGCTCGAGCAGGAGGTACCCGCCTAGCACCGCAACTACCGCAAGGACCGGTATGATCGCAAGCTTCCACAGCCTGCGTTTGCCTGAAGAACTTTCTTGTTCTGGAGGGAACGTTTGCTGTTCAACCTTCTCTTCTGGCGCTTGTGATATGGGCGGGGATGGCGGCTCTGCCTCGCTCTCATCGATGACGGGAGCAATAAACCTGTATCCCCGCTTGGTCAATGTTTCAATGAATTCCGGGTTAACGGGGTGGTCACCCAGAGCCTTGCGGATTTCCAGAATGTACTTTCTGAGGACTTCTGGATTCACATGAGTCTCTGACCACACCGCCTCAAGAATTTCGTCTTGCGTCACCACCCGTCCTGCGTGCTCGATCA
>DASYBJ010000380.1:0-7263 GCA_036500845.1 Acidobacteriaceae bacterium
GGCCTTGTCCTCTCGAATGAGAATACTCGAACTGCTGCTGGCCAGCGTCTGCAGAGTCTTCAGGCGCTCTTGCCCGTTGTGAACGCGTCCGCAAAAGAATCCGTCCAGCAGACTAACCTGCATGCCGAGGGTATCAGGCTCCCTGGGGTCCCTGCTGTGATCGGCCCTTATGGGTACACCGATATTCGGGCCTCGGCACAATGGTCTCTACTGAACATCTCGTCGCTAAGAAACTATCTTGCTGCCAAGCATAGTTTTGCGGCTTCAAATCTGTCCGTGCAGGACGCGAGGGACTTGGTGGTCCTCACAGTTGGGAATGCCTACCTGCTCTGCATCTCAGATTCCGCGCGGATCCTTTCCGCCCAAGCGCTCGTCAGCAGCTCGAGGCTCTCGCTGGATCAGGCGAACGCCAGTCATACCGCCGGCACCGCGCCTTTGCTCGATGTCTTACGGGCACAAGTGGATAATCAAACCGAACAGCAGAGCCTGATCGTTGCGCAGAACCAATACGAGAAGGACAAAATCGCTCTGGCGCGCGCTATCGGACTCTCTCTCGACCAGAAGTTCGACTTGACTGACCCGGTTCCCTTTAAGGCGCTCGACAATCTGGATGCAAATACTGCAGTTCAGCGGGCGCTGGCCAGCCGGCAAGATTTGAAATCACTGGAAGAGCAAGTGCAAAGCGCAACTGAAGCCAGGTCGGCGAGCGCGGCGGAGCGCTATCCCACCGCGAGCGCTTCCGCGGATTATGGTGTTATCGGACCTACCCTGGGGCATTCTCATGGGACTTTCGACGCTGTTGGAGTCGCGACTGTGCCGGTCTTTGACGAGGCGAAGCTGCGCGGCGATGCGCGCATCGCCCAGTCTACGTTGGACCAGGACCAGGCCGAGCTCAGTGATCTGCGTGGCCAAATCAGCGCCGACGTCCGCGACAGTATTCTGGATATCCAAGCTGCGGCCAAGGAAGTAGAAGTAGCCAGCAGCAACAGTGAGTTGGCAAAAGAAGCTTTGCGTGAGGCGCAGTTGCGATACGTTTCTGGAGTCTCGGACAACCTTGCCGTTTCTCAGGCACAATCCTCCGCGGCGCAGGCCGACCAGCAATACATTGCCAGCCTCTATCAACACAATGTAGCGAAGCTTTCCTTGGCCCGTGCCCTGGGAATTGCGCGGACCAATTACAAGGATTATTTGGGAGGGAAGTGACGATGGCGGAACAAAATGCCGACGTAGCCGCCGTTGAAGATCGGCGAACAGGTGAGAACGATCAGCAGGATTTGGAACGCCCGGAAGTCAGTCCAAAAACGACCGGCAGGCGTGGGTTCATCATCATCGGTGTTGTTGCCGTTCTCATTGTGGGAGCTCTGCTGTTCTGGTGGCACTCCACGTACTACGAAGATACAGACGATGCTCAGGTCGACGGGCACCTCGTGCAGATCAGTGCGCGTGTCGCCAGCCAGGTGATCAGAGTCAATGTCGAGGTGAACCAATTCGTCCAGGCAGGTACACTCATCGCCGAGATCGATCCCAGGGACTTCGAGGTCGCTGAACAGCAAGCCGAAGCGAACCTGGCCAACGCTGAAGCGAGTTATGAGGCGGCCAAAGTAAACGTTCCCATCATTGGTGTCAATACGAGTACAAATCTATCGAGCGCGGCTTCTCAATTGCAATCTTCAAGCGCGACTGTTCAACAAGCTACGCGTCAACTGGAAGCAGCGCAGGCTGCTGTGGCACAGGCCGAAGCCAACAGCACTAAGGCCCAGTCCGATCTCAAGCGCTACACGCCTCTCGTTGAGCAGGATGTTATTTCCAAGCAGCAATACGACGCTGCCATCGCGGCCGCCGATGCTGGCAAAGCGGCCGTACTCGAAGCGAAAGCCAACGAGATTGCCGCCGAAGATGGAGTGCGCATCGCCCGGGACCGCGTGACGCAGTCCCAGGCAGCGTTCAAATACGCACAAACTGCACCAGACCAAGTGAAAATCCAAAAAGCGAGGGCCGACGAGGCGGCCGCCACGGTGGAGCAGGCGCGTGCGCAACTCGCGCAGGCCAGGTTGAACCTCGGCTACACCAAAATCATCGCCCCCGTGAACGGGATTATCACTAAGAAGAGCCTCGAGATCTCGCAGAATGTGAGCGTTGGCCAAAACCTGATGACGCTGGTGTCTCTCGATGATGTTTGGATCACCGCCAACTTCAAGGAAACACAGCTCCGGTTAATGCGGCCTGGACAAAGGGTAAAGATTCACGTCGACGCATACGGCCGGGACTATGATGGCAAAGTCACTCAGATCGGGGGCGCCACTGGTTCTGTGCTCAGTTTGTTTCCCCCCGAGAACGCCACTGGCAACTACGTAAAAGTCGTCCAGCGCGTGCCAGTGCGCATCGATTTGACCGATCCCAAGCAGGATTCGGATCATTTGTTGCGGCCCGGTCTCTCTGTGGAGCCGACGGTCAGAGTTAAGGACTAGGCGCTCGCGGCCCGTTGACAAGATCGCATCCTAGGAATCACTGGAGGAAGCAAATGAGCAAGGGTTCCGTAAAAGTCGAAACGCAAACGCATAACGGCAGCGATTTAATTACCCCCAACTGGCATCAGAACGCCAATGAGATTCAGAAATTCGGCACTGTAGTACGTGACCTGCCGATAGGCTTGAACCAAGATGTCCGCAGTCAGATGACCGAGAGATTAAACCTGTTGCTCGCCGATACAGCCAGCTTGCGCGATTTGTACAAGAAGTCGCATTGGCAGGTCGGCGGCCCAACCTTCTACCAACTACACCTCCTGTTTGATAAACATTTCGGCGAACAGGTGGAGTTGGTCGATTTACTTGCGGAACGGATCCAGATGTTGGGCGGGGTGAGTGTGGCTATGGCTCACGATATCGCTGAGTTGACCCGTTTGGAGCGGCCTCCAAGGGGCCGTGAGGAGGTCCCCGTGCAGATTTCTCGTTTGCTTGAGGCCCACCACCTCATCCTTAAAGATGCACATGATCTCGCGAAGAAGGCCGCGGATCTGGGCGATGATGGCACCAATGATCTGGTCGTCAGCAATATAATCCGCACGAATGAAATGCAGGTCTGGTTTGTGAGCGAGCATTTGGTGGAAATGCCCCTGGTCTTCGCTAAATAACGGCTTCCCGTTCGACGTATTCTGCACATTGACCTAAGCCTTAAGACCGCCGGCCGGAATTCTTTCCGAGGATTCCGGCCTTCCCATCTTCGTATGGTCGGCTGGGCGGCGGCAAGTCGCTGATATCTCTGTTCTTCTTCTTACAGCGATTCCTCCAAAACCACCGGAGAGCTGTCCGTACGGCGAAAGCACGGTCACCAACCGAGCTTGCGACGATATAGCAACCTTCGACGAATTGCCTCAAGCGTAACTTGCATTGTGTGCGCCTGGGCCTTCAGGTCTAGTCGTGGGCTCTGTTCCTTGGGTATTCTAGAGTCGCTCTTCGGGCGTAGACCGCGCATGAGGATAAAGACTGGCGTTGCCAGGGTTGGCTAGCTGACCGCCTCATGATGCCCGAAGGCTGTTGCGGCGGAGGCAATACAGCCGCACCATTTCCGCAGGTCGAGCATCTATAGTGAAGCCGAGAGAGGCGTACGAATGCCGTTGGCGCTTGAGTTTTTCCTACACTACGCATATCCGATCATTTTCCTCTGGATCGTGGGGGAACAGCTCGGCATGCCCATTCCGAGTATCCCGATTCTCCTGACGGCCGGGAGTTTGAGTTCCACCGAGCGTCTTTCCTTTCCTGTTGTTCTTCTCGCCGTGATCGCCGGTTGTTTCGTCAGCGACTCAATCTGGTATCTCCTGGGGAAACGCTATGGCGGGTCGGTGGTTAGGCTCTTGTGCCGTCTCTCGTTTGAGACCTCGACCTGCGTGCGCAAAACGGAAGACTACTTCACAAAGCACGGGCCCCAGGCGCTGTTGGTGGCAAAGTTTGTCCCTGGGCTCAGTACGGTCGCGGCGCCAATTGCCGGTCAGACAGGCATGAAGTATTCGCTCTTTCTCGCCTATGACTTGGGTGGTGCACTGTTTTGGGGCGGGACGATCACTCTCGCAGGGCGGTTTTTCGGGGATGTGCTTAAACGTCATCCTGAGGCTTTTAGCTTCGTCGGCCACTTCGCCGGTGTTCTCGTCCTCCTCGGTATCATCGGCTTTCTGGTCTACCGCATCTGGAAACAGCAATCCTTCTTGAGGCAGGTGAAGACATCGAGGTTGGATCCTGAGGACTTGAAGGAGATGCTGGATTCAGGTCAGAAAGTCTTCATTGTCGACCTGCGGCATCCGCTCGATTACCTACCCGACCCGCGAGTCCTGCCGGGAGCTCTGCGTCTTTCGCCGGACAGCCTGATGCACCGCAGCAGCGAGATTCCACGCGACCGGGATATCGTCCTCTACTGCACCTGCCCCAGTGAGGCCACTGCAGCCAAGACAGCGATGAAGTTGCGCTCTGCTGGCATTCACCGGGTGCGTCCTCTCCGCGGCGGATTCGATCTCTGGAAGAAGCTGGGTTTTCCATTGGAAGAATATGTCGAAGAGCCTGCCAGCGTCGCCTGAGCTCATGGCAAGCCCCTCGCTACCGGGGAACCCTCATCCTCACCTGTCCCAGCCATGGTCTCCGTGATATCTCTGTGCTAATGTCCTTTGCGATGCGGCAGTCGTGGAGCTCCAAATGAAGCAGGAATGCTGCTAGCAGGACTCGGAGATGTTTGATGGCATTCACAGAGACCTACCGCTGCGATGTCTGCGGCAAACCCAGAGGGGGCGCTGAAGACTGGTGGCTGGCGATGAGCGAGGAGTCATCGCCTCTTCCTGGGATTCCCGACCAGCCCGTGCTGAAACTTACCCCGTGGAACCTGTTTCTTTCTCATTCCGCAGATGTAAAGCATCTGTGCGGTGCCCGCTGCGCTCAGACCCTGTTGGATCGCTGGATGCGCGGTGAATACATGCGTGCTGAGTAGTCGATGGTGAGAGCCGGGACGAAGTCGATGACACGCCTGGAATTTGATCTGGGCGAAGTGAGTCGCTGATACAGAAGCTCGCCCAAGGGGCACGTTGCTAGCGTCGCGCCATCCTGGGCTGATCGCGGATAGTATGGTGAGGGCGCTGTGCTCGCCGCCTCTAGGGTGAGTCCTGGAGCCACGGACGGGAGGCTGATTGGCTTACGACGACCTGAGAGACTGGATCCGCGCACTCGATAAGGCGCGAGAAATCAGGTACATTCGCGAGGAAGTTGATCCTATCTTAGAGATAGCGGAAATTACCGACCGCGTTTCGAAGACGGGCAAGAAGGGCGGAGCCAAAGGAGCGGTGCCTGGCGGTCCTGCTCTATTATTCGAGAAAGTGAAGGGCTATCGGGGAAGCCGGGTTCTAATGAACCAGTTTGGCAGCGAGCGGCGCATGAATCTCGCTCTGAATGTGGAGAATCTGAATGACGTAGCCCAACGCATTCGGAGCCTGCTCGAGGTGAAATCGCCGGAGAGCATGCTGGATAAACTCAAAATGCTCCCGCTGCTTGCCGAGGTGGGCCGTCTCTTCCCCCAAACCGTTTCCGCAAAGGACGCTCCGGTCAAAGAAGTTATCCTGCGGGAAAACTTCAATGTGCTCGATTTTCCGGTACTCCAGTGCTGGCCCCTGGATGGGGGTCGTTTCATCACTTTGCCCTGTGTCATCACGCGCGATCCCAGGAGCGGCAAACGCAACGTCGGCATGTATCGCATGCAGGTCTACGATGGCCAGACTACCGGCATGCACTGGCAGCGCCAGAAGATTGCAGCGGAGCATCTGCGCGAGCGGGTACGCGCGCGTGCTGCAGTCCAAGCGGCAGGAGATCCTAAAGCGGCACAGGTGAGAGCCATGGCCGAGACCGCTGGAGCCACAATGCGCTCGACCGCGGTCTCAGGTCCGGTACCCCAGGTTGCGTACACCAAGGCGAAAGAGGATCGGCTGGAAGTGGCTGTTGCTATCGGAACCGATCCTGCGACGACGTTTTCGGCGATTGTGCCGGCGCCTCCGGAAGTAGAAGAATTTGTGATCGCCGGATTTCTCCGTCAACGGCCGGTTGAGTTGGTCAAATGCGAGACCGTGGACCTCGAAGTGCCCGCACGTGCTGAGATTGTTCTCGAGGGCTATGTTGAGCTCGATGAATTGAGGAGCGAGGGACCCTTCGGGGATCACACCGGCTTTTACACCATGGAGGAGGAATATCCCGTCTTCCACATTACCTGCATCACGCATCGGAAAGACCCGATCTATGCCGCCACAATCGTGGGCAAGCCGCCTATGGAAGACGCGTGGATGGGCAAGGCCGTCGAGCGTATCTTTCTGCCTCTCATGCGCTTGACGATCCCGGAGATTGTTGACATAAACCTGCCCGTCGAAGGCGTGTTCCACAACCTGATGATCGTCTCTATCCGCAAGAGCTATGCCGGACAGGCGCGCAAGGTCATGAACGCGATCTGGTCGCTTGGACAGGCCATGTTCACGAAGTGCGTTGTCGTTGTCGACGAGGATTGCGACGTTCAAGACATCGGCGAGGTCACTCTGCGTGTTGCGAACAATATCGACCCTGAACGCGACGTTCAGTTTACCCTCGGTCCGGTTGACTCTCTGGATCATGCCTCTCGTCTGCCGAACTATGGCAGCAAGATGGGAATCGATGCGACGCGAAAATGGGTTGCGGAAGGATTCACCCGCCCTTGGCCGCCAATCATTGAGATGGACGCTACTACCAAGTCGCGGGTCGACTCGATTTGGAAGCGCCTGGGAATCGACTAGGGCCTGTTAACACTATTAGGGTGAATTGCGAAGCGAGCCTGGGAAGGGCGAGCGGAGCAAGAGGGCGAGAGCGGCAGTACCGCGCAGCCCTGGAAGATTAGGGTGAATTGCGAAGCGAGCCTGGGAAGGGCGAGCGGAGCAAGAGGGCGAGAACGGCAGTACCGCGCAGCCCTGGAATATTAGGGTGAATTGCGAAGCGAGCCTGGGAAGGGCGAGCGGAGCAAGAGGGCGAGAGCGGCAGTACCGCGAAGCCTTGGAATATTAGGGCGCTTTCCAGGTACTTGGAGGGCGCCCTGAGTTTTCAGACGGAGCTTTTCGTCAGCAAATGGGCGGAGAAGGAATGAAACGCCAGAAACGAGACAATGAATTGAAAATCTTGGACGAAGTGCGCAGGTTGCGCCCGGCTCAGGGACTCGGTGACACGATGTGGCAGTACGAGCAGTTCCGGGCTGGAAGGCTTTACAACAAACTTATCTTCA
>DASYBJ010000381.1:0-6684 GCA_036500845.1 Acidobacteriaceae bacterium
GTTTCCACTTCCGCAGGAAAACTCATGTCCACATGCTGAAAATCCAAAAGATTGAAACCATCCCGATTCGGGTCCCGCTGCGACAGGTATATCGAGGGAGTTTTTATCAAATGACCCACCGGGCAACCATTCTGACGCGCATTTATACGGAGCCAGGAATCGTCGGAGAAGCATTCGTCGGCGATGAGGACCATATCAACAATCAGATCGAACGCGCGATTTGCGATGAGATCACGCCAAATTTGATCGGCCAGGATGCGTTCGCCGTCGAACGCTGTTGGGAAGTTGCGCGTCCCGCAACCTGGAATATCCTCCGTGACCGCAGAATCGGGCTCGTCGCATGTGCGGCAGTGGACACGGCAATCTGGGACGCAATTGGGAAAGCCCTGGGCCAGCCTCTTTGGAGGTTATGGGGAGGCTATACCAATCAGGTTCAAGTGATCTGGACCGGCGGTTACTACAACACGGACGTGACGATTCGAGCGGAGATGGAGGCTGCCCGCGAAGAAGGCGTTGCCGGCATGAAGTTCAAGGTTGGTGGCCGTACGCCAAAGGAGGATGCGCAGCGCTTCATTGATGCCCGCAAGGCCGCCGGAGATGATTTTGTGTTGATCGCCGATGCCAATCAGGGATACACGCCGGATCAGGCCGTTGAATTCGCGCGCCGCGTGGAGGATTATGGGTTGTTTTATTTTGAAGAGCCATGCCGCTGGCAGAACGACCGGCGGGCGATGCGCGATGTACGTTACCGGTCCGGGGCCCGGGTATGCGCGGGGCAGAGCGAGCTTTCGGCAGGCGGATGCCGTGACTTGATGGTCGAGTCCGCGATTGATTTCTGTAACATCGACGGATCGTGGTCGGGCGGCCCTACCGAGTGGAGACGTGTCGCTGCAATGGCACTCACGTTTGACGTGAAAATGTGCCACCACGAAGAAGCGCATATCGGAGCGCATTTGCTCGCGGCTATTCCCCACGGGACGTTCGCCGACACAATGCACGAAGACCGCGATCCGATCTGGTCCAAAATGATTTCAAATCGGCCTGCGGTCAAGGACCGATCCATCACTCTACCGGATCGCCCGGGCTTAGGTTGGGAGTTGGACGAGGATTTCATTGCGAAGTACCGGATCTGTTATGACGGTTCCTAGCGACCCGTCGCGGGCGACGCTTCCTCGTACAGAACCTCGAAACAGCAAACCGCCTCGCATCACAAGGCGCTCCAGAAAGTTGAACACGTATGAATCGGGAACATGTGAAGGCGCGGATACTCGCGGTCCGCAGGAGCTTGATCCATTTGTTCATTGCCGTCCTGCCATTTGGAGTGGTTGTCTCAGCACATGGGCAGAGCCTCACCGGAAAGTGGTTTTCGCAAGGGGCAACGCTCGATAACGGAGAACAGCAGCCGACTATTCTTGATTTGACGCAAAGCGGCACCGATGTGACCGGCACTCTCAAGACGCTGGACTGTTCGATCCCGGTCAAAGGAACAGTAAATGGTAGCCGCTTCGAGTTGTTCAACAGGGAAGGAAGCGAGAAGCCCTTCCTCACCGGCGACATTATGAATGGTGAACTGCACGGGAACCGCGGCAGGCATCATCCATTTATCGCGAAACCCGCTAGCGCTGCCGAAGACCTCCCGGTGGCACCTTATATCGAACCACCATCGCTGCAGCCCGTTTTGTCCAGCGGACTCGCAAAAACGCCTCCCATGGGATGGAATAGCTGGAACTTATTTTCAGGCAAGATCGACGATAAGATTGTGCGCATGATGGCTGACGCCATGGTTTCC
Source organism: Acidobacteriaceae bacterium (assembly GCA_036500845.1). Lineage (GTDB taxonomy): Bacteria > Acidobacteriota > Terriglobia > Terriglobales > Acidobacteriaceae > PALSA-350. The sequence continues at coordinate 1,790 of DASYBJ010000381.1, forward strand.
AGTGGCATGCGCGATGCTGGCTACATCTATATCAATATCGACGACACATGGGAAGGAGTGCGTGACCCAGAGGGAAATCTGCAGTCCAATCACAAATTTCCCGACATGAAGGCGCTCGCTGACTACGTACATTCCGAGGGACTCAAGCTCGGCATCTACTCCTCGCCTGGACCACGCACCTGCGGAGGCTATCCCGGAAGCTATGGTCATGAAGAGCAGGACGCGAAGACGTTTGCCGCCTGGGGAATCGACTACCTGAAGTACGACTGGTGCAGCGCGCGTATGATCTATAAGGACGAGCAACTGCAACCTGTTTATCAGAAGATGGGCGCTGCTTTGCAGCAGACTGGAAGGCCTATCGTCTACAGCTTGTGCGAATACGGTCGAGGCAAGGTGGAGAAGTGGGGAACTCAGGTCTCCGGAAACCTATGGAGAACTACTGACGACATCCGCGACGAGTGGCCCAGCATGATCGACAACATCGAAAGGCAGGTGCCCACTGCTCCCTATGCCTGCCCCGGGCACTGGAATGATCCAGACATGCTGGAGATCGGTAACGGTCATATGACCGACGATGAGTATCGCACGCACATGAGCCTCTGGGCACTGACCGCTGCGCCATTGCTTGCCGGCAACGACCTCCGCAGCATGACACCAGCAACCAAGGCCATTCTGATGAATCGTGAAGTCATCGCCGTCGATCAGGACGCGCTCGGCAAACAGGCGTCGCCAGTCAAGAACGGCGATATAGAAACCTGGGTCAAGCCGTTGACCGATGGAAGCGTTGCCGTCGGAGTCGTAAACCTTGGTACGTCCGAAGCCAAAGCCAACATCGCGGCGGCTGACCTCAATCTGAGTGGTCCGGTTAAGAGAGCACGCGACCTGTGGAAGCACCAAGATGTGGCGTTTACAAATGGCGTGTACTCAGCCTCCATTCCTTCGCATGGAACCCTTCTGTTGAAGGTCAGCAGCAAATAGCATCTCTCGCTGCTAGCGGCGTTTTCGGATTTACAACCGCAGATGGCGTTTTCTTGAGGGAAAAGCCATCTGACCATGGTTAACGCGGTCTACTTCGAATCCGAGCTTCTCCGGCTGCATAGGGAAGCGATATGGCCATAGTCGACAGAAGGGGCGTCGGCAAGTTGCAAGAGCAAATGGGCCTTGCGGTGCTGCGCTTTGAGCGGTTCCCGCGCGAACTCCAAAGACCATCAGACAAAGGCAAGCAAGGGGCGAGTAAAACAGCCTACGCATGGCACTGAGTATATCGCTGACCACAGCGCAGCCGGCCGCAAAGAGAGACCGGAAGAGCCCCGAACGGCCAAATCTGTCTGCCTCCGAGTCACATCCGGGTAGGCCGCAAGAACGGCCCTACATAACCCTAAAACCTCTCGTTAAGTGACTTAGAGATTTAGGAGGAGTTGAGACGGACAGGCGAGACGCTGGGCCGATAGAGCAACCAGGTCATATGCGACTAAAAATCGAGTAGGGTCCGTGTTGGCGGTCAACCACCAAAGCTCCAGATCACAGGTAAACCGCCGCGATCTGGCTGGGGATGACACATGCTGTCATGCGGCCACAGACGGCTGGCCTGCGGAGCGCATCCGGTCGTCCGCTTTTTCGAGGAACACTGAATCGCCAAACTCGTGTGTGCGATAGTCGCCGGCGTTCAGTTCCTGGTCGATGCGGTCAAGGGTTTCATCATCGACAAAGGCGCGCAGCAGCTCGTAGTGACTGCTGCCCCGTTCGTGGGTACCGGAGAGAATCGCATCGACGATACGCAGCCTGCTAGATGCACCGAGCCTTTGCGTAGCCAACCGTTCACCAGGTGGCACGTATCCATCAAAAATTGCTGCCGTATGTTCCAGTGCTCGGACAACCGTCGTACCGATCGCAACGATACGTCCGCGGGACGCTTGAGCGTGCTCTATCATCGACGCGGTTGATAAGGGAATCTTGTACGGTTCAGCGAACGGCAAGAGCGCGTCCAATTGTGGATCGCCGGTCGATGAGAGCCCAGCTGCATGCGTGATTGTTCCGAACAGGATTTTTCGTGCACTCATGGATGCGAGCATGTTCCAGTCAAGTGCAAAACCGGCTGAAGGCGGCTCGAACGCGACCGGCGGACCGGCTATCGGTGTCCAGGTGTCCCAAAGGGCAAGTGGTGTGGGAACGTGTGAATACTGGATGGGTCGCCCGTGCCGAGCTAAACCTTCCCAGATTTCCCGCGGTGACCCCTCGAATTGCATCAAAATGAAACGCGGATGATTCAGCAATCGCACGACAGTCGCCCGTAGTCGCCCTAACTCCAGTTGATCGCCAGGATTCAATGTTGGCGGTTCAGCCCGACTTTCCGTACGGGTGCGGAAGTCGCCCTCCCCGAACACGACAGCAGAATACTGCCTGACCTCGTCGAGTGAGGCGCGGCCCGCAAGACGCACTTCAATCGAGCGGCCGCTGCGGCCATGTTGACCGGAAAGACTCGCTGGCAGCGTGGCAGCGTCATTCGCAACCACCACATCGCCGGGACGTAATAGGTTCGCTAACTCGGACCGAACATGGTGCTCGATATTGCCCTTACCGTCAGCCATCAATACCTTTGCGTTCGCGGGGCGCTGGACTGGTTGATTGGCGGCTATCATGCAATTGCCTCTTGCACTATTGGCCGCCGCGACAGCACGGCAGCGACTGCGTCGGCGAGCTCGCGGGCTGCCACCTTGGGCGGCTTCAATGTTGAGTTGTCCGCGTCTGGCACGGCAGCGGCGTGCATAGGTGTGTCCATATCGCCTGGATCGATCGAGAGAATGCGGACGCCTACTGGACTGAGTTCTTCGTCCCAGATGCGGCTCAGGTGAAGTAACGCTGCCTTGCTCGCGCCATAAGCTCCCCAACGAGGGTAAGCATTCAAGGCGGCGTCGCTCGACACATTTACTATCACTGCCCCGCGACCCTCCCGCGCGGACGCAGCTAGCGAACCAAGGAGCGCCTTGGTCAGCCGAAAAGGGCCGAAGACGTTCGTCGCTAGCGCACGTCCGAGGTCTTCGCACTCCGTGTCAGCTAACAGCTTCAGCGGCATCGGCCCTAGGTCCGATGCATTGTTGATGAGAACATCAAGTCCTCCAAGCGCCCCTACGATTTGCATTGTGATTGGGTGTATATCTTCTTTCCGGGATACGTCGCCGACAATGCCGTGTGCGTCCGGCAGCTCCTGTCCGACTTGCTCCACTCCGTCCCGACGGCGCGCGACGAACGCTACTCTTGCGCCGCGATTCAGCAGCTCACGGACGAGAGCTAACCCAAGGCCGGAAGTTCCGCCAGTGATAGCTACTCGAAGATCGACGAATGGATTGCCAGGATGACCGTCTGGTGTCGCTAGCATTGGCGTAGACGAAGGTGGAATGGAATCATGATTGACTTTCATGAGGTGCTCCCTGTCGAAGAGGTTAAGGTTTGACACATCTCGAGTCTAAAAGTTAAAGTGAACTTGAAGTCAAGATGAATTTTGCTGGTTTCTCCTCCATGCCTGACCTGCTCACAATCTCGGAGGTTTCGCGACGCAGCGGGGTCGCCGCGTCGGCGCTCCGGTTCTATGAAGAACGACACCTCATCGAATCTGAACGTGCGGGCTCAGGTCACCGTCGCTATCCAAGGGCGGCGCTTCGGCGGATCGCGTTCATTGTCTTCGCCCAGCGAATGGGTTTGACACTCCAAGAGGTTGCCGTCGAACTGGCCAAGCTACCCGAAAACCGTGTGCCCGAACGGGGTGATTGGGCGAAGCTTTCTTCGAGCTGGACTAAGCGTATTGATGAGCGCATCGCAGAGTTAGAGCGCCTTCGCGCGGGCCTCACTCGATGCATCGGTTGCGGCTGCTTGTCACTACGGGACTGCCAATTTGCAAACCCCGGTGATCGTGCGGGCCGACTCGGTCCCGGTCCTCGGTACTGGATAGATGAAAAACGCACTGCGGAGTAAAGTGCTCCGACGCGAAGTTCTCTCTGGATGGTCGCCCACCCTCACTTAACCGAGCGGTAAAGTACGTGTAGGCTGTCATTCGTCCGAAACAGGCCTGGGAGTGCTTCGGCGATGATGCGCGCTCATTGACCTCCGCGAGAGATCGCAGGACCTTGCGTCTATCATTACCAACGCTCGCGGGAGTCGGGGATGCCGTGTCCGGTTCCCACGTCGTGCAATAGAAAATCGCTGAACGGATGGATTTCCTTATTCCGTAACCGCTTCGAAACCGTCAGTGTGCCACGATTCAACTTGAAAGTCCGTCTCGAATCTTTCTACAGACCATGACGCTCCTGTGGGATATCAAGGACACTGCAAAAAGGGTTACGTTACTACAGCGTCACCGCCAGCCGATGGGTCGCAATCACCTGCCCAGTGAACCGACGGAATCAGATTCCTGAATCGTATGCACGGGGACCAGAGGCTTCTGGAGTCAAGACCAGCCAATGCTGAGACTTTTGGTTGTCGTTCTTCTGGCAGCGGTCCTGCCCGCCCAGGTCCTGCCCGCGCAGAATACTGAGCCCGTGCCCAGTGATCCACTGGGCCGGATGACCCCGCAAGGCGCGGTTTTGCGGTTTCTAGAAGCTTGCCACGCGCGTGAATATGCAAAGGCGGCCCATTATCTGGATCTGCGTCAAATATCCCCTGCGGAGCGCGCAACAAAGGGTCCAGAACTTGCCCAGCAGTTGGAAGATCTGTTGGACGACACGCCCTTCGATATCGCGACGCTGAGCCGCGACCCCGACGGAGATCTGTCTGACGGTCTCTCCCCTTCGCGGGAGGGCCTTGCCACCTTCCAACTCGACGGAAAGCCTTTGGAACTGGACCTGGAGCGTGTAGAGCTCAAGCCCGGATTCAAGGTCTGGCTAGTCACCGCGGACAGCCTC
>DASYBJ010000382.1:0-12872 GCA_036500845.1 Acidobacteriaceae bacterium
CACTACGACCCGACCTTTCCCAATAGCATCAGCCCAACGAACGGAACAGGTAACTCCACTTTCCTGTCGCGGTACTACGGCGGCACACTGCCGGCTTGCCGCGATCCAAACTATACGCCCCAATCCGGGGTGCCGGCAGGCGCCTGCGGCTGGACCAACAGCATTCAATTCAACGGAGACGACCAGGACACGCATTTCGACGCGCTGCAGATCACCATGGCCAAGCAGCTCACGCACGGGCTCAGCGCGACTATCAACTACGCCTGGCAGCGCGCCTATAACTGGGCCTCGAGTTACGCTACTTGGGACCGTACCGCGGTGAAAGGCCGCGACACCTCACTGCGCGAACAGCAGCTTGTAGGCTATGGCACATACGAGCTGCCTTTCGGCAAAAGCCGCATGGTTGGCGGCAATGTGTCGACGTGGGTCGATGAGATCATCGGGCATTGGCAGCTTAGTCCGATTCTCAATTACTCAAGTGGCCTGCCGTTTACGCTGACCTACAGCGGCTGTAGCAGCTCCGTACCGACGAGCAGTGCCCCTTGCTATCCCAACGGGCGGGGATCCAGTTTGCCTTTGAGGCTGGGCTCATATAATCCCACCACTCACAATCGTTTCTTCTATCAGGGAGCAACCGTTCCGCTTACAACGCAGCCTTTCTCGAACTTTAGTGCTGCTCCGCTCGACACGATCGGTAACGCTGGTCGAAATAATGTGTTCGGCCCGCACTTCTTCAACATGGATCTAGCTGTACAAAAGAATTTCCCGATCAGAGAAAATCTTCTCGCACAGTTCCGCATGGACGCGTACAACGTCTTCAACCATATCAACGCCGGCCTTCTTTCGACTGGATGCGGTCCAGATACATGTGGAACCATCGATCAAGGGGCTCAGTTCATCAGTCAGGGTCCCGGCATAGGAGGCTACACGAACCCACGCCAGTTGCAGCTCTCGGTCCGCTTTCAATTCTAAAAACAGGGAACGTCTTCCAGCGTAGAGAGGGGGGAGATTAGCTCCCCCCTCTCTACATTGTGGTCTTGTCTTTATCTCCTGGCCCGAGAGACGGACCTTCGCCTCGCCGTCATCGTGCAGAAAATGGAACTACGGATTCATGTCAAGGAGCTGAATGTTGAATCTGCAGTCCTCCCCGGCTGCTTTCCAGCCGATCGTCCCAGCAGAAGATGCCTAAAACACAGCGTCATAAGTAATTGCGCAAAAGTTAGCCTACGGCGCCTGGAATCTGTTCACAACGCCTCATTGTCATCCCGGCTGCAGCGAATCCTTACTTTAGTCATCCCGAGAGGATGTGACTTTATTCGATTTTGCGCCTTTTTGGGCGTCTAAGCTCTTTATTTTCAGTATCTGTTTTTGTGCTAAATCAAAAAAATCACACGCTCCGAGCGCAGTCGAGGGATCTGCGGTTTTGTCCGGCGTAAAGAATTTTCACTTCGCGTGGAATTGCTCACCATCGGGAATATCGCTCAATGACAACATACGCAATTATCGATGGCGGCGTGTTTTTCAACGTGGTCAGTTTGCATGCATCTAATAAAGTATGCGCGTGTCTTCTCTTCCGATACTTAGCAGGGGGACATCGGTGTATTTTTGCGGGTTCAACCGCCGTGCCGAAGCAGCCAGTTTTCCTCAAAAGAGGCTTTCCACTCTTTCCATGCAGAAATCGCTCGCTACCGAGGGGGACTTACCGCGCTTACCGCGCTTACCGCGCACTATTCTCCTCCAACCGGTGCCCGGCTCTGGGCGACGATGACAGTGAAGCACAGCATCGTGACCTGCAGCCGCTAGCGACCTGTCGCAGTGACTTCGTTAAAACACAGCGTCGTAGACATTTGCGTATCGAGCAATAGATTCGGCCGCTTCCACAATATCTACTTGCACTCGACACGCAATTACTTATGACGTTCCGTTTAGCGAGCGCAGTTCAATGGACCTTATAGACAGGTGAGCGTAGCCTGACTCCTGAATGCCTGCTGCAACCCTGAGGAAGAACTCCTCACAGGCACATCTTCAAGTCTGTCACCCCGGCCAGGAGGCAGCAGCAACTGGACCTGCCGCCTCCTTTCTGTTGCGCCATTGCAGGCTTACTGCATCACCGCATGGAAGGGTCTACTGTTCCGGTTTAGCCTCATCTGCCTCGTTCGCTAGGTGGAGTAACAACTGGGTGAACTCCTTCGGCTGCCCGATGAAAAGCCCGTCAGCGATGAACCCGTTGATGGCGCCCACTGCATCGAGCTGTCCCGCACCAGTCGGGCGGATGATTGCGCATTCCGGCAAGCCTTTGATGAAATCACACGGCTCAGGCATGATCAGGTTTGCCTGTAAGGATTCTGGTTGGTTGAGAGCGAGGTTCTGAAACGTCAGCGAACCGTCGGTCAATGCGACCGCATTCCCTGCCTTGTCATGCCAGACCTGGAAGTGCATGATCTCTGATCCGCCGATACTGATTGTGATTCGCAGCACTTCCCGGCTCGAAACCCGCTGGCTGAGAGTAGCATAGAGACTGGTACCCGCCTGCTCAATAAAGCCGAAGTGGAATCCCGCGGTGTTAGCGATCGCTTGAATATGGTTAGCGTCATTCAGGTCCGCTTGAGACGTCGGAATTGCTGGATGCTGCCCAACGTTCAAACTCGGGATTGCTTGGGGAAACGTAGCACCGAGATCGGGATTATCTTTACCGCGGTACCGAGTCCACCAACTGGTGTCAACGCTCAACTGCATGAGATTTGTGAGGCGTCCGATCTTCTGGGCGCCTGGCGCTGCGCTGCTCGGCAGATTCCGGAACTTGTCCAAATTGATTGGCTGTTGGCCCTTCGATTTCAAGTAGGCAGTGAGAAAGGCCACGTGGCTTATCTCATCGTCGGTGTTATCAGAGATGTACTGCGGCATGTCCCCATCAAGCTGTTGAAGGGCAGTGATGTAGGTTTGACTCGGCCCACCGGTTGCTCCGACGCCTCCGAGCTCATTATATTGTTGCCACAGATCCGTCTCGATGATCTCCGCAGCAAGCAACAACTGCAAAATCGCAATGTCTCCTTGTGTGGGGCTTCCTTCTTCCCATTCTTGGCTCAGAGCCGATGCGCCGCTAGTGAACAGCCCGGCACTTACGGTAGCTACGCCCGCAGCCAGGGCCCCTTGCTTGAGAAAAGAGCGCCGATTTGAACCTTTGTTCTCGAATTGCTTCATTTATCTTCTCCTTTTTTTGTCCGGATCGTTAGTTTGTTGAACGTCGGTAAGACATTGACCGTGAGTTGCTGCGTCGTAGATCGGGGTCCTGCTGTTCGACTACAGCTGCGGAATGCGTTGACTAGAAAACAGCCACGACATCGATTCTGAGTGAATTGCTGATAGGTGAGGGCTGTGGAGCTGTTTGTGCGGTAGATCATGGCGCCACATACTTTGACTGCCGGTTATAACTTAGAAGCCGGCGAAAATATTCCCAGCACTCAAAGAAATATTCGAGCTCGAGAATGGCCCAGCCAAAGTTTGGCAATTTACCTGTTTAACGTCCCAGGTGATCGGAAGGCTCCCGGTTACAATGCATTTGCGATCTGGCGTAGGGAAGACCAGACCACGCCTTCCACGGATCCAAGAGGCGACAGGATGAACGCCTCCTTCTACAGCCAGCCACGAAGGTTTGCTATCTTGGAAAGGGCAGGCCGGCTGTCTGGCTGGTGATTCCTCTATCTCAAAAGTATTTTCTCCGCTGCGGGAATAATCTTCGCGTGTCGCAGTTAGAGACGCTATAGGCTCTGACTAATCTCTTGGCCGTGATCCTATAGGTTCGATCACGGTATAGAAGATTGGGAGCCAACTGATCTAACCAGCTTACGTTCCGCGCAAGAGTGAAACCGCCGGTGCGTCGGCGAGGGAGCGTTCATGCTTATCTCGCGTCATAAGAAGGTTCTCCTTAGTGCGTGCCTGTTCGCAGCATCGGCCGCATTGGCCGTCGGACTCGCCGGAATCGCGGAGGAGTCAGCAACCGAAGCGCCGGCGGGGTTTAGTACTCCCAGCTTTAATGGTGCACAAAGTGTCAGCAACGGAATGCTCGAACCACCCGGCGACACGTTTGCTCTGGATCAGCAAATCTACGAACAAAACCATCAGGCTCAAAGTCCAACACCTTCCCAGACGGGCCTTGGGCCTGTGTATAACGCAACTGCCTGCGTCAGCTGCCATGAGAACCCCAATAGTGGCGGAGCCAGCCAGGTTACAGAACTCAGAGTTGGTCACAATGATGAAAATGGCAATTTCGTAAATCCAACAATCTTTATCAACGATGGAAATGACACAATTACTGGCCGATCGATTGTCGATGATCGGGCCATCTGTCCACAGGCCCAGGAACACATACCTGCGACAGAAAACATCCGTGCACTGCGCGCCGCCCTCAACACCCTAGGAGATGGCTTTGTGGAAGCCATCGACGATAAAACTCTGATGGCTATTGCCGACGAAGAACCCGAACTAAGTGAGGGAAAGATTCACGGAGAAATTGTGCAGGCCCCAATCTTCGAGGCTCCGGGACAGACACGCGTTGGACGCTTTGGCTGGAAGGACCAGCACAGTAGTCTGCTCTCCTTTATTGCGGATGCTTATGTAAACGAAATGGGGGTCACGAACCGGCTACGTCCTCATGATGTTACTTCGGTCTGCAAGACCACGACCGATCCCGAAGATCAGCCGGATAGCCTCGGACTAGCGGACATCGACCACTTTGCTCAGTTCGTACGTGGCACGATGGTGCCGCCGCGCGACGTAGTGCTAGCCTCCACTTCGACCGCACAACAGGGACAGCAACTCTTCAGAAGCATCGGCTGCAGTGTATGCCACGTGGAAACCATTACCACCGCTCAGGCTGGGACTGTTGTGGACGGTGGCATGTTCACTGTTCCAGAAGCTTTGGGTGGCAAGGTAATACATCCCTTCGGTGACTTTTTGTTGCATGACGTAGGGACGGGGGACGGGATTGTCCAGGTTGGACCACAAGACACGGCTAACAAATTAAGGACCGCTCCACTTTGGGGCTTACGCACAAAGTCCCGCTTCATGCACGACCTCAAGTCACTATCTATCGAGAACGCCATCTCGCGTCATGACGATGAAGCACGTGAACCGAGGAAGCGGTTTAAAGAGTTGACGCCAGATCAACAAAAAGCGTTGATTACATTCTTAAATTCACTATGAACGCACTCACGACGTTGTCCGCAGCCCATCCATAAACCGGTCGTTTCTGTTGAATTATGTGTGGCGGTGTCGTCTCTAAGAAGGTGCAGGCGCATTCTACTTTTTGAAAACCTGCATCATCAGCTCCGCCTGAACCTGATTGAGCTGCTTCAGAGCCGCCTCCAAACCCTGCCGGTCTTCATATGACACTTCGCTGAGGATCCCTTTGAGGCGGAAGCAGGTGCGCTGCATGAGGATCTCGGCATTTTTTAGCTTTTTACTGTCATCGGCAGCGCCCATATGGATCTTCTCTGCATACCGTTGTATCAGCTTCAGAGTTTCCGAGGCCTGCACGGAATCACCGGCGTTGAACTGCTGGCCGGCCACGTCCGTCATCTGGCTGACGAGCTCCGCATAGAGAAAGCATCTGTCTCTGGGCGGGGCTTGATCCGCCTTGGCCTCAAGCGCGATGAAAGTATGTCGACTGTCCTCTAGGCCCGAGGCACGGGCGTAGGCAGTCGTAAACGACACGGTCGATATGACTATCGCAGTTGCCAAGGACCGCATTTCGCACCTCACATTCGCCGCGGGGAGACACGCAACATCTTTTCCTGGGTTGAACGGCATGATCACGGGATCGTAGGCCCGATAGAAGGGCCTTGCCCGCAATCTCTGAGCCCGCGTAAAAACTACAAAGGCCGGACCAGGAGTCGAGCTCGCAATTTGTTGCGAAGATCAGACGCCTAAAGCCGGTTGCTGTAGATCGACGACCACTGTGGAGGGGGGTCTTCGGAGAAACATCTCCATGACTCGAAGGTCCTGCAACGAAGACCAACCTCGCCATTTCGGACGACATCGACCTCATATCTTTCGGAGCAGAAAAGCCGGTGCAGCGTCTTCTGGAGAAGCTGGCTTGAGCGGTCGGAGTTCGGAGATTGGAAATCCGAACTCGATTCACTCTTCCGGGCTCACACCGCAGCTTCATCGATGCTCTCTGTCCTTTGCAGAGCCGAGCAAACTGAAACGCAGCTTTTGCGTAGCTCGGAACAAACTGGTTGCTACCGATCTGTCCGAAATATCGAGAATCTCGCTTACGGTCCGCAGCTTCAGCCCCTGGAAATGCTTCAGCTCAACGACCATGCGCTCACGCGGCGTTAATCTTTGAAGAGCGAATAAGATCTGTTCAATTCTTTCTCGGCGTAATCGTTGCTCTAGGTCGGTAGCTGATCCCTCATTCGAAGCATCGTTCAGCAAGGACCATTGGTGGTTGCCCCCAAGCTTTACTTCTCTCGCGCTGTGCTCTCTATTGTTCTGACGGAGGTAATTCAAGCAGGCGATGGTAGTGATCCGGTAGATCCAAGTAGAGAAGGAGCACTCGGAGGGGAAGCCACCTAGCTTCTTGTATGCTCTTAGAAATACTTCTTGATAGATGTCCTGGGCGTCGCTCTGCGAGCCCGTTATCCGAAACGCAAGTCTAAGCACTGCTCGATCGTGCGCGTGTACCAACTGCTCAAAGGCGCTGTGGTTGCCGTCTTGCGCCTCGCGAATCAGGATGCATTCTTGCACGCTCCTATGTTGTCTATTGCCTCTCTCCGAGGCGTGTATGATTTTGAGCCTGAGTTGGTGGAGACAACCGCAAGTACTGAGCCGAGCCTCCCGTCTTTTTGGATCGTGAAGATTGCGATTCAAACCGGTGCGGGAAGCAAGAAACGCGTTACGTAGAATCCGGTGAACGCAGGTCCGGAACTTGGTGCCAGGTTGGAGAGAGGAGAGGCTCTTGCGCGCCCCCGCATAGGTTGCCTGTCCCAGATCCTCGGCCTGCTCCCGAATCTTCGTGAGCCGGTGGGCGAAACAACAGAGACGATCGAAGAGCGGAATAGCTAGCTCCTCGAAGGATCCCGATGGCGAGTGCTCTTGGGACACATAGCATTAAACGAGGGAGCCCGAGTTTTATTCCCGATGCACTCGAATGTTGTTGATCAATGGAACATCTGGTGGGATAAATTCCACCCACCTCGCTCCCCTTACGATCCACAAACGCTGGGTGTCTGTTCTCCATATCCAGCGCAGCGGCATTCCCATTCTCACGCGCTGAAGAGTATCAGCTCGGATTCTCTGTTCTGTCACTCATCGGACCGCCGCCCGGGAGAATGGTAGTAGTTTGGGGAAGGCAAACCGAGATGAGCAGAAGCGAGGGCGGGAGGTTCGACCGCCTTTGAGTCGCTTCAGCAAGCTAAATGTGAGACGTCGTTTTCACTTTGAGCCTCCAGCCTGCGGCGCACTTATCTGAACCTGACTGCCACTGGTCAGGGAATCCGATGGGTTCACAACGACCTCGTCAGCCGATTGAAGACCAGCGACCACCTCGACTGTGGCTCCAAAGTCGTGACCGATCGTGATTGGAGTAAGCTCTGCGCGACCGTTGCGAACCACAGCGACGCGCAAACCTTCTGCCCGAAAAAGCAGGGTGTTGGCTGGAATGGTGAGAGTGGCACTGTGGATGGACTGAGGGAGCTTGAGGTGCACAAAGACATAGGCGCCGGGCTTGAAGCGGCCTTGCGTATTGTCGATATCGACCTCGACATTCAGCGTACGGGAGGCGGGGTCAATCGAGTCCGAATCGCGGACGATCGTGCCCTGAAAGGTTTCGCCGGGGAACTCATCGAGAGTCAGTGTGGCCTTGGCTCCGGTCTGCGCAGCGCGAGAATCGACTTCTGGCACAGCGACGAAGACGCGTAGTCTGTTCACCGCCGCCATGTGGAACAGCTCCTGCGGCACTCCGCCGGCTCCGGCATTGATGAGTGCGCCGATGTCCGTGTTTCGTGCGGTGATAACACCAGCAAAGGGAGCATAAACCTTTTCGAACGATTGCAGTTGCTCCAGTCGGTGGACGTTGGCCGTCATGGAGTCGACGGATGCCTGCCGCGCGCTGAGATCGCTGACCGCCTGATCCGTCTCCTGCTTGGAGACGGAGTTCGTTTTAAGCAGGTTCTGCCAACGCGCTGCGGTAATCTGCGCCAGCTGCTCGTTTGCCTGGGCATTCTTCAGGTCTGCACGAGCCTGCTCTAGTTGCTGATCGACTTCCGGGGTGTCGATCTCTGCGAGCAGTTGACCTTGCTTGACATGAGCTCCGATATCTACAAACCAACGCTTGAGATAACCGTTGGTGCGCGCATAGATTGGCGTATCGTTGAACGCCTGAGTGTTGCCGGGCAACACGACGTCTTGGGACGATGCGCCTGACGAGGGATGCACAATACTGACGGTCGGGACTGCTGCTCGCTCTGTGCTAACGCCTAGAGTGCTTTCCGCATGGGCGCGTTCGTGAATACCGGAATAGATGACAGTCCCGAGGACAAGGACTGCAGCCCCCAGACCAATCCACAACCAGTGAGACACCGGCTTTGACGGTACCCGAGGGGCTGATTTCGGATCGGGTTGGTCGACCTGAGATAGATTGTTCTCAATGGTGTTCATGTCATGTCTCCATTCGTATACATCGCTATTACGCGTGAATAGGTTGGTTGCCGGACTCTGTTACGGGCTGCATTTCCGTCGAAGCGCGTCGTCCATGTAAGAGGGCAAACACTGACGGGACAAAGACCAGAGTGGCGACCGTGGCGCAGAGCAGACCTCCAATGACGGCGCGGCCTAAGGGCGCATTCTGTTCACCGCCATCGCCGAGACCAAGGGCCATCGGAATCATGCCGATGATCATCGCCAAAGCCGTCATAATCACCGGTCGGAAACGCGTGGCGCCCGCTTCGATAGCGGCCATGAACGAATCACCGTGGTGGAGAAGCCTCTCTTTGGCAAAAGCCACGACGAGGATGCTGTTGGCGGTGGCAACGCCCATGCACATGATGGCACCCATAAGAGCAGGAACGCTAAGCGTTGTGTGCGTAACGAAGAGAAATAAAACGATTCCGGCCAGGGCCGCGGGGAGTGCGGTAATGATGATGAAAGGGTCAAGCCAGGACTGGAAGTTCACCACGATGAGCAGGTATACCAGAATGATCGCAAAGCCCAGACCGCCGATCAAGCCGATGTAGGAGCTGCGCATCGTGCCGTACTGCCCGCGAAGCGATACGAAGCTCCCGCGCGGAAGTAATTTTCGATTCGCGTCGACGATGCGGGTCGCTTCGCGGCCAACCGCACCGAGATCCCGATCCTGTACTGAAGCATAGATATCGACTACGCGGCGGATATTGTAGTGATTGATAGAAGCAAGTTCACTCGTGCGCTGAATCGAAGCAACATCAGTGAGGATCGCCGGCCGCCTCTGATTCGGACCGCTGATAGGAATGTTCTGGAGATCCTGACCGGACTGGATATCGTATTGAGGGGTCTGCGTGACCAGGTTGTAGGAGACGCCGTTCTTCGGGTTGAGATAAAACATGGGCGTGACCTGGAAGCTTCCACTGAGAGAAATCAACATGCTGTTGGCGACGTCGCGTTCAGTGAACCCTCCCTGCGCAGCCTTCGTGCGGTCCACCGCAACGTGGAACTTGGGATAGTCGGACTGCTGCTGGATACGCAGGTCGGTAATGCCGCGGACGTGGCTTAGTTCCGTGAGCATTTTGTCGGCGACGCGGCTATTCCTATCGATGTCAGGACCATCGATCTGAATGTCAATCGGCGCAGGAAGACCAAAGTTCAGGATCTGGGTCACGATGTCAGCCGGAAGGAAATAGAACGTCGTTCCAGGAAATTCACGGGGGAGCTTCTCACGCAGAGTGCGCACGTAGTCTGCGGTCCGGTGATGCTTCTCTTTCAGAGAGACGAGCACATCCGCGTCGGCAGCCCCAGTGAGCCCTGAGTTGTTGTAGACGTAATTGATGTTGCTGAACGGCAGGCCAATATTGTCGAGAATGTTATCGACTTCGGTCCCCGGAATCGTCTGCCGGATGCTGGTTTCCACCAGATCGGCCAAACGGGCGGTCTCTTCGATACGCGTCCCGGTCTTGGCGCGCACGTGCAGGATAAACTGTCCACTATCTGTATTTGGGAAGAAGTCCTGACCAAGAAATGGAATGAGGGCGAATGCGCAGAGGCTGGCGAACAAAAAGCCCGGAACAAAAATCTTCCTCGACGAGACAAGCCTAGTGAGCAAAGACGAGTAGGCAAGGCGAACTCTTTCAAAAAGTCGTTCGAATCCCCGCTGGAAGCGAGCAAATGGACTGTGTGACCCCTGAGCGCCGTGTTGCCTGGCCTTCAACAAGTACATCGCCAGTGTGGGCACCAGCGTACGGGACAAGATGTATGACGCGATCATCGCAAAGATGACTGCCTCAGCGAGAGGAACAAAGAGGTACTTGGCAACGCCGCTAAGGATGAACATCGGCAGAAAGACAATACAGATACACAATGTCGAGACCAGCGCAGGAACAGCAATCTGAGCAGCTCCATCGAGGATGCCATCGTGGAGCGCAGCACCCTCTTCAAGATGGCGCTCGATATTCTCAATGGTAACGGTAGCGTCGTCGACGAGGATGCCGACAGCGAGTGCGAGTCCACCAAGCGTCATGATGTTGATGGTCTCGTGCAGAAAGCTGAGCACCATTACCGAACTCAGAATGGACAAGGGGATGGAGATGGCGATGATAACTGTGCTTCGCCAGCTTCCAAGAAAGATGAGGATCATGATGCCCGTGAGAGCCGCGGCGATGATGGCCTCACGGATAACGCCGTTGATAGAGCCCCGAACGAAGATCGATTGATCCGAGAGTGGTTGGATCTTAAGATCAGACGGAAGGGTCTGCGCTACGCGCGGCAGGATTTGGCGCACACCCTTGACCACATCGATCGTCGAAGCATCCCCCGCCTTAAGTACCGTCACCAACGTCCCACGATTGCCGTCCTGACGGACGATGTTTGTCTGTGGCGCGAAACCGTCGCTGACCGTGGCGACGTCACGAAGATAGATCACGGCATTTCCAACGGTCTTGACAGGAAGATCGTTAAGCTCCCGGACAGTTTTCACATCTGCGTTCAGGTCCACGTCGTATTCAAAGCTTCCCATCTTGGCTGTGCCGCCGGGCAAGATAAGATTTTGATTGCCGACCGCGGTGAGCACATCGTTCGGCGAGAGCCCCTTAGCCTGGAGCAAGCCCTGGTTAAGATTGACCATGACCTGGCGCTGTCTTCCGCCAAAGGGAAAGGGAACAGAGGCGCCCGGCACGGTGACCAACTGTGTACGTAAAAAGTTCAACGCAAGGTCGTTGAGTTGCGACTCTGTAAGATTCTTTCCCGAAAGTCCAAGCTGAAGGATGGGAACTGTGGATGCGTTGTAATCAAGAACAAGTGGAGGCAGTGAGCCCGGAGGTAATTGGCGCAGAATAGTTTGGGAGACTGCCGTGATTTGCGCATTTGCGCGGTCAATACTGGCGTTCGGCTGTAAATATATTTTGACGATGGCCGTTCCGTTTACTGTCGTGGACTCGATGTGCTCAATGTTGTCGACAGTCGTGGTGAGAATGCGCTCATAGACCGTCGTGATCCGCCCTTCCATCTCTTCTGGGGTGAGGCCGGTATAGGTCCAGGCCACTGCGATCACAGGAATATTGATGCTAGGGAAGATGTCCGTTGGCGTCCTCAAAATGACGACCGGGCTCAGGATAAGAACGAGCAGCGCCAGAACGATAAACGTATATGGTCGGTTCAGGGCGAGTCTGACAATCCACATTTTGGTTCCTCGATTACCGCCCAAGCGTTCACGAGCAGCTCAGTTGTCATTGGCAAATACTATACGTATAGTCTAGTAATACCACGGCGCTATAGATCTGATCTTCCAAGCGGGGTCAGACAGATTTGATCTTCCAGGTAACGTTAAAGATGCACTTTGTTACTGAACTTTAAACTGACACTTCAATATTGCCCACCCGACCCGTGCTGTTGGGCAGCACGCAAACAGCAGCACGGATTCACAGCTGCGTCTTTGCTGAGACTCGGGAGATGTTCAACTTTCCCTCAGCCTAGGAGAGATAGGCTCAGATCTAAGTTCCTGCTTTGAGCGATCTGGAGTATCAGTATTCAAACGGCCTCTCACGAGAGTAGATTTGGCCGACTCAGGCCTACCGAAAGGATCCATGACCGAATTGAAGAGCCCTGGCCGCCAACGTAGCAGCGAATGCGAAGAAGCCATTCTGGCTGCGACCCTTCAACTTCTGAAGGAGAAACCATTGCGCAACGTCACTATCGAAGCAATCGCCCGCAACGCAGGTGTCGGGAAAATGACCATCTACAAATGGTGGCCGAGCAAAGCCTATGTCGCCCTAGACGCCTTTCGAAAAACAATGGACAAGATGATAGTGATACCTGACACAGGCGATGCGGAGAGAGATCTTGCGGAGCTACTTCGTGCAACTATGCGATTCTACTTGAGCTCGAGTGGGCGGGTTTTCACTGAGTTCCTAGCTGAGGCCCAAAGTGACCCGGAATTTGCTGCTTTGTTCCGCGAGCGTTTCTTGATTCCACGCCGTAAAGCGGCTGGGGAGCTGTTGGACCGCGCCATAAAGCGCGGCGAGATCGACCATACGCTGGATCGGGAACTTGTTCTCGACCTGATCTTTGGGCCCATGGTCTTACGCTTGATGGTGGGTCACGGACCCCTCGATAAAACTGAAACGGACGCGATGATCTCAACACTACTTCGCGGAATCGGTAGCAGGACGCCAAGAGCCAAGCGAGCC